>JAYSVN010000037.1:0-42989 GCA_043718505.1 Minisyncoccota bacterium | reverse complement strand
TTCGGCTTGCATCCGTTTCTGCATGAGGAATTTCCCATAGAATTGAGCAATGCGTATAACTTCTCGCGCCACTTCCTTCTCCTTTTTCTTTTTATACTGAGTATAAAGGTAGGCTGGGACAATGTCTGTACTCGTGGCCAGAATTTTGGTCTTAGGTTTTTTTGTTTTTTCCATCAGTAGTCGTTGTCTTTGTCGCGGAGCAAATCATCAAGATACTGCTCGCTAGGGTTATCAATGATTTCATTTTGCCGGCCTGTAACAGGACGGTTTGTTCTGTAGAAAACTTCGTAAAACATTGAACGAAGCTCATCCCAATTACGGTTTTTGAGCTCGTCTACTAGTTCCCAGAAACGCATCGGGCAGGTCGACTGCATCCAAAACAGGAACGGAGTCCTCATTGGTACCTGATCGCCATAATCGAATGCGCAAAAGAGGGGACGTCCTTCTTCCGGATCTGTTTCAACGAAATATTGAATTTCCTCGACTGCGACAAGATAGAAAATTCTAAGGTCAGTCGTGTTAACAAGTTCAAGTGCTTCCATTGTTGATAGACCCTTCAGTATTTCTACTAATCTTTCACCAGAATCATAATCATAATCGGTGTAGTGAGTAGAATAGGGAGAGTCTATTGGCGCCGGGAAGGCAAACTTGTTGAGGTACGAACGGACTATTTCTGAGCAAGGCAAGCCAAGCATCCGAAATAGTTCGGTGTCGAGTGTGTCATTAGGAATAAGAATTTGCGATTTGAGTTCGCGATTACAACTATTCCATAAAGCAATTTGCTCGTCGCCAGTTACTGAGCGAATTGCATCACTGATGTGGTAAGCAATGTCTGTTTCAAGAGCATTGGGTTTGTCCAGAATGAGCCGAAGCCCGTAAAAGCTGGCTTTTCTTTTGCCTAGCCAGCTCTTAATCAGCATTACTGCTTCAGTAAGATTTGCTGGTTCTGCTAAACCCTGAATCCCCGCCTTGCGGAGAGCAAGGTGGTTTTTTGAAAGTCTAATCTGTGTCATTGTATGGATTTTTAAGGTTCGTGTTTACTATACTATATAAGATTATTATGCTTTTGTCAAAGGGCGCTAAGAAGATGTAAAAAAATGCTATTTTACTGCCCAGCCACAATCTTATAAATCAAGTTTGTGAGTGGATCAAAAACTGGTCCATACACTATAAGTCAGCCTAGCATAACTCAAAAAATTAAAAAGAAACTGCTATAATGTACATATGAAAATCACCAAATATGGCCACTGCGCCCTTTTGATAGAAATTGACGATGTTCGAATCATGACTGATCCGGGCAGTTTTTCAAATGGTTTTGAAGAAGTTGGAAATCTCGATGCAATCGTCATCACACATGAACACGTTGATCATTTCCATGTACCTTCTCTGCATGCAGTTTTGAAACAAAATCCAAACGCTATTGTTGTGACAAATAGCGCGGTCGCAAAATTGTGTGAAGCAGAAAATATTAAAACGACTATTGTTGAAGACGGCCAAAAAACAGATATTAAGAATCTTGAGCTCGAAGGCAAGGGCACAATTCATGCCGAAGTTTTTGAGGCCTTTGGCCGAGTTATGAATACAGGTTATTTTTTTGGTATCAAAGATGGAGCCCCGCAACTTTTTTACCCGGGTGATGCATTTACCCTGCCTGAAAGGGAAGTAAAGGTTCTGGCAGTTCCAATTGCTGCACCGTGGCTGGCCATTAAAGAAGCCATAAAATTCGCCAGAGAATCAAAAGCTGAATTTGCTGTTCCTGTACATGACGCTGTTCTTTCAGATTTTGGTAGGATGGTTCATTTCCGAGTTTTTGAAAATAATGTAACTAATATGAAATTTGTTAATTTGGAACACGGAAAGGCTCATGAATTCTAAAAATAATTTTAAAGAAAAAGTTATCGCAATAGTTCGCAACATCCCAAAAGGTAAAACAATGACCTATGCTGCAGTGGCCGCCAAAGCCGGCAGTCCAAATGCTGCACGTGTAGTCGGTTCTATTATGAAATCAAATAGCAACAAAGGCGTGCCTTGTCACCGAGTTATTAGAAGCGACGGTAAGATGGGTGGCTACAATGGTTTGCGAGGCAAGAAACCAGGCACGCAAGCTAAACTTGCCTTACTCCGGAAAGAAGGAGTAAAAATATAAAGGAGTATAAAATCTAAAAAACCCTTATATACCAAGCTCAAATTCCTTGTTTACTAAGGAAAAAAATGGTATAAATGACTATACAAAAAAACTTATGAAAAAAGACTATTACGAAACCCTTGGCGTTCCTAAAGGCGCCTCAAAAGATGAAATAAAAAAAGCTTTTCACAAAATGGCTCATAAATACCATCCTGATAAAAAAGACGGCAATGCTGACAAGTTTAAGGAAGTGAACGAAGCTTACCAAATTCTTTCTGATGAAAAAAAGCGCGCACAATATGATACGTACGGACAAACATTTGACGGTCAGGGTTTTGGCCAGGGTGGATTCGGCCAGCAGGGTGGTTTTGATCCGGCAGGTTTTGGCGGCTTCGATTTTTCCGGTTTCCAAAACGGTGGCGGGCAGGAGTTTGATATCGGCGATATTTTTTCTGAATTTTTTGGAGGGGGTATGAGTGGCCGTCGTGGCAAACCACGCGGCAGCGATATTTCAACTGAAATCGCTATTCCTTTTGTCGAATCAATTTTTGGTTCAACACGAATGCTGGTGATCAATAAAACTTCAACCTGCCAGACATGTCATGGTAACGGCGCAAAGCCGGGTACTGAGACAATTACTTGTGACAAATGTAATGGTAAGGGTCAGGTTCGCGAAACAAAGCGTTCAATCCTTGGTTCATTTACTGCAGTTCAGGAATGTTCAAAATGTCATGGTGCCGGCAAAGTACCAAAGGAACCCTGCCCAACCTGCCGCGGCCTTGGTGTGCAAAGAAAAGAAGAAAGAATTGAAGTTGTTATTCCGGCGGGTATTGAAAATGGCGAAATGATTCGCTTGTCTGGTATGGGAGAAGCTGTTCCGCACGGTACTACTGGAGATCTCTATATCAAGGTCCGTGTTGAAAAACACAAAACCATTGCTCGCGAAGGCTCTAACCTTTCAAGCCCGCTTTCAATTCGTCTTTCTGATGCGCTGCTTGGTGCTGACTACAAAGTTGAAACTTTGGATGGCCCAGTCGAAATTTCTATTCCTGCAGGCGCTACTTTTGGTGAAATATTGCGTATAAAAAATAAAGGCGTACCGACCGGCAAACATTCCCGTGGTGATTTCTTGGTAAAGCTCGATATAGAATTACCTCAGAAACTTTCAAGCAAAGCTAAAAAAATTATGGAGGAATTGAGGGGAGAGGGGATCTAATATGAAAATTACCTCACAATATCTAGGATACTCAGGTGTTGCATACACATTTAAATACGAAGATGCTGATTCCTTTGACCAGCTACCTTACGATCAATGTAGACAGACTTACGCTGTTTGTTTCTGGGAAAATAAAATTGTTATTGTAATGCATGGCAAAAAGAATCATTGGGGACTAGTCGGAGGTACCATAGAAAAAGGAGAAATGCTTGAAGAAACACTTAAGCGGGAAATAGCAGAAGAATCAAATATGGAAATGCTGTCTTGTTTACCGATTGGGTATCAAAAAGTAATTGATAACCGCGACGGCTCATATTTTTACCAACTGCGTTACGTAGCCATTGTTAAACCGAAAGGCCAATTTATTGCCGATCCAGCCGGTGATATTACAGAAATTAAGCTTATTGATATAGATGATTACAAAAAATATTTTGACTGGGGTGAGATTGGAGAGAGAATTATTGAAAGGGCAAAAGAGATATTGCCGGGGCTGCTAAAAAATAACTTGCATTTTTAGAATTATTACATAATAATTATTTTCTAGTAGGCATGTCAGTTGACTACTCATAAAAATATGGAAAACCAAGAAGAAAAAAACAAAACACACCTCGATCATTTGCGCCATTCATTGGCCCATTTGCTCGGTGCGGCAGTCATTGAGCTTTACCCTAAGGCAAAACTTGCTATTGGTCCTGCTATTGATAACGGATTCTATTATGATGTTGATTTGGGTGATAAAAAAATCACAGAATTAGATTTACCTAAAATCGAATCAAAAATGAAGGAAATGCTTCCGACCTGGAATAGTTTCTCCAAAGAAGAGGTTCCCGAAGACAAAGCCAGAGGAAAATACGGCGGAAATGAGTATAAGATTGAATTGATTGACGGCATTGTAAAAGACAATAGCGTAATCACTTTCTATCAGTCCGGAAACTTTGTCGATCTTTGCAGAGGCGGACATGTTGATGATATGTCATCAATTCATCCTGACTCATTTAAACTTGACCGATTGGCAGGCGCATACTGGCGGGGAGATGAGAAAAATAAAATGCTTACCCGTGTATACGGACTGGCATTTGAAAGTCCGGAAGAATTACAGAACTACATTCATCTTCGTGAAGAAGCTGAGAAGCGCGACCATAAAAAACTCGGCCGTGAGCTTGGACTTTACATGTTCCACGAAACAGCTCCGGGTATGCCGTACTGGCTGCCGAAGGGTCTGATTGTGTACCGTGAGCTTGAAAACTACTGGCGCAAGGAACATGCCCGATTGGGCTATCAGGAAATAATGAGCCCGCTTGTCAATAAAGCTGAGTTATGGAAGATGTCAGGACACTGGGATCACTATCAAGATGATATGTTTATTGCCGATATGGGTGAAGGCGAGATTCATGGTATCAAACCGATGAACTGCCCGAATGCAATGATTGTCTTCAAGTCCATGCAGATCAGCTACAAAGACCTGCCACTGCGATTATCTGATACAGATCGTCTGCATCGCTATGAGCGCTCAGGCACACTCAATGGCCTATTGCGTTGCCGGTCTTTCCAGCAGGATGATTCACATAACTTTATAACTGAAGATATGATTGAATCAGAATACGAAAGTATTATGGCTATCTGCAAAGATTTCTATAGTATTTTCGGCTTGGAATATTCTTTCCGACTGGGTACTCGTCCGGAAGCCTACATGGGTGATATTGAAACATGGAATAAGGCTGAAGAAACCCTGAAGAAAGTTCTGGATCGCTCAGGTAAAATGTTTGAAGTAGCCGAAGGCGATGGTGCTTTCTATGGCCCCAAGATCGACATTGTCATGAAAGATGCTCTCGGACGTGACTGGCAAATGGGAACTATGCAATTAGATTTCCAACAGCCTCGCCGGTTTAATCTGGAATATACAGATAAGGATGGCAAGAAAAAGACTCCGGTAGTCGTTCACCGTGTCATTTACGGATCCCTTGAACGTTTTATCGGTATTCTTGTTGAGCATTTTGCCGGTGCATTTCCGCTGTGGCTTTCTCCGGTTCAGGTGGTGATTATTCCAATCAGTACAAGTCATACTGAATATGCTGAAAGCGTCAGCAAGCATCTGCGATCACTCGACATTCGTGCTGAAGTCGATGCCTCCAAAGAAACTTTTGGCAAGCGTATCCGTCAGGCAAAAACAGAAAAAGTGCCCTACATCGTAGTAATAGGCGACAAGGAAAAGGAATCCAATATCCTAACTGTTGAAAAACGCCAGGGTGAAAGTAGTAAGATTGATCTTTCTGAATTTGCAAATCTATTAGAAAGTGAGATTAAGAATCACAAGTAAAGTCAAAAGTGATAGTATATAGCTTATGCAAACCACTAACTTCGGTGAACATCTCACTATTGACGGCTACGGGGGAGATTATCAAAAACTGAACGACAAGGAAGTTGTTTTAAAAGCACTTCAAGAACTTCCTGAGAAACTTGGCATGAAGACTCTTTCAGAGCCTGTAGTTTATTCTGCGCCCGACAATGGTATCAAAGATCCCGGCGGCTGGAGCGGCTTTGTTGTGATAGCGGAGAGCCATATTTCAATTCATACTTTTCCTAAGCGCGGTTTTGTCAGTGCCGATGTATATACTTGTCGTAACGGTCTGGACCAGGAATTTGTTACATCATATATGAAAGACATATTTGGACTACAAGATATGGAAACCAATTTTATTATGCGAGGGACAAGGTATCCGATGGAAAATATAAAATAATATGAATCCGATCATTCTCGCAGCATTTATTGCTCCGCTTCTATATGCCATAGTCAATTTCATTGATAAGTTTTTGGTAACTAAGGTTGCAACATCGAAATCGGCGTGGATGTTCTTTGGATTTTTCTCGTTTATTATCTCTCTTATTATTTTTATTTGTCTAACAGTTAGCGGATACTCGGTATTCCTGCCAATTGAAAATATTGGGATGCTACTACTGACCGGAGTATTCCAGGTTTCCTGGGTCTACTTCTACTATAAAGCGCTCGAAGGAGGAGATGCTTCAAGTGTTGCACCACTTTTCCAATTTATTGGATTCTTCTCTTACATTTTAGGGGTAATTTTCCTAAGTGAAATATTGGCTTTACCAAAATTAGTCGCCCTGGGTTTTATTCTTTTTGGAGGAGCACTCTTGTCATATAATCCAAAAAAGAAATTAGCTTTCAGAAAAGAAGCAGGATATATGCTTATCGCTACTCTAATTATTTCTCTCGGCCTGGTATTCTTCAAAAAATCTACAATCGAAATTGAATCATTTACTACAATTGGAATAAGCGAATTCTTTATTTCTTCCTTATGGATGTACGTAGGAATGGGACTAACTACCGTGATAGTTTTTTTTGTAGCCCCTTCATTTCGTAAGGAGTTTAAAGTTATGTTGAAAAGTAATACAAGAGCGGTTTGGAAGGTCTACATACTCGCTGAAGTCCTAAATGTTCTGGCAACACTCGCCGTATCGTATGCTTCACTCAGGATAGCTGTAGTTTCTGTAACGGCGCTTAAGGCTGTCCAGGGATTTTATGTACTTATGATAGGTATTATCGGAACAAAGTTCCTCCCAAAGTACATTTACGAAGATCTTTCAGGTAGAAGTCTCATATTTAAAATTGTAGCCATAGTTTTAATGGCTGGCGGGGCTATTCTTTTAGCAGTTTATTAAAAAAGATACTAACCTATTCAATTTTGAGTTTTAGCCAAAATAGGCTATATTTTAAAGGTATAATAAATTATGACAGATAACGATAAAGCTTTTAGCTCGATAGACTTCGTCGGACAATGCCTTGTTGATGAAGAAAGAACAAACGCTTTCTCTAAAGCAATTGAGCAAACAATCAAAGAAAATGATACTGTTTTAGACCTCGGAACTGGTTCAGGAATCATGGCTATTTTGGCTGCCCGCTCTAAAGCAAAGAAAGTTTTTGCAGTCGAATTTGATCCTTTTATTGCTTCGATAGCTAAGAAAAATTTTAATTCAAACGGATTTGAAAATCAGATCGAACTTATTGTCCAAGATGCACGAATCCTTTCTCTTCAGGAGAAAGGAAAAATTAATGTTGTAATTGCCGAAATGCTAACCACAGGAATGGTGGATGAGCACCAAGTTCAGGCAATAAACAACTTGCATAAAAGTGGTGTGATAGACGCTGAAACAACCGTTATTCCGCAAAGGCAGGATACATATGTCGAACTCATGGAGGCAAATTTTTCACTCTACGATAATTTTTCCATGAATATGATTATTCATCTCTGGAAATGGCATGACTGGAAAGTATTAAAACTAAAGAGAGTTTCAAATAAAGTTCTATTAAACTCAATTGTTTTTAACAAAATTAATGATGAAAAAACTAAAGTCACCTTGGAACTAGAGGCTACCCAAGATGGATTCGTAAACAGCATTTGTCTCACAAGTATGTCAATTCTAACAGACGATATTACCCTAGAAAATACCGAAGCATTGAATGCTCCAATGCTTATTCCTATTAACGGTAAAGCAGTAGTAGCAGGAGAAAAATTAAAAATTGAAATTGAATATGTTTTCGGAGACGGCTACCAAAACTTTCGCGCAGAAATAGTCGATTAATTATGATCCCGGCGTTTCCAGCGTTTAAAAAATTAGAACTATCTGACCATAAAGAGGTCGAGAAATTTACAAAAAAAATCTCACCCTGCTCATCTGATTTTAATTTTGCCGGTACATGGTCGTGGGATGTTCAGGATTCCATGCAAATCTCTCAATTGCATGAAAATTACATAATTAGATTTATCAATTATGTAACAGGCGAACCATTCTATACCTATCTTGGTACGAATAAAACTAATGAAACATTGAGCAGCCTTCTTGACCTATCATTGCAAGAAAAAATTGAGCCTGAAGTAAAACTAATTCTCGAAAGATATACCGAGGGCATAGACAGGAATATCTTTACTGTTGATGAAGACAGGGATAATTTTGATTATATATATGATCTCGAAGAGCTAAAAAATTTTAAGGGCCATGCATTTGAATCGAAGAGGGGAATGATCCATCGTTTTTTGAGAAAATATCCTGAAGCTACAGTAAAAACTCTTTCTCTTGGTGATCCAGAAACCCAACAGAAAATTATAAACCTTTATAAGACCTGGGTTGATTCTAAGACACAAAAAGATGAACATTATGCTTCGCATGAGGAGATTGTGGTCATTGAAAGATTTTTTTTGGCATGGAATCAATTTGAAACTGTTTCGACAGGAGTGTTTGTTGATCACAAATTGGTCGCATTTTCTATTAACGAATTAACAGATGAAGAGTATGTTATGTCCCATGTCGTAAAGGCTGATGATGCCTATACGGGTATATACGCCTACCTTATGCAGGAAACTGCAAAGGTACTACATGCACTGGGCAGAAAATACCTTAATTTCGAACAAGATTTAGGGATTCCAAGCCTACGGCAGGCGAAAACACTGTTCAGGCCTTCTTTTTTCCTTAGGAAGTATATAATAAAATATAAACATAACTAGTGTATTGTCTTTATTTCTACAAGTACTATAATTACAGCAATGGAAAAAAACATAGCATTTTTTAGGAAAGCTCGTTTATTCGAAAACCTGACAATCTTTTTGTTCATTGCAGCGACAGTTTGGTGGCTTGTTCTCCAGTTTTCCACAAATGAAAACTTGGGCCAACATCTTAACTGGGCGGCCTCATATCAAATTATTGCGCTCATGGGTGCAATCGGCGGATTAGTGGTAGCAAAATCCTGGGGAGGATTCAAGAGTGTTATGGGAAAATCCATAATCTTTTTCTCTTTCGGTCTTTTGGCACAAGTCTTCGGGCAAAGTACGTTTAGCTTCTATAACTTAGTAACTCAAGTTGAAATCCCGTATCCGTCAATTGCAGATATAGGGTTCTTTGTTAGTATAATATTTTATAGCTATGCTTTGGTTTTGCTAGGTAGGGCCAGCGGGGTACGCCTAAGTCTCCAGAAATCCTCAGGTAAAAAAATTTTAGCAATAATCATACCTTTAATATTGGTTATTGCTTCGTACCTCTTTTTTCTAAAAGGATATAGTTTTGATGAGTCCAGCCCGCTTAGAATATTCCTCGACTTCGGGTATCCACTTGGCGATGCTGTATACGTTTCTTTGGCGCTAACAGCTCTATTTGCCTCAAGAAATTTTTTGGGAGGAATAATGAGAAAACCAATACTTTTAATTTTACTGGCCCTGGTGCTCCAGTATGTTGCAGATTTTAACTTTTTGTATCAAGCTAGTAGTGGGACCTGGATAAACGGCGGATACGGTGATTTTCTCTACGCCTGTTCATACTTTGCCACATCTATCTCGCTCGTCATACTAGGTTTAACATTCCAGAAAGTAATTGAGTCATAATATTATGTCAATCTTCTCCAAAATAGGAATAAGAATAATCAGAGAACAGGAACTCATTATTGGGCCTATTGCTTGGGATGAGGCCAAAAAAGTTCAGGGGCTTTCAGTTATCAACCAGCGAGGCGGAGAGATCACACTTAACGGCGATGAAAAAGAGACCGTCAACAGACTCGTCGCCCAGTATGAGCGTCTTTTTGGGCGGGCTTCACGCGAAGTGTGCAAGGAGGCAGTACAGGATTTGCTTGCAGAATTACCAAGAGAACAAGTGCCGGCTAGTCTTGCATAAAACTGAACATGCCTGACACTGATAACACTCAACCAGAATTAAAAAATCCTGCCGCATCAAAAGAACCAGTTGAATCAAACAGTGAGGATCGTCTGCGACAGATAAACGAAGAAGTCTACAAACACAATCTCGAACTGGCCATCGTCAACAAGACGTTGTCTCTTTTGAGGAAACTGTATCAGATTAGCTTGCTTGAACTTGATCCTATCACGCTCGCCAATGATGTTTCCGATGCCGTCAGAAAAGATCTTAACCTTGAAATAGCGGGTATTTTTGTTTTTAACGAGAAAGCAGATTCGCTTGAGCCGCTCCACTTTTCAAAATCAGATCGTTTATTTGCCGCTCTTGACCAGGTCGGTTTTCACTTTAAGGACGCTACTATTACTGCAGCATCTAAACAGCCATTTTTTGAAAAACTAATCCAATACAAAGCTTCAGCTCTAACAAATAATATTGCCGATGTCTGGAGCGGATTTATTCCTACTGAAAAGCTCGACATAATACGCGAAGCGGCTAACATCAAGACCATTTTAGCTTTTCCGCTTATAACGCAGAATAAAATTATCGGTGTTCTCTTGTTCGGTTTCAATCGTGACTATAATTCGCTTTCTGAACATGAAAAAGAAGCTATTAAAAGCGTGACGGACGTTGTAGCGGTGGCACTTGATAAGGCCTATTTGTATAAGGCCCTCCAGGATGCCAATGAAAAACTAAAAAGTCTCGATAAACTTAAGACAGAATTTCTCTCGCTGGCTTCTCACCAATTACGTAGCCCGATTACGGCCATTAAAGGTTATACTTCAATGCTTCTTGAAAATTCATACGGTGCAATTACTGAAACTCAGCACGAACCAATTAGCCGTATTTTCCAGTCCAGTCTCAACTTGGCTAATGTTGTTGAAGACCTGCTTGATGTGGCTAAAATTGAGCAGGGCGGGATGCAATATGCATTTCAGGATGTTGATCTCGAACTCATTACATCGGCCCTCTACAATGAATTTTCCCTGACTGCTAAAAGTAAAGGTCTGGAGCTTAGCTATGATCATGATAGCGCCAAGCCATGCATGGTTAATGCCGATCCGGTAAAGTTTCGCCAGGTTGTGCTCAATCTGCTCGATAATTCAATTAAATACACTGAAAAAGGTTTTGTTAAGCTCTCAATTAAAAAAGAGGGAAGTGAAGCCGTGATTTCAATTACTGATTCGGGCATCGGTATGTCCCCTCAAACCAAGGAAAAACTATTCGGCAAATTTAATCGCGGCGAAGGCGAAAAAATGAATGCCGGCGGCTCAGGGCTTGGACTTTACCTGGTAAAACAAATTGTAGAAGCGCACAAAGCCAAGATTTCAGCTGATTCACCGGGTGTTGGCCAGGGTGCAACGTTTACGGTTAAGATGGCACTGAAATAACCCCCGTTGTTGTTTATGAAATATTCCAAAGAAATATCAAAAATAATCGAAGAAGAAAATGAAAACTGGAGTAATATTTTTTTAAAAGAATTACAAAAAGGAAGTCACGAATTTAAGAAGTATTCTTCATATTGGTGGGAATTATATTATATGGATATAGTTCTATATTTTAAAACACTAATCTCTAAATTTGAAGACCCAAAAATACTTGAAGCTGGAAGCGGGTCAGGAAAAGCATCGATACTTCTTGGAGCAGATTACGATAGAACATTTCTTGATATATCAATAGAGGCACTCAATTACGCACAATTTTTAGCTGAAAAGTTTCATGCCCAAAATATAAAGTATGTTGAAGGCAATATTTTTAACATGCCATTCAAAGATAAAAGTTTTAATCTGGTCTGGAATATTGGGGTTGTGGAGCACTATGATTCAGAAAGTGTCAAAAAAATGCTTACAGAAATGGTAAGGGTAGTGGCGACCAAAGGCTGCCTTGCTATTGCAGTACCAAATTTTCGTTCGCCGGCTATTATTAAAGCCAAAATTCTCAGTAAGCTACCGTTCCTAAAGTTTATTCCCGGATATCGGCTTGGCTCTGAAAAAAGGTATAGTGCCAAAAAACTAATTCCAATAATAGAAAATGCTGTTCGCGTAACAAATAGAACCATAGAGCATATAGATGTTAAATATTTTGGAAACCCATTAATTACTGAAACCCCGAAGTGGATCATTAAATCTCTGGGAAAAGTGACTGAACAACTTTTTCCAAAAAGGAAATTCTTGATATTCATTATTTGTCAAATTAAATAAATTTATTTTATGGAGAAAAATTTTACCTCTGAATTTCATAACGGATTAAATAATGATAAAAAATATGAAGGTATTACTTTCCATCGAGAAGATGGTCCAGCTTATGTTGAGCATCTAGTTAATGATTTTGATACCAGCTTTAACAGAAATAACTATAGGGAAATTCCATCTGTACCAATAAGCTCTAAAATTGACTCATCCGTTAGGTTTATCGGCTCACATATAAGCGTTCTAAAAGAATTTTTAATTGACAAAAATATTCCAGAAGAGGGTGTTTATATGCACCAAGAATGTATTAGGACACAAAATCTTAAATCAGCCTTCGAAGACTCACATATACCAAAATGGGGTTCTCACTTTACCAGTCTCGGCGCATTAGTAAAACCAGAAAAAATAAATACGTTATTTGAAAGTGGTATTAATTTTATAAAGGATGATCTACAAATTGAAGGCAAGAGAATTAAGGTAAAGGTATCTTCTGAGGATACTGATCTGAAGGCAGTATGCCGTAATTTTTTAGATGATGATCAAATTGAGGTTGATTCTGAGCCGCAATTGTATTATAGGCACAACATAGGGATACCCGAAATTAATGGTAGAAATTTTAATTTTGCAATTTCAAATGTAGATAGCAACGAGTGTAAAGATATCGGTAACCTCATTCTCCTTGAAGAAAAAGGCTTGCCTATCGGTGTAGAACTTGCCTTGGGAACGACAACAATGCTTAAAGAAGTTATGAGAGTTGGCCATGTAAATGATTTTTACCCTGTAATAGGCTTGCCGGTAATGCCTGATGGAATTTTAAGAAAACTTGAAGATTCAATCATTGTTAGTACGGCTTTATACAGAGAAGACTTGAGACCAGGAGCCGGAAGTAATCAAGAAAGACTTTTGCGCACCTACACAAAGTTGTTAAGCTACTTTAGAAATAAGAGCAATGTATCGCTTGATATACTTTCCTCAGTTTTAGAAAAGTACGAATCCACCCAGTATAAAGATTCAATTTCTGTCGGCAAAGAAATAATTGACTTTTTAGAAAAATACGAATATTATCTGAAAAGCAACATGCCAGTAAGTAAAGAAGATTATATTATTAAATCTAATCTCGCTAAATAATTAGTTAAAATAACCTATGATCATACCTAAAAAAATAAATAAAAATTCACATATCCGCGTAATATCACTTTCAAGAAGCATGTCGATATTATCAAAAGAGTCAATAGATGCGGCTATAGATAGTTTACAAAAGTTCGGGTTCAAATTAAGTTTTGGAAAGAATGTAAATGAAATAGATGAATTTAATTCTTCCCCGATTAAATCTAGGGTTGAAGATCTACACGAAGCTTTCTCTGACCCTACGGTAGACGCGGTGCTAACTGTTATTGGCGGATATAATTCAAATCAACTACTCGATTATGTGGATTATGAACTAATAAAAAAATACCCGAAAATTCTCTGCGGGTTTTCAGATATAACAGCAATTGCAAATGCGATAACTGCTAAAACCAGCATGGTTACTTATACTGGCCCGCATTTTTCAAGTTGGGCAATCAAAAAAGGTTTTGATTATTCTGTTGAATATTTTACTAAATGTTGTATGACAGATGAACCATATGATTTTAAACCTTCTGAAACATGGAGTGACGATGCGTGGTACCTAGATCAAGAGAATAGGGAATTTCTTACAAATGAGGGTTACTGGGTTATAAACCCAGGCGAGGCTATAGGTAGAACAGTTGGAAGTCATGCGAGATGTCTTGCTGCTTTGCAGGGTACTCAATACTGGCCATCATTAAAAGACTCAATATTGCTTATCGAGGAAGATGAGGAGATTAACCCTGAAAGATTTGACAGAATTTTACAGTCGTTTATCCATCAGCCTGATTTTAATGGAGTGAAGGGAATTTTAATTGGAAGATTCCAGAAAAAGACAAAAATGACCAAGGATTTACTTGAAAAGATTATTCAATCAAAAAAAGAATTATCCGGTATCCCTATCATGGCTAATCTTAATTTTGGCCACACAATGCCACTTGGTACTTTACCAATTGGGGGAACTATAAGCATAATCGCACCTACTGTAGATAAAATTCAAATTAAAGTTATAGAGCACTAAGCATGATTAACGAACATATCACTATAGAGATCAATGCTGCAGATAAAATATTTCAGAAAATTGAAGGTATTTTGAGACCGAACGAGACGGAGCCCCTTCACTATTATGATATTTCTGTAAATCCATATTACAAAGCACTTCTTGTACTAAGACATTATATAAAAGTTACTTCAAACTACTATTTTAGTGATGTATGCAACGCAACTGACATTGATCTCTTCATGATTACACAGAGTATTTCTTCACCGCTGGGACATGGCTCAAACTCAACAGCACTCCCTGTTAAATTCGGAAGGTACAATGCATTCTTAACTGATTCTGCTCAATTCGGCTTTGAACCCTTATTGGTAAAAAATTTTGAAAAAGTTTTTTGCTACATGCCTTCTCTAAGAGGTGAAAATCCTGACAGCAGACACCTTAATCAATTTTTTCACTGTGAATTTGAAATGGTAGGAACACTTGAGAATGTAATAGAAATAGCGGAACAATATTTTAAAACTATCTGCAAAAGTCTAATTCTGATGAATAATATTATAGAAAAAATTTCTGTGTCCCCGGTATTAACCAAAAAAATCTTACAAGAAACAATTATACAAAAGAAATTTTTACAAATAACTTTTGATGAAGCAATTGAAATATTAGAGAAAAATGGATTTAATAAAAATATTAGAAAAGACAAAATTGGACGTTGTATTGATCCAGATGGTGAAATAATCCTTGCTCATTTACTAAATCAAAAAGTTCCATTTTGGATCACAGGTTTTGAAAGGGATATGTCACCGTTTTATCAGAAGCCAGACCCGTTGAAAAAAAATAGGGTAATAAATGCTGATTTGATTGTACCACCAATAGTAGAGGGATCATTTGGCGGGGAAGTATTGGGAGCAGGGCAAAGACAGGATAATGTTAGCGAGATGCTTATATCACTTAAAAGGCAAAATATTAAATCAGAGTCATACGATTGGTATATAAATCTTAGAAAAATAACAGGATATAAAAATACAAGTGGCTTTGGCCTAGGGATCGAACGTTTTGTTACTTGGGCACTTGGTTATAAAAATATAAAAGATGTCATTATATATCCCAGACTTAAAAACCAGAGAAGTTATCCATAACTATCTAATTATTTCACCGGCTCTGGCGACAATCTGGCCGGCACAACTTGTGAACCTTCTTTACTGTCGCGGACTGTGAAGCCTTCTTTTTCTATTTCTTTTCTCAATTCATCAGCCTTGGCAAAATCCTTATCAATACGAGCTTTATCACGCTCAAGTGTCAGTAATTTTACATGTGAAGGTACTTCAATGACTGGTAGTTCAGAAAATCCTAAACCAAGTATTCTGTCGAAAAACAAAATAGTTGTTCGCTTTATGCCGGGATCAAGTTCTTCGTCTTTGAAAACTGCAAAAAGAGTAGCAACAGCCTTCGATGTATCGAGATCATTTTCAACTGCTTCAATAAAAGAAGTTTTATATGTAGGGTCAGGATCAACTTCAGCCTTCGGTAAAGCAATAAACGCTTCATACAAAGTCGTGAGAGCAGTGTCAGCGGCGCGTAATGCATCATAGGTAAAATTAATAGGCGAGCGGTAATGAGCCATCAAAAGCCATAGGCGATAACTTTCAGCCCGGGCAATTTTGACTACGTCAGCAAGATAAATATCATTACCCAAAGACTTTGAAACTTTTTCGCCGTCTATATTGAGAAAGCCGTTATGCAGCCAAACATTAGCCAATGGTTCTCCGTATGCGCATTCTGACTGAGCAATTTCATTGGTATGGTGAATAGGAATGTGATCGATACCGCCGGTATGAATATCAAAAGGCTGACCCAAAAATTTGCGCGACATGGCCGAACACTCTATGTGCCAACCAGGGAAGCCGACGCCCCATGGTGACTCAAAACCGATGCCGCTGTTTTTCTCAGTATTATTTTCTCCGTCGTGTTTTTTTGAAAATTTCCAAAGCGCAAAATCACGCGGAGAATGTTTCTCTGAATTTTCACCAATGCGGGATTCCAGCGCACTAGTATTTTCTGCGGCTGCTTCTCCTTTCTCTTTCGTAAGTCCAGTTAATTTGCCGTAGTCTTTCATTTTCTTCGTATCAAAATAAATGCCATCACTAGTTACATAGGCGTAACCCTTTTTCTCTAGTCGCTCAATAATTTCAATATCCTCAGGAATGTTGTCACTGGCAAAAGGCATTTCTTGCGGCAGCATAATGCGCAGAGTTTTAAGATCAGCAACATATGCATCTTTGTAAAAATTTGCTACTTCACGCATGGCCTCCAGTGTCATTGGTTTACCTTCACGCTGCAAAGCTTTTACCATTTTGTCATCGCCATCATCAGCGTCGCTCGCCAAATGACCGATATCAGTAATATTAATTACTTGTTTAACTGCAAAGCCTGAAAGTTCAAGCGCACGTCGCAAGGTATCAGCAAATACATATGATCGCAAATTACCGATATGGGCGTAATTATAAACAGTCGGACCGCAATGATAAATTCGGGCATGAGCTGCTTCGATAGGTTTGAAAACTTCTATTTTTTTAGTGAGAGTATTATAAAAGGCTAGAGCCATTTTTTGCGCTTAAAGTAAGTGATAAGGACGACGCCGGTGAGAATCATAGCGCTGAGTACGACCATAAAGTCTCTATACGTATTAATAAAAACAAAAGTACTATTCATGCCGAATACTCCGGTAATAAGCGTCAGCGGCAGCATGATAAATGAAATAATAGTAAGAACCTTAATTGTTTCATTTGTCTTGGCAGTGAGGAGAGCGTCATTTGTTGTTTTGAGATCATCAAGAATTTCTTTGTGGCTCGACAGAATGCTTTCGACACGGCGATATTCTCCGGTAATAGATTCAAGATAGTGTTTAAACTTATCACCGTACAAATGAACACCGGCTGACTCCAAAGAAACAAGAACATGTTCATGAAATCGTATTGCCTGTTTGAAGTCGAGCAACTTACGATTAACATTTGAAATAACACGCACCATTTTTTCTTCTTTATCCTCAAAAATATCTTCTTCAATGACTCTTAGATCATCTTCAATTTCCAAAAGCTCCGACTCCGCATACTTATAGAGCTCACGCATAATGTAGAAAATGAGAAAACCGGCGTGTTCGCCCATCGGTCTTTTGTCGAGAATAGATTTGATTTCAAAAACACGCGAAAATTCATGCAATGGATCGATCGGTTCATAGTGAACGGTAATCAGAAAATCTTTACCGATAATAAAGTCAATTTCCTGCTCATACCTGCCACCATCACGTGAACGACCGAGAACTGGGAAATGCAGAACCATGTATATGAAGTGGGGATACAGATCAACTTTGCCGCGAACACTTTTTTCAAGTAATTCCTCACCGACAAGCTCAGGCAGAGTATATTCCTCCATAAGGTGCATGACCTCGTCACGGGTCGGGCCCTCAACATCGATCCAGACGAGATTTTTGTGCTTGTACTTTGAAACCATGCTGCAATTATATAGTGAAAATGCTTGCGCGGATAGTGGAAAGGAATAAACAGCAGGCTTTTAGTCGCTCTTGCTTTTTTCCAAAAAACCTTTAGAATAGCAACATTATGGCAGAAAAGGCAGTTAAGAAAACAGCTCCCAAAAAGGCAGCAAAAAAAATCACAAAAAAGACCGAAGATAACGGCGAATTTGCTGTTATTATGACTGGTGGCAAACAATACCGTGTCCAGGCTGGCGATACTCTTATGGTTGAAAAACTAGCAGGGGATCACAAAGCAGGAGATACTGTGATTTTTGACAAAGTCCTTCTGGTAGAAAATGCTGACGGTTGCACAATCGGTACCCCTTATATCACTGGTGCTGCAGTACATGCTGAATTCAAAGAAAACGGCCGCGCTCAGAAGGTCCGTGTTGTTAAATACAAGGCCAAAGCCCGCTATCTCAAACAAAATGGCCACCGACAGCCTTTTGCTAAGCTTACAGTTACAGCGATCAAATAAACCCTAAGAAACTCTAAAATACCCCTTAAATTAAGGGGTATTTTGATATTGATTGAGAAAAAATTGATATTTGACTTTTGTCAATAAAATGATATAATTTAAGCAAAACTCATTCACAATGAAAGAAAAAATAACTCTGAAACTATTCAAGTTTCTTAAACCATTTTGGAAGTACTACAAAGTAGTATTAGTGCTGATTTTTGCTATGCAAGGACTGTCACTTTTGGCACCGTATCTATTAGCTTGCATAATTGATGCACCAAATCTCAAAAGCGCCTTTGGCTACATTGGAATGTCTTTTGGGGTCTGGTTTCTCATCCAGTGCGTGCTAACAATTATTCGTAATCGCTATGAGACAAAAAACATTACATTTGATACAGATGTTTTTCTTAACAATTTCTCATTGCAAACATTACTGGGATTATCTGTTGGACAGCACCGCAGCCAACATTCAGGAGTAAAGCAGTACACAATGACGCAAGGTCAAAATGCAATTGATCAGATTGTAAGTGAATCCTTATTTGAGATCACACCTATTCTGGTTCAAACGATTATAACAATTGCTTTGATCACAGTCATTTCTCCATTAATTGGGATTTGGGTCATTGGCCTCATTGCCCTGTATGCCTACCTAACTGTTCGTAGAAATTTAGGATACCGTAGCAGAATCATGGATTGGCTGGAAGAAGACAAAAAGCAATCTAAAATGCAGGCTGAAGTCCACCGCAACATTGACTTTATTATTCTTGAAGCGCAAGAACATAAAGCTGCTGAAATGGTGAAAGAATCACAAGTGATTACGAATACCATGGCTAAGAATATTTGGATTCCGTATGTGACACAGTCTGGATTGTTAAGAATTATTATCGGTGTTGCCCGTTATGGGGGGATAGCGATTGCTGTCTACCTCATCTTCAACGGTCAATTTTCCAAAGGAATGTTCGTGGCTTTCGTCAGCTGGATTCAGCAGTCGGTGGGTAATATTGAAATGATCACTCAAAAACAGAGAAGATTTATGGTTTTATTCGGCAGAGTCAGAAAATATCTGGAAATGCTTGAGATTAAAACTGATGTACCTATTTCGCCCAAGGCTAGAAAAATCACTAACTTTAAGGGTAAAATTGAATTTAGAAATGTCTCCCATTCTTATCCTAAAAGAAACGACAAGGCAAAAAATGGATCGAAAGAGGATTCAGCTGAAAATGCTGATACTGACAGAGATTCAATAAAGCAAATTCAATTCACTATTATGCCCCATGAGAAAATTGGCATTGTTGGTGAATCAGGTGCGGGAAAATCAACTCTTGTTAATTTGCTGCGCAGATCATTTGATCCGAAACAAGGACAAATTCTTATCGATGATGTTCCGCTCAAGGACCTTGATCTTAGCTGGTATCGGAGAAATTTAGGAAATGTTGAACAAAATGTTTCCGTTCTTGATCTTACCATTAGAGAGAATATTCTTTTTGGGCTCAACGGAGATGCACATCGCGTCACTGATGATGAACTTAAGAAAGTTACGACCATGGCTTCAATCGATGGCTTTATTGAAAATCTTTCAGATGGCTATGACACGATGGTTGGCGAAAAAGGAATTAAACTTTCTGGCGGTGAATCTCAAAGGATTGCGATTGCAAGAGCCTTGATAAAAGATCCGAAAATTCTGATTTTTGACGAAGCTACCTCTGCGCTTGATGCTCACAATGAGAAAATTGTTCATGATGCTATGAAAAAAATGTCCGTAGGCAGAACAACTATTATCATTGCTCACCGTCTATCGACTGTTGTTGACGCTGATCGCATTATCGTTATGAAGAAAGGGACGATAGATGATGTCGGTACCCATGCGCAATTACAGGAACGCTGCGCAGAATATCAGAAGTTAATTAAGAATCAAGTTGTTGCGTTCTAGTGAATATGTTCTTAAAATAGGTTTAGAAATAAATTACAGGGCCCGGATCAATTTCCGGGCTTTTTTATTATATTGTAAATCGCAATTACATAGTATTATAGACAAGTATTTATGTACGAGACAAAAAACATAGTGCAAAAAAGTTTTTTCAAACGCACGCTCCTTTTCTTCCGTCCCTTCTGGAAATATTTCTCGATTGTTATTGCTCTTATGCTTGTTGGACAAGTTATCGGCTTACTCTCACCTTATTTATTCGGACGAAGCGTTGATGCTGTGACAACGGGTAACGTGAGACTGACCTTTTCTTTACTGGGCGGAGCGCTCTTTCTGACCGTTCTCCAGTCCTGGCTATTGTCCTGGATTAGGGAAAATATTGAAATCAGTAAATTAGACGATAATATTGAGCAGGCTTTTTCCGTAAAATCTTTGCGGAGAATTTTTGAATACTCAATCGGTCAGCACATCAATGAACACTCCGGGGTAAAACAGTCCATTGTTAACAAAGGACAAAATGCGCTTTCCCAAATTATGTACACGATGCTCTATGTGGTTCTGCCAAATGGCTTACAGGCATTGGCGGCAGTTGTTCTTTTGACAATTTTTGACTGGCGAATTGGCTCAATTGCATTGGTTTTTGTCACTGTGTATATTTGGGTATCGTATTACCGAAATAAAAAATATTTCCCGAAGATTGACGAATTACGAAAAAAACGACAAGTACAATCAAAACTTCAGTCAGAATTATATAGAAATGCAACTTTGGTAATTTCGGAAGGTCAGGAAGCTGCGACCGGTGATAATTACGAGAAGTCCGGGCATGAAGTCCTGGATTTCTATCGAAAAACCTGGCTATCCTATGTTCGAACTTATTACGACCACAAGTCCCTAATTATTCTGGGTCAATATGTGTGTCTTGCGCTTGGAGTGTATTTAATTTTAATTGGACAGCATTCGACCGGCATGTTTGTCACTCTTTTTGCCTGGACCACAGCAGTTTTTGGAAATCTGACATCAATCATGAATAGCCAGAGACAGTTTCTATTTAATATTGTTGAGATCAAAAAATTCTATGAATTGTTAGACATTGTTCCTGATATTGATCCGAATGATAATGGCAAAAAAGCTGAGCCTTTTGGGGGCGAGATTGAATTTAAGCGTGTCAGTTTTGCGTATCCATACCGTAGCTCTGCTCAATCTGACGAAGAACCCGATGAGCTAGAAAAAGAAGAAAAAGAAGACCATGCAGTCACAAAAGTCAGCTTCAAAATTCCGGCAGGTGCCAAAGTTGGTTTTGTCGGCGTTTCAGGTTCAGGTAAATCAACAATTGTTAATCTCATGCGTCGTTACTACGATCCGACCGAAGGCGAAATTCTAATTGACGGAGTTCCGCTTAAAGAAATGAATCTCAACTGGCTACGCTCAAAGATTGGCAATGTCGAGCAAAGAATTGATCTCTTTGACCGAAGTATTCGCGACAACATTCTTTTTGGATTGCCTGAAGGCAGGAAAGTTACAGAAAAGGCCCTTAAACAGGCAGTTAACGATGCATCTCTTGGTGAATTTATTTCAAAGTTAAAAAAGCACGGTCTTGAAACTGTTATCGGAGAAGGCGGTATAAAAGTTTCTGGCGGTGAACGTCAGCGAATCGGTATTGCCAGAGCTTTTATTAAAAATCCCAAAATTCTGATTTTCGATGAGGCTACGAGCGCGCTTGATTCAATAAATGAAAAACTTATTCATGATGCCATCAATCGGGGATCACAAGGTAGAACCACAATAATTATTGCCCACAGGCTATCAACCATAATGGACGCTGACATTATTTTTGTCGTCGCCAATGGTAAAATTGTCGGTACAGGTACTCATGCTGAGCTCTCTCTAAAAAACAAAGAATATAAAAAGTTGATAGAAAATCAGATTTTGGCTGGTTGACAAAAATACAACAAAAGGTATAATAAAGAAAAATATTATACGCATGCTAAGAGATAAAAATATATATGGGGGCAAGACCCCTGACTTGGAAATAATGCTTATTTCAGCTCAAAACTCACTGTTTGCTTTAAAAAAACAAGGCAAAATAAAAAAAGATAGTGGTCAAAAGATTTTACCGCCGCTAATCCTTTTTAAAGAATCATTTCATAGTACAAGTGACGCAGAGTCTTATATAGATAGTGAACTAGAACTTAAAGCTACCTTTACTAAAACTGGTTGCGTCATTGAATTGTACGATCATAAAAAACCTCGCAATAGAGAAAAATGGCCAATGGAACCAATTGAAGTACTCTATGAATTACGTACAACTAAATCTGCGTCTGTGTATATCAAATCAAAAATAACAAAATACATTCATGTTGGAGATGGTACAACAAGCCAGGTGAAGAATTTTATGAATTTTTTAAGTATAATGTCAGGAGAATAATATATTTTGTTAAAGACCTATGTTGCACACTTAGGTCTTTTTTATTTCCCAAATAAACAGTTTTTTGCTACTATCTTCAATATGCGACGCACAATGATTACTGAACTTGGAGATAAGAAAGGCGAAGAGGTAACTATAAAAGGATGGGTGGATGTTCGACGTGACCAGGGGAAAATGGTCTTTTTCGATTTTCGCGATATGTCCGGTAAAGTTCAGGGAGTAGTTTTGCCAAATAGCGCCGCCATTGAAACTGCCAAAAATGTTCGTGAAGAATTTGTAGTTGCCGTGCAGGGCAAAGTCAATGAACGCCCCGAGAAAAATAAACAAGCTGATAAGCAAAATGGCGACATTGAGCTTGAAATTTTAAATATCGACATTTTGAATACATCTGACCCTATGCCATATGATATTCATACCGATACCCGTAATATCAATGAAGACGTTCGTCTCAAACACCGCTACATTGATTTACGCAATGAACGCCTGCAAAAAAACATTCGAGCTCGCGGATCAATTGTTCAGCTCATTCGTAATTTCCTCAGCAATGAATATTTTGTTGAAGTTGAAACTCCGATTTTAACTAAGTCGACACCAGAGGGCGCACGTGACTTTATTGTGCCATCACGCAAATGGCCGGGTACTTTTTATGCTCTCCCGCAGTCTCCTCAGCAATATAAACAGCTTCTTATGACCGGTGGCATTGAGCGCTACTTCCAAATTGCCAAATGCATGCGCGATGAAGACAGTCGCGGCGATCGTCAGCCCGAATTTACTCAACTCGATCTCGAAATGAGTTTCGTTGAGCGCGAAGACATTATGGCCATAAACGAAAAACTTCTGATTGAAATTGT
This sequence comes from Minisyncoccota bacterium, assembly GCA_043718505.1. Lineage (GTDB taxonomy): Bacteria > Patescibacteriota > Minisyncoccia > Phycocordibacterales > UBA9973 > JAGOSA01. The sequence goes on along the minus strand of JAYSVN010000037.1, from coordinate 19,470 downwards.
TGAAAAATTATATCCTGAGAAGCGAATTCAGGAAATTCCATTTCCGAGGATTTCATATAAGGATGCCATGGAAAAGTACGGCAATGACCGACCTGATATTCGTGAAGATAAAGATGATTCGAATTTGCTGACTTTCTGTTGGATAATCGATTTCCCATTTTTCGAGCGCACTGATAAATCCGACAATCCGGATGGGATAGGTGAGTGGACGTATACCCACAATCCGTTTTCTCGTCCACTGCCTGAGCATATGGAAAAATTGATTGAGAAAAAAGATCTTGGAAACATAATTACCAGTCAGTACGACATTATTCTCAACGGTTTTGAAATCGGCGGCGGTAGTATCAGAAACCATGAAGCTGATGCGCTGCATACCGTTTTCCAAATACTTGGTCACGACGGCGACAAAATTGAAAAAGATTTTGGCCACATGCTTTCAGCATTCAGACATGGAACACCACCTCATGGCGGTATTGCCTGGGGACTTGATCGCCTGGTTATGCTTTTGCAAAATGAACCAAACATTCGTGAAGTCATTGCTTTTCCAAAAACGGGTGAAGGCAAGGACCTCATGATGGAAGCACCAAGTGAAGTTTCAAAAGCTCAGCTCAAAGAACTTGGTATTTAAATTAAATAAAGTTAATAAAAAATAAAAAAACACATCACTAGAGAGGGGATGTGTTTTCATTTAGGTTCTGTTCCTTTTGATTTTCAGCAATCGTCTGACTCTCCTTTATTGGCACTTTTCCCCTTTTCTTTATTCTACTCGCTCTCTTTTTTTTGGGCTTACCGTCAAAAAAGTAATCACGGGCTTCCTTATTTACAATTAACCTGTAAATTTTATGACGGAAGGTCTCCTCAGTTATATTGTAAATTTCGCCTGATTCCTTTTTGGTAAAAATATAAAAGTAAGGATATTTCCGATAAGAAATCGAATATATACCTTGCGGCAGCAGTATCTCTCTTCGCACGTTAGGGTCTTTATTGTACGAAATTGTTTCAGTGATGGGCTTTTTACAGACCAGCACTTTGCCGACAAAATCCTGAGGATTGAGTGCGGCTGGTCTTTCTGGTCTCATTTTTATTTTTTTAGGTATTTGTTTAATTAATAGTACAGTACGAGTCAAAGACTGTCAATTATGTCAATGTACCTTTTGCATTGTATAATCTTTTCTGTGGAAACTGCATCTCCTTATAGTATTAAAGCCGGATCGTTTGAAGGACCCTTCGACATCTTGCTCGAACTAATTGAAAAAAGAAAACTCTTCATCAATGACATCTCGCTTACCCAGGTAACCGATGATTTTCTTTCATATATAAAAAAAATGGAACGGGCTGAGCCAAGTACGCTATCCTCTTTTATTGTTGTAGCTGCAACGCTTATTCTCATCAAATCCCGATCACTTTTGCCGAACTTTATGCTTTCCCAAGATGAAGAGAAAGAAGTCGGTGATTTGGAGAAGCGCCTTAAACTCTATCGGATATTTGTCGATCTAGGTGAACAGATTAAAAAGAAATTCGGTAAAAAGGTAGCTTTTGAAAAGCGATTTGTAGCTGATACGGTACCAATTTTTATGCCGTCAAAGCTTATTACCCCTGAATCGATGCTTGGCTTGGCAAAGAATGTCTTGAACAGTATTCCTAAAGTTGAGAAATTGCCCGAAGTTGAGATTAAAAAAGTCATGAGTATTGAGGAAATGCTCTCGCGTTTGACTCAGAGAATGCAAACAGCTATTAATACTAGTTTCAAACAATTTGTCGGGGTGGGAAAGCCGGCAAATAAGGAGGAAAAAGTATTGGTTATCGTGGGCTTTCTTGCTATGCTTGAACTTGTTAGGCAGGGAATTATGGACGTTTTGCAGGGTGAAATGTTCGGTGATATTTCTATGTCAAAACTTGATGCCGATGTTTCGCAAACGGTGCCGGAGTAATCTTAATCTTTTCTTCATCTCATTATGCTTTCACTCGATGCTAAAATTGAATCTATTCTTTTTTACAAAGGCGAACCAATTTCTCACAAAGAACTCTCGTCTATTTTGAAAGAGCCGATTGAAAGTGTACGGCAAGCAATTACAATGCTTCGTGAGAAACTTTCAGAAAGGGGCTTAGCCCTTATCGAAAACGGTGAAGAAATCGGTCTTTTCACTTCACCCGAAGCCGGAAACCTAATTGAAGATTTACGGAAAGAGGAATTATCAAAAGAACTTTCAAAAGCTTCCCTTGAAACCCTTTCGATAATTCTGTATGGTCATGAAGTCACTCGCAGTGATATCGATTTTATTCGGGGCGTCAATTCTAGTTTTATTCTGCGCAATTTGCTTATTCGTGGCTTAATTGAAAAAAAAGAACATCCAAAAGATGCACGAAAAAACATGTACCTGCCGACGCTGTCTTTACTGTCTTTCATGGCAGTAGGTGAAATAAAAGATTTACCTGAATACGAAAATGTAAAAGCCGCGTTAACTGAATCAAAAGAAGCGGCGACTGAAAATAATGCCTAATTTGAGCCATAATGAAAATCGTTTGCTGGGCGCTATTGTTGTACTGCTTTTTTTAGCCGCCATAACGTTTATCGGTGCCCAAAAAAAATCAATGGCACTTCAGTCGGCATACAATGAAGAAAGAAAAAATCAGCAAGCTCTAGCCACATTTTTAAATACCGATGATGACGCAAAATCAGTCTATGTCTACGATGCCACAAAAAAGAAAGTGTTATACGAACGAAATGCTGATACATCATTACCCCTGGCTTCCTTAGTTAAATTAGCAACAGCGCTAGCAGCTACTGAAAATGTTGACCCGACTAAGAAAATTACTATTACTGACAGTGCCATTGAGGCAAGCGGGGATAATGGCTTAAATGTTGGTGAAGCCTGGCGACTCGATCAGCTGGTCGGTCTCATGCTTGTTGTTTCTTCAAACGATGCTGCTTTTGCAATTAAAAATGCCTATGAAAAAGACGGCCAGAATTTTATTGAAGCTATGAATGCATACGGCAAAAAAATTGGTCTCGAACATACAACATTTTATAATCCTGCCGGACTTGATAGTGGCAGTCGGCCTGGGGGAGTTGGTAGTGCCAAGGATGTTTCCACACTTCTTTTGGCATTTTTAGAAAAGATGCCGGAAGCTGCCAGCTTTACTGTTTTGCCACAAAAATCATTTAATGACGCCAGCGGCAAAGGGCATTTAGTCTCAAATACAAACGATCTCTCAACACGCACAGACACCCTCCTGGCCTCTAAAACCGGCTATACAGCCCTTGCCGGGGGTAATTTGGCTATTGCGTATCGAATGCCCGTATACGGCGATACCATTGTCATTGTTGTACTCGGATCTACTCGTGAGGGGCGCTTTGTCGATATTGAGCGCTACATGCAGGGAGTTGAAAACTATTTTAAGATTTCGAGAAACTAACTTATAATTGTCTTTATGATTGCTTTAACACTGACCAAAGTTCTTTTACCCGCTGCGACTGCCTTTTTAATCGGTATTGCCATCACGCCTTTTTTTACCGGCATCATGTATAAGTATAAACTTTGGAAAAGGGTCTCACGCCAGGATGGCGGCTCAAACCCAACTATCGCAGACGGTTTCAAAAAAATTCATAATCAAACTGAAGAAACAAGAACGCCACGTGTCGGCGGAGTTGTCGTCTGGAGTTCTATTTTACTGACCACCATTATTTTTTGGCTCATTTCCCGTTTTACGGCAACGAACGATTCTATTTTTGATTTTGTTTCCAGAAAAGAAACCTGGCTGCCTTTGGCCGGAATAGTTGTCGGAGCTGCGCTTGGTCTTATCGAAGACCTGCTTGAAGTTTGGGATGGCATTGGCGGCAAGATTGGCAAAAAACTAACGCACGGTTTGCCGAGTCGTTACCTCATTCCAATTATTGCAGTACTCGGACTTCTGGGCGGTGCCTGGTTTTATGCCAAACTCGGTATGGACACCATTAACATTCCTTTCTTTGCTTCAGTAAATATCGGCCTCTGGTTTATTCCTTTTTTCATGCTCGTTATGCTTGGTACATTTTCAAGCAGGGTAATTGACGGTGTCGACGGTCTGTCTGGCGGAGTGCTTGCAACGATTTTCACTAGCTACGGATTTATTGCTTTTGCCCGCGGACAGTATGACATTATGACACTTTCAATGGTTATTGCCGGCGCACTTCTGGCATTTCTTTGGTTTAATGTTCCACCAGCACGTTTTTATATGGGGGAGACAGGCATGCTGCCACTTACCATAGCCCTCACTACAATCGCATTTTTAACCAATGAACCACTCCTGCTTCTTGTCATCGGTTTTCCTCTTGTCGCTACGGCCTTTTCTTCTTTTATTCAAATTATTTCTAAAAAATATTTCAAGAAAAAAGTTTTCCTGGTTGCGCCGCTCCATCATCATTTTGAAGCGCTCGGTTGGTCACGTCCAAAGATTACTATGAGGTATTGGATTGTTAGTTTGGTCTGCGGAATTATCGGTATTGTAATTGCATTATGGTCTTAGTTATTTCCTATAAATAACATGTCAGAAACTAGCGGAAAAAAAGTAGATACATTATTTCTCTCAATAGTTCTCTTGCTTACAGGCATTGGCCTCATTTTTTTCATTTCTGCCTCCCTCGGTGTACTCGCTCGCAGCGAAACTAAATTTTACAATGTGCTTTTCTCACAGCTTGTCATCGGTCTTATTGGCGGCTTAATCGCGCTTTATATTACTTCCCGAATTAATTACAAAATCTGGCGCCGGTATGCCTTTTTCTTTTTGATTGGCTCACTCATTCTCTCCGTATTAGTTTTTGTTCCAGGACTTGGACTTACTCATGGTGGTGCGACGAGGTGGGTAAGTCTCGGCTTTGTATCATTTCAACCGGCTGAATTTCTCAAAATTGCCTTTATCATTTATTTTGCATCCTGGCTTTCCTCAATACGAGAAAGAGCAGATTCATTTAAATATGGTTTCTTGCCATTTATTGGCTTACTCGCAGTGATTTCAGTAATTCTGTTGCGACAACCTGACACCAAAAGCCTTATCCTCATGTTCGTAGCCGGAGGCGCAATGTATTTTCTTTCCGGCGTCAGCATGAAGAAAATTTTTATTATTTTTGGCGTGGTAATTGCTGGTTTTGCGTTGCTAGTTGCTAGTACACCATACTTGCAGGACAGAGTAAAAACATTTTTAAATCCAAGTCGTGATCCGCGAGGCTCTTCATATCAGCTCAAGCAGGCGCTCATTGCTGTTGGCTCCGGCGGTATCGGCGGGCGAGGTATCGGCCAAAGTGTACAGAAGTTTAATTATTTACCCGAGCCGCAGGGTGATTCGATTTTTGCAGTTATTTCTGAAGAAACAGGTTTTGTCGGCGGACTTGTTGTTATTTTGCTATATGCCGCTTTTGCCATGAGAGGTCTAAGAATTGCTTCACGCGCGCCGGATGCTTTTGGGCGGCTTTTAACGGCTGGTATTGTCATTCTCCTCACCGCTCAATCATTTCTTAATATCGCTTCAATTACCGGACTTTTTCCACTTACCGGCGTGCCGTTGGTCTTTATGAGTCAAGGCGGAACATCACTATTTATATCACTTGCTGCGGCCGGCATGCTGCTCAATGTCTCTCGTTTCCAGAAAAAAAGACTTTCGTAATGCATATAAAATGTACGGTCAGAGGGGCCCCGCAGGGCGACGGTCCGAGGAAGAGAAATTTTTTAGCAAAAAAATTTCGTACCCGATGGGCGTACATTTTATATGCATAATATGTTAGACTTTATTCTATGAAAATTGTCCTGACAGGCGGAGGTACAGGCGGCCACTTTTACCCAATTATTGCCATAGCTGAGGAACTTAATAAGGTAGTTGATAAAGAGCACATTGTTGATGCTAAAATTTTCTTTTTCTCAGATAGCCCGTTTGATAAAGGAATGTTATATGAAAATGGTATTCGATACGAATGGGTGCCTGCTGGTAAATGGCGTCTTTATTTTTCCCTTAAAACTTTTTTAGATTTTTTTAAGCTCGTATACGGTATCATTGTCGCTATTTTTAAACTATATAAAGTTTATCCCGATGTTGTGGTAGGGAAGGGAGGCTACGCTTCTTTTCCGACACTCGTGGCTGCCAAATTACTGCGCATTCCGGTTTTAATTCATGAATCCGATACTGTGCCGGGCAAGGTTTCCAAATGGGCAGGTAATTTCGCCAGACGTGTGGCAATTTCCTATCAGGATGCTGCTGAGTATTTTCCAAAAGACAAAACAGCCTGGACTGGGCAGCCGGTTCGTGCCAATATTCTGCGACCTGCATCTGAAGGTGCTCGTGAATATCTGAAACTTGAAGCAGGCATGCCTGTCATTACAATGATCGGCGGTTCGCAAGGTGCACTCGTCATGAATAATGCTTTGCTTGATGCTTTGCCTGAGCTTATAAAACACTATGAAGTTATTCATCAAACTGGCAGTAAAAATTACAAGGATGTAACTGAAACTGCTGAAGTAATTATGGGAAATAACGAAGATAAGCGTCATTACAAACCATTTCCTTTTCTAAATGATCTGGCTTCGAAAATGACAGCAGGCGTTTCTGATATAATCATTTCGCGAGCCGGTTCAGCTATTTATGAAATTGCCAGTTGGGGAGTGCCGTCTATTATTATTCCAATTACAAATACTAACGGTGACCATCAGAGAAAAAATGCTTACGCCTATGCGAGAAGCGGCGCCTGCGAAGTTGTTGAAGAGTCAAATCTCACTCCGGTAGTTCTGGCTACTGCGATTAATGACCTCATGGCAAATACTGAAAAAAGAGAAAAAATGAAAAAAGCCGCCACTGCCTTTTTTAAGCCAGGTGCGGCGCAGGAAATTGCGGAGGAAGTTATGAAAATTGCGCTTAGCCACGAGAAATAGAATGAGAAATAAAAATCGTATAAAGAAATAATTTTCGCAAAATATTACAATATATTATGTCTGATAACCAAAAAATTATTACTCGATTCGCACCGAGCCCTACGGGCCTTTTGCATTTGGGTAATTATCGGACGGCTGTATTTAGCTATCTTTTTGCCAAAAAAAGTCTGGGCAAATTCATTGTGCGTGTCGAGGATACAGATAAAGAGCGTTCAAAAAAGGAATACGAGGAAAATATTCTTGAATCATTGGCATGGCTTGGTTTGCCGTACGATGAGGTTTTTCGACAAAGCGACAGACTTGATCGGCATGAATTTTTTCTCAATAAACTAATTGAAGAGGGGAAGGCTTATATATCAAAAGAGGAAGCCAAAGATGGTAGCGGTGTTATCAAGGAAATTGTAAGATTTAAGAATCCTAATAAAAAAGTTTCTTTCAATGATTTTATTCGTGGCCCAATTGAAATGGACACGACAGATCTCGGTGATTTTGTTATCGCCAAAAATATTCATGAACCACTTTTTCATTTGGCTGTAGTCGTCGATGATTTTGAAATGGGAGTGACACATATTGTCCGCGGCGAAGATCATATTGCAAATACACCAAGACAAATAGTAATTCAGGAAGCCATCGGCGCTCCGATACCAATCTATGCACACTTACCACTGGTTCTTTCGCCCGATAGATCAAAACTTTCAAAACGAAAAGGAGCACTCGCTCTGACTGAATATCGTGAGCAAGGTTATCTTCCGCAGGCAGTACTGAATAGTATGGCTCTCATTGGTTGGAATCCGGGAGGAGAGCAGGAAATTTTTACTCTTTCTGAACTTGAAGAGATTTTTGATTTATCTAAAGTGCAAAAGGGCAGCGCGATTTTTAATCAGGAAAAACTGGACTGGATAAATAAGGAACATATTAAAAAACTTAATGCCAAAGAACAGCTTGATTTCGTCTTGAAGTTTATTTCATCTCAATTTGTTAGTACTTGTGGGCAGGAAAAATGTAACCGACTTTTGCCGACGATTATTGAGCGCATTAATTTTGGCATGCAGATTACCGATATGGAGAAGAATGGCGAACTTGATTTTGTTATTAAAACACCTTCACTTGATGTCACGATGCTTAATTGGAATGGTAAACAAGATAGCACTGTAACATCCCGCCATCTTTCAGAAATCAAAAGAATTTTGTCAGCTATTACTGAAGATGAGATGAATACAGAGAATAGTAAGGATCACATTAAAGAAACTATCATGAAATATGCCAGTGCTTTTGATCAGCGCGGTGCTGCACTCCATCCGCTCCGGTATGCCCTCACAGGCCTTGCCAGTTCGCCTGATCCGTTTTCTGTTATATATGTCCTCGGCAAAGAAGAAAGTCTCAGCCGTATTCAAATTGCCCTAGAGACTCTATCGAGCTAAACTGAATATATGCATCAAAGTGTACGCTTTGGGAGCTTATTGTTAAGTCTATCACTAGGCTTTTTTGGGTTATATTTTCTGGCGCCGTATTCGAAATCTGAAGCTCAAACGACAAATGCACCAATCCCAAGCAGTCTACAGTCAAAAATTGATACCCAAAATCAAGGAATTGCCAAACTGGAAGCTGAAATTGCTGCCTACAAGAGTGAGCTTCAGAAAACCCAATCGGCCGGTCAAAGCCTGGCCAATACCATAAAGGAATTAGATCTTAATCAAAAAAAGCTTGAGGCTGACATAAAAGTTTCTGAAGAAAAGATAAAGAGAACCAACCTTGTAATCGAGCAGCTGGGGGATCAGATCGATGACAAAAAAGATACGATAGATGGTTTAAAAACTGCTGTTGCGACTGGTGCCCGAACAATGGAAGAAGCTGACAAAACTTCTTTTCTTGTATACCTTTTGCGCGAAGAATCAATGACAGAAGCCTGGCGTGAATTTGACTCAGTTCAATTTATCGAACGGCATCTCAATGAAAATATAAAAAAACTATCTTCCGCCAAGCAAGATCTCGAAGGCAAGAAAGTGAATACTGAATCAGAGAAAAAAGAAGTTGTTGATTTGCAAAACCAGTTAGCAGTTCAGAAGAAAATAATTTTAGCCAATAAAAACGAAAAACAAAGACTGCTCCAAGAAACAAAAAATGAAGAGAGCAGTTACAGGAAAATAATTGCTGACCGGGAAAAAAAGAAGCAACAATTTGAAAATGAGCTACGCGCAATAGAAGAGGGATTAAAGTTTAATCTTAACATCAAAGACCTGCCAAGCGGTGTGTCTTTCTCGTGGCCACTGGAAAAAATTATCATTACTCAAAAATTTGGTATAACTGCATCGTCCGGGCGCCTATATAAGTCCGGATCGCACAGTGGTGTAGATTTCGGTGCACCAATCGGCACACCCCTATATGCTATGGCCGATGGAGTGATTGCCGGAACAGGTGATACAGACGTGCAATGTCCGAGAGTTTCGTTTGGGCGCTTTGTTCTGATTAAATATGAAAATGGTCTGGCAAGTACCTACGGCCATTTGTCGGTAGTCTCTGTAACCAAAGATCAGCCTGTTAAAAGGGGACAGCTTATCGGCTATAGCGGAAATACAGGCTATTCTACCGGTCCACATTTACATATTTCTGTATATGCGCGAGATGCTGTTAACCTCAAAACTCTGCCGTCCATATCCTGTGGTGGTAAAATTCTTACGCAACCAATTTCAGCTGTAAACGCGTATCTTGATCCGCTGAAGTATTTACCGAAGCCGTAGTAATGTGCACGACGGAAAAGTGTTATAATAAATATTATTAAAAGTTAATTTTCTAAACATATATGGCAAAAGGAAATAATTCACAAAAGAAAGAACAAAAGAAACCAAAGCAGAAGAAAGACAAAAAGAAATAATTGCTGATAAACAGTAAATGACGGAAAAATATTAAAACGACCATGTAAAGTGGTCGTTTTAATATTCGTGCATAAGTTAACTATTAATAATATGTAATAACAAATTAATGATAAAAGTGACTACTGTAGCGTCTCAATGGCCACTTGATCAGACAACGGTAGTCTAAAGTAAGTATATTGAAAGTTTATGAAGGAATTCTAAAGAGAATTTAAAGCGGAATTCTCAATTTCACTGTCGTACCCTTATCTAGCTCACTTTCAAGAGAGATAGTACCACCGGCCTGCTCAATAGATGAGCGGACAATAGCAAGGCCAAGTCCGCTGCCGCCAGTTTGCCGGGAGCGGCTTTTGTCGACACGATAAAAGCGATCAAAGACTTTGTCCAAATCCTTCTTTGACATTCCGATACCGGTATCGGCAACTGTAATCTCTGCGGCGTTATCTTTTTCAACCAAACTGACGGTAACAGTGCCATTCATTTTGTTATATAAGATAGCATTTTTAATAACATTAGTAACAGCTTCGGAAATTAGTTTTTCATTTGAAAAAATATGCATTGGGTTTTCGGGTTTTTCAAAAGTCAAAGCCACATGTTGCTGTTCGGCAATAGCACTCAACCGCTTGCAAATATCCTGTATAAAATCCGGAATATTTATATCTACATAAATTGATTTTGATTTTATGCCATCTTCAGACAATCTTGAAAGTGTTAAGAGACCACTAATCAAACTACCCATGCGTTTTACCTCTTCCAGATTACTACTTGCCCGAGCATGCGCTATTTTTGAACCGTGAACATTTAAGAGTTCATTTTCCAAGTCAGCCTGCAAAATAGCAAGGGGGGTACGAAGCTCATGCGATGCATCACCCAAAAAGCGTTTTTCTCGCTCGTATGCATCTTTGAGCGGCTTCAGGGTTTCGGCAGCCAGACGGTAACTCAAAGCGCTGGCAATAAAAAGCAAAAAACCATTTACTAAAATAAGCGAATAAATAAGGTCAGCCCGAACGTCATCCGGCGTAGGGTAGGTTATGCGTGGCGGCTGGCCAGGCTCTAAAACAATTTCTGCTTCAGCAGGGGAGAAGCCCCGGTATCGATGCTCTAAGCGCTTCGAAAAAGCCGAGTATAAAACACTACTCGAGACAAATAATATACCTACCAAAATGCCCACATACAATAGTGTGAGCTTAATAATGGAAGTTTTAAATCGTTGGTTAAACGAGTTTATATCCCTTACCCCAGATTGTTTTGATGCGTCGGGCATATTTATATGGCAATTTCTTTCTTAAATTCTTGAGGTGTACGTCGACCACATTACTGAAAAGATCATGGAATCTGTCCCAGACATGCTCCAGTATATCGTCTCTGGAAACTACTGCATCTCTATTGCGAAGCAAGTATTCCAAAAGTCCGTATTCGCGAAGCGTCAGCCCGACCGGCTTTGCGTCGATAGTCACTGATTGTGATCGAGTATCAAGACGCAAATCTTCAAGCTCGAGCACGTCAGTCTTTGATAGTTCAGGCCGACGCAAGAGTGCACGTATCCGGGCAACCAATTCATCAAAAGCAAAAGGTTTTACTAAGTAATCATCGGCTCCAAAATCAAGTCCGGTAATTTTGTCATCAACTGCATCCTTGGCAGTCAGAAAAATAATAGGCGTTGTAAGACCGGCGGAACGTAAGTTTTTACATGTCACTATGCCGTCCTGATTAGGCATCATAATATCCATAATTATTACATCGTAATTGTTAACTCTGGCCATCTTTTCACCCTCAATACCATCGTAGGCGAAGTCGGCAGCGTAACCTCTTTTCTCAAGGCCTTCAACTAAATTCTTATTGAGTTTTGGCTCATCCTCTATAATCAATATTTTCATATGCCACAATCATAATACAGGAATTGTGAAGAAAAAATGAAGCATGTAGATGTGCTATACTCAGGACCTTGTGTATATAGATATATATTAGGGATATGTCAAAGGCAGATACAATCGCGAGATTTGAAAAAATCTCATTTGAATATGGCGTCAATCACCCCATTCTTAATGAGGTGAGTTTTTCTATTCGCCGAAATGCGAAGCTTACACTTATGGGTCAGAACGGGGCAGGGAAGAGTACAATATTCGGTCTCTTGCGTGGTGTTTTGCAACCTGAAGAGGGAACACTGCATGTTATGAATGGTGTCAGTATTGCGACGGCCCGGCAGGTAATTCCCCGTGAGGAAATGGATCTTTCAGTGCGTGAATTTTTTGAAAAATGTTTTGATAAAAAAATCTATGATATTGATCCAAAAATTGATGAAATTTTGGAAGTGGTTCATTTACGCGGCCATGAAAAAGTTCATGGTAAAAAGATAAAAACCTTTTCCGGTGGCCAGCAGGCGCGTTTACTTTTAGCTTCCGCACTTATCCAAAATCCAGATTTATTACTGCTTGACGAGCCGACAAACAATCTGGACAAAGCCGGAATCTCTCACCTAACTGATTTTTTGAAAAAATATCAGAAGACGGTAATTGTTATTTCTCACGACGCTGAATTTTTAAATTCCTTTACTGAAGGCGTGCTTTACCTCGATATCCATACAAAAAAAGTTGAACAGTATGTCGGTAACTACTTTGATTTACTCGCTGAAATTACAGCTCGTGTTGAAAGAGAAAATATGAAAAATGCCAGACTTGAAAAACAAATTCAGGCAAAAAAGGAGCAAGCCAATATGTTTGCCTACAAAGGTGGTCAAATGCGTCTCGTGGCAAAACGTATGCGCGAGAAGGCCGAAGAGCTTGAAGATGAGCTCGTTGATGTACGAAAGGAGGATAAAACTATCCGTCAATTTATTATTCCGGCCCAGACCGATACGATCGGCGAAATCATTTCCATTTCTTCTTTCGGCATTATGAAAAATGGTAAAGTCGTAAATCGTAAGGCCTCTATTTCACTCAAAAAAAGAATGCATCTCCTTTTGCGCGGTCCAAATGGCATTGGTAAGAGTACTCTGCTTGAGAAAATTGCTCACAACGATGCTGATGGTACCAAAATTGCCTCAAAAGTTCGTGTCGGTTACTATCGCCAGGATTTTTCAACATTAGACTTTAATGACACCGTCTACGAAACACTAATTAAAGGAATTGAAGTAAGCGGGGAGAGAATTGATGAACATAAGCTGCGTTCAACTGCTGCCAGCTTTTTAATTACCAGTGATGTGATTAATAAAAAAATCGGTTCGCTTTCTGAGGGGCAAAAAGGACTTGTGGCTTTCGCGCGACTTGTACTCGAGAAGCCAGGTTTACTTATTCTAGATGAACCAACTAACCATATTAACTTTCGTCATTTGCCTGTTATCGCAAAGGCGCTCGATGTATATGAAGGCGCCATGATTTTGGTCTCCCACGTACCGGAGTTTGTGAAGCAAATTAGAATTGATGAGGAGTTTGATTTGGAGAAATAAAAACTTTTTATTTTTCACTATTTAAAATATAATTCTGGGATGGAGCAAGCGGGAAGCAAAAACTTAAGAAAAAGAGCTCGTGGTAATCAATCTAAATGGACTGAGGAACAAGTCGGAGCTGGGCTGGAATACTTCAAAAAACTTCATGGTAAGTATCCGAGTTCATTCGAAATTGATGCCTTTGATTATTTACCATCAGCAAGATCAATTCAGCGTAGTCTTGGAGGGCTAGAAGGCCTTAGGACTAGGCTTGGCTTTGATCTGTCTCAAACCAATCTAACAAAAGGTGCGGTCAGATCCTCAAAAGCAAAAGAGATATATGCTAAGGCTGTTAATTATGAAGAAGCTTTTTATAATTTCCTAATTAGTAAAACTACAGAAGTAAATGTCCATGAGCATAAAATATTGAGACCCGGGCATGTATGCTGTGATTTTTTTATATATACATCACCAACAAATGGTTTTGCGATTGATACTTTTTATGCGCAAGACCGTTTAACACTAGCTAGAATTGTAAATATTAAATTACCAAGATACATAAAACTTGGCTGTAATGTATTTTTTGTTTTAATAGGAAACCCGGAAATTGGGCAGGAAGAGATAGACAAAACAGTTCTGATGCGAAAGATTGCCTTCCCGGCACACATCAAGGTTATGACTGAAAAGATATTCAAAGATAATCTTAATCAATTATTAAAATCTGTTTAACAATAATTTTGTATTAATGTCAATACCCTATCAATCAAAAATAGGGAAGTGCGACTTCCCTAGTATCTAATAATTAAGTAGGGAACTGTCAGTAAAATATTTATCGCATTATCCACCACATTGTTTAGCTGCGAAGCATTTGTGAAGGAGTGATGGAGCCGTTTAGTGATGGACAATGCAAAGAGTATTTTTGGCCTTAACTAATCAGCTGATCTGGGCCCTCTCTAGAGTCTAATGTCGAGAAAGAGTTATTGTGCGACATTAAACCTTGTTCTCCCCCTAGGGGGAATAGTTGTAGGTTATGCCGATCATGAAAATAATTAAAACCGCAGTTCCCTGTGTGCGTGGTTAGCCTAAAAATAAAAGCCGCCATAATAATTAGCGGCGGCTTTAAATAAAATTTAAAATTAGTCTTACCTACTCACTGCGATAATCCTTTTTCATTAATGTGAATTGCTCATTAAAATAATTGAGTTCATCCTCTGTAATATTAGGAACGTGTTTGTAGATGTTAAATGCGGGGTTCATGTACTTTTCGTGACAAAGTGTAGCGATGTGGTGATACCGAGTTCTTTTTTCGTCAGCTAAAGCTGGCGGTAGATTTTCTAATTGTTTGAATAGTTTTTCCTGGTGCGGCATGCGCAGTAATTTTTCGATAGATGCGTCTTTCATATTTTTTTTAAAGATTTCAGATCAGAATAACATACTACTAACAACTCGTCGACAAACTGTATCCTTTTGCCTCAGCCTCGGCAGCATCCTCAAAATAGATTCGATTCGTCGCAGACAAGCTTTTTGCGGCCTGGCATCCAACCGGGTAATACTTCTTACCCTTTTTGGAAGCCACAAAAGCGCCAGTTGTTAGGGAAGTGACTTCCCCACTTTCATCATTTTTATCGCCCAAAACTTTGCCGTTAGTTTGACCAGTTAATTCTGGACCAGCAGTCCTTTTGGCAGTTCCGGCCGCATAATCAGCGGCTGTTGCCACAATCAGGCTCGGATTTGACTCTATAATGACCTTGGCATCGTCTTTTTGCTTAGACAGGACTCCTAGGCTAAAGGCGGCTATAGAAACACCTAAAATGACCAAAAAAACCATAATATTATGTGCTTTTTGGCTATCTAGGAAGGTCACAAATCGACTCTTGCCTTTTGGGGATTCGTCCTGTATACTCATGAGGTTAATTATAACTTTTAAGCAATATGGCACATAGGAAAGCGGGCGGTTCCGCTAAAAACTTAAGAGATTCACAGCCAAAGTACCTCGGTACTAAGCTTTATGATGGCGAAACAGCTAAGGCTGGTTCAGTCATTATTCGTCAGCGCGGCACGCGCATTTTAGCCGGCAAAAATACTCGACTCGGCAAAGACCATACTATTTTCTCTCTCGTCCCTGGTAAAGTGAAATTTGGTACTACTCGCCGTACACGATTCAACGGTACCTCAATCACCAAGAAGATTGTACACATCCTGGCTTAAGAAGATCTCAAGAAATAATAAAATACACACCTCTCGAAGCACGAAAAAACCCTATTGGGTTTTTTCTCTGTGCCATCGCGGCCATAATAAGGCTTCTCAAAATGCGTATTTTATTATTTCACCGCCTCAACTAATATATGTAATGTCTTTTTCTCGTTTTTGTATTTCAATTCAACCTGGTGAGCTCCGACAGTTTTAATCGGATGCTCAAGCATGATAGCTTTCTCAGGAATTTCAACCTGTCTGTCTTTTGCCAAATGTTCGCAAATAACTTTTGCCGTAACCCCTGAAAATAAATGACCTTCTTCATTGGCATGTGTTCGGATAATCAAAGTTTCATCAGCAGCCTGCTTAAAGTTTGCCTCAACCAGTGAATCCTCGCGTTTCTTTAGCTCCTGATGGGTCTTTATTTCCTTATCGCGCCTGGCAATTTCAGCTGTCGTTGCAGGTATAGCAAAACCTTTAGGGATAAGAAAATTGCGGGCATAGCCGTCAGGAATGTCTTTTAATTCAAGTCTTTTGCCGACTTTGGGCATGTCTTTAATAAAGATAACTTTCATGCCCACACTATATACTAAATCTTTTATTTAGGAAAATTTATTTAAGTAACTCCTGCGCCTTTAGTAAGACCGGATCAGGATCACCCGTCTTCCAATCTTCAGGCAGTTCTACAATATGTTCCGGAGTAATACCATTATCCTGAATTGAAATGCCCTTTGGTGTCAGCCACTTTGCAATAGTTATTTTCAAAATTGTATCGCTCGTCACCTGTACAATTTCCTGCACAGAGCCCTTACCAAAGCTCTTCTCCCCTACTATAATTCCTCGATCATTATCGTGGAGCGCGCCGGCCAAAATTTCCGAAGCTGAAGCACTACCGCCATCAATTAAAATAGCAACTCTAGTATTTTTATTATCAAGTAAAGGAAAGCCGAAACTTTTATGAATGACAGTGTCACGCTTATCACCATAATCTTCAGTAACGATAGCAGTACCGACAGGCAGGAAGTAACTTGCCATATAAATTGCTGAGTCAAGATAGCCGCCAGGGTTACCGCGCAAATCAATAATCAATTTTTTCTTACCTGAACTCTTAAATTCGTTCATTGATTTTTCAATATCTCTATTTAGATTATTTCCTGTAAATGTCGCCATGGAAATCAGGAAATAATCTTTTTCATTTTTCGTTTCAATTGACGGCACCACAATGATGTCGCGAACTATTTTTACATCTTTGCTTTCCTGATCCCCTGTATGAAAAATTGAAAGTGTAACAGGAGTACCAGCTTCACCGCGGATTTTTTGGATAGCATCATCCACTGACATTTGTCCGGTAGAAACATCATCAATTTTAAGAATACGATCTCCGCTCTTTACACCGGCCCTGTCTGCAGGAGAACCTTTGATCGGGGCGATAACTGTTAGAATGTCGTCTTTGATGCCAACCTCGAGGCCAACACCGGAAAATTCACCACTAATAGCTTCCTGAAATTGCTTTGCCTCTTTTGGATCGAAGAATTGGGTATATGTGTCGCCAAAAGAATCAGTCAGGCCCTTGATGGCCCCCAAAACCTTTGTCTCATCACTAGTTTCTTTAGCTCTAATTGATTTTTCATTGAGAATTTCCCAAGCTTTCCAAAAAGGCTCGAAGTCGGCAGTGACCTGAGTGTTTTCTTTATTTGTTACGCCGAAAATTGAGTCGATGGCCGGACGATCATGATAGCCAAGGTAAATACCACCAACAAAAAAAGCGACACATGCGAGTGTTATTGTTATGATCACTTTTTTATTTTCCGAAAACTGCATGAAGATAGTATCTCACGACCGAGTAGTATCGGCAATAAGTTTTTTGGGTAAAAAGTATTTTAAAAAATATTAAGAAATAGTTTCGATTATTTCGTCAGTTTTTTTAACTTCTGGAACTGATTCAATGAATGTCGGCTCAACTTTTTCCCTGTCTTTAGCGACAACAATCCTTTTTCGTAAATACAGGTATGCCGCAATAAAAATTGCTACGCCGGTTAAGGCATAGAGCCAATTACGAACATTTGATGGAAAATGGAGAAATGGCATGAGTGCTACCCAAATGCCGGCAGCTTCGAAGAAACGTCTAATTGATTTCATTCAATAATGATAGCAAAATCAAGCCATAACAGCGACTTGACAAGGCAGGCTATTTTCCTTGAATTACAATAACAAATTCACCACGGACCTTGTCACTATTGTCTTTATAGTATGTAATTACCTCTTCAATAGTTCCGTATATTCCCTCTTCATGTATTTTGGTTAATTCGCGACCGACAAAAATTGTTCTTGAGCTGCCAATTGTAGTTTCCGAGATAGCAGCCTCCAATTCTGACAACGTTTTCATAAAGCGATGCGGAGATTCATAAAGAACCGCAGTATGATCAAGTTCAGCAATATTTTTAAAAAAACTGAGACGGCCTTTTTTCATCGGAGGAAATCCAAAAAAAGTAAATGGTGTGGCCGGAATGCCGGAAATAGAAATTGCCGCAACTAAAGCTGAAGCACCTGGTATTACTTCGATAAAAACATCCGATAATTCTTGTCGAACTTTTTTTACTAAAATATAGCCGGGATCAGAAATTGCAGGAGTACCGGCATCAGTAATAAGGGCAACATGTTTGCCTTTTTCAAGTTCGTCTAGAATTTTGACAGAAACTTTTTCTTCGGTAATTGCGTCTCCGCGCATTAGGGTCGCCTTTATTTTTTCTTCAGGTAAAAGTGATCTGAGTGTGCGTGTATCCTCAGCAACAATAATATCAGCTGCCAATAGAGTCTCTTTGCCGCGTACAGAAAAATCACCGAGATTACCGATCGGTGTGGCCACAATAGAGAGTTTTCCCAAATTAGACTTCATACATATTTTATTAAAAATTGATACTTTACTATACTACAAATGGTATAATTACTATATGAAAGCTGCTTTTCTAATACCTGCAATGGTCCTGGGGCTTGCCCTGGCTTTTCCCCTATCAATTCAAGCCGCTTCAGCTCCAATTTATACAACACTCAAAAAGACTGATGGCGCAAAGGCATATTTTGAACGCGGTATTGTAGGCACGACAAGTCTTTTTTCCTGCGATACTTCTTTGGCCACAATTTCCTGCGCAAAAATAAATGCATTGCCTGTCGATACATCACTTGCCGAGTCGGCAGCAACGAGCATTAAATTTTCAAATGCAGATAAATCTGTTTTGATGGCATTTAGTACAGAACAAGGTATAACAACCGCTCTTTTCTATCGCAAAAATGATTACACAGCCTACAAAACTTTGGTTGTTCCGTTTAATCCGTCACGTGCAATTTTTTCAGGCGACAATAAAACTGTTGTATTGTTTGGGGCCGAAGGAACAAAACCGGCACTCTTTTCTATTAACTTGGATACATTTGTCGCCTCACCGACGCAAGTATTTAATCGCGCCAATATGGCCGCAATGCATCTTTCGCCGGACGGTAAATGGATTTCATACTATATTGTCGCAACGAGTACAGCCAAGAAACATACGGTTGGACTTTATTCACTCGATCTGAAAAAACATTTTACAATTGTAACTAAAAATATATTCTGGGATTTGCTTTCTGAAGCTAACAATTTATCAACTTTTTCAGCCGATAGTAAGTATTTTGCCTATTTAGATGATAGAGACGGTTATCAGTCAGCATACGTTGTTCCGCTCAGTAAAAATATAACCTCAATCAATGGTTCAAAAATTGGTGCTAAAACTAATACCACGAATGATATTCTTTTTATCGATAATATTTTAGCCTATATTCATAATACATCAGACAAATATCACTGGACTATTTCATTGCATGATCCTGTGACAAAAAAAGTGGTTACGCCGCTTGAAAATATTTCATATAGTGAAAATTTGGCTATCATAAATGGCAAACTTCTTGTTTATAAATCAACCACGCATGGCTTTGATCCTGTCCTTATCGATCTGACTACAAATGCTATTTCGACCATAAGCTTCCCTGATGAAAATTGGCAGGATACGAGCGATTTGCTTACTCGAACCGTTGTTTCAAATAAGGGTGTTTATGG
>JAYSVN010000036.1:0-15478 GCA_043718505.1 Minisyncoccota bacterium | reverse complement strand
AAAAGTTCCGGAAAAGCATCGGTATGCATATCACCAATACAAAAGTGTCCCAGGTTTTTGAACTCAACTACTTTAACATTTTTTGCCTGCTCGGCAATTTTCGTCACGCTGTCATGAACTTCCTTACCATCATTACTAGAATTAAAAATAGTAATACCTTTCGTTTTGGCAACAATATTTTCGTCAATTTTAAAATCAAACATGCCAGTATTAAGAGATTTCTCAAGATCAATCCATGGTGCAACCAAAACAACCTTTCCAACTTTTACATTATTCTCACTCAAATACCTGACGATAAAACCGCCGCCGCATGAGTGTCCGATCAGAATAGTATCTTCATCTAGCGGGAGCATTTCAAATGTTTTTTTCCAGGCACTGTATTCCGGTTTATAGGGGACAGGCATTTCAGGTGTTTGGGCGAGAACATCGAGCAAAAGCAACTGCTTTTGGATCCAAGGTAACCAATGGCAATTCGAAGATGCCGGACAAGTGACATCGTAATACTCTTTATTATCCGGCATACCATGTATGATTGTGGCGGTTTTCATGCCGCCAGTATACATTGACTTTTATCGTCTGGATAGTACTATCTAAATATGTTTTCTGTGTTTAAAAACAAGTGGTGGACCAGCCCTACAAAAGAAGGGTTGGTTTTTGATTTTTAAATATAACTCAGGTAGTTGAAAGTTAAACACCAGCCCTCCTTGGCTGGTTTTATTTTTGTTCTCTCACAATCAAATACTTACAACTATGCAGCAAAACAACGAAGTGCTGGAATTTAATTCTGGCAGGAAAAACAAAAAAAGAATTGACCAGGCGACTGGATATGTATTCGTCTCTTGCCCGGATTTTAGTCATGACAACGGTAAATATAATTACCGAAAACTTGGCAATGGGTTACCGCTTTCACTAAGTTTAGCGAGCGGTAAGTTGCTTCAGAAATATAAAGATAAAATTCTTGAAGTTTATCTCTCCGACCATGAAGCCTGCAGGCCGGATGTTCAGAAACAGCTTAAGCTTGAGAAACAGGAATTACTTAGCAGTATCAACTTGAGCTTGAAGGAAATTCAAAAACAATTTCCGAATGCAAAACTCCTGAGTCAATTGTATCTTTATGATGATGTTACTAGTTATAAGCAACAAGTGCCTAATGACTATCAATTGACCAGATCTATTATTCTTTGGAGTGAAGAGGGGAGGTCACTTTATGAACTGGAAGAACGATATAGAGAAAAGTATGCGCAAATGTTTATTTTTATGAAAAAATGTCATGAGAATAATATTTGCCCGCTCTTTCTATATTCGAAGTTTAACTTTAATCTTGTCTCAAATATTCGAAGTCTTATTCCAGTCCCAGTGATTTTTCTGGACGTAGCTGATCCACATTAGTAAATTAAAAAACCCTGATTATCCAGGGTTTTTATTTTTACGCTATGTTAATCTGCTCCCAATCTCAACTGTATCCTTTGCCGGAGTAATGAGGACCCAGCCAATGTCTGCAGTATTTTTGAAACCAAGAGTAAGCACTTCCGAATCAAAATCAAAAACTCTCTTTGGCGGAAAGTTAACGACACAGCAAACGAGCATGCCTTGGAGCTCTTCTTTTGTGTGGGCTTTTGGAGCCTGGACGCTTGAAACTTTAATACCAATTTCGGGACCAAAATCTATTTTTAATTTAAAAGCCGGATTACGGGCTTTCGGGAAATCTTCGACTTCAATTACCTTACCAACCCTGATATCAACTTTGAGAAAATCTTCGTAAGTTATTGTCATATGATTAATATATACAGCGATTCTATCACAAAATTATTTTTTGCATCTTGTTTGAGATAGCTAGACAAAGTAAAAATTGAGTGTATAATTATGAAAAATCTAAAACTGAATACCATGCAAAAAGGAATCATTGAAGACTCAGTCGCCAAGAGTAGTATCGATAAGGACACATTTAGAAAACTTGTCGCCAATTATGATCTTGAACCAATACGGTTCGATATTAAACAAAAGCAATTCTATATGGATGAGGCAGGCATGTTGCGAAGAATGTGGCCAGTTGGTTCTGGCTTAACCCTTAAGTATATTGGTGGGCATAATGCAGATATGTATCCCTACGTTCTTTTATTGAAAATTGTCGATCAAGATGGCGAGAAAGACATATTCCGAGATGTCCTGACCAGAAAATTGTCCGATGCATTTCAAGAGGAGCACACACTGCCCGATGTTGATCACAGCAATGTTGCACGTAAACTTGCTTCGCTTGGAATCAAAGGACCATTCGAATATTACGCGACTATTAATGTTGAGCGTGCGACACTCGACACACGAGGCGAGCAAGGAGTGAGAATATTCCTTGATAAACTACAGTTTGATGGTATGGGTAATGAAGAATATGCCTTGAGAGTATGTACGACTGAAGAAGGTGTTGAAGACAGATGCGAGGATATTTTACTTTCCATACTTAAACCGCTCGGCGCTGAGATAATTCCGCAAAAATCGAAAATGCAAAGACTGTTCGATTTTGTTGATGCAAGGGAGAAAAAATAATGCGATAAACGCCTCTAATCTAAGAGGCGTTTTTTTTATTCTAAATTTTTTATTTTAAACTTGAGAAAAAACTAATAAGATTTTTAATATGATCTTCGAGCTTTACGCCAAGCGCTTCGCATCCCCGGTAAATAGTTTCTCGTTCGATTTTGGCGGCGAAACCTTTGTCGTTCAGGCGCTTAATAATTGAACTGGCTTTCATTTCACCATAGGGAAGAGGATTCAGTTTGCGATAGGCGTAAAAAATTCCGCTAATTTCATCACAAGCCATGAGCGCTGCGGCCAGCTTCGTTCGCGGCAAAGTCTCAAAACCATTGTAACCATACGCGTGAGCTTCAACTGCGTGAATCATGTCTTCCGGATATTCCCAGTCTTTAAACCAGCGTAATGATTCTTTGGGATGTGTTTCGGGACTTTTTTCAAAGTCGATGTCGTGCAAAAGACCTGTCACAAACCATAGATGTGGGTCTTCATTAAATTGCGGAGCATAACCTTCCATGGCTGTTGCAACCATCAAGGCATGATAACGCTGGTATTCATCACTGACATTTTTCTCAAGAAGAGCCAAAGCTTCTTCTCTGGTTGGTAATTTCATACTGAGAGAGTATACTCTCACAATATGAAAAAGCTAGCGACCTGGGTACTGCTCCTCTGCGCCTTTTTACCTCTCATTGAAATCTCATCACTCAATATTGTTACTTTTATACTTGGCAAAACTATCTTAATCAGAGGAATAGCTTTTCTTGTGATCCTCCTTATAACCCTTTCTCTTTTTTTGGAGAAAGTGGAAATCAAAGCCGAACTTTATGAAAAAATAAGAAGTGTTTTCCGCAGTCCGCTTTTTATTGCTCTACTCATTAATATTATTTTTCTCATCATCAGTACTTTTTTTGCTTTTGACCGAACCTCGGCCTTTTTTGGTGGCGGCGAGCGACAAGAAGGTTTTCTGACGATTTTTACTTTTTTTACTATTGCAGTGTCAATGGCAATTTTATTTGGCAAAAAAGAATGGAGCCTTTTCTCTGTAGGAATATCACTGAGCACTTTTATACTTTTCGTTGTTGAAGTCCAGCAAGTAGCCCAGGGAACTGATCGACCAGGGTCCTTGATCGGCAACGCAACAATATTAGCCGGTTTCTACCTCTTCTCAATTTTTATCGGCTGTTTTCAAATTTGGCTAAGCCGTACATCGAAAAATAGAATCATGATGCTGCCCGGTATTATCACTATACTCATGGCCGTAGTCGGCATTTTCCTAGCTGACAGCCGGGGAGCCCTGCTGGCGCTCTTTATTGCTTTAATTCTCGCCCTTGTCATGGCTGTAATATACGGGAAAAACCTAAAACTAGGTGCGAGAAGTTTGCGTCTAGTGGCTAGCATTGTCCTTGCAGTAATGACTATTTCAGGTGTTACTTTTTTGGCAACGAAGAATGCATCACTATGGCAAGAAATACCCGGCGTCAATCGAATTGCCGGAACATCAATTAGTGAAGGTACAGCTGCTTCACGTATTTTGCTTTCGAAAATGTCACTCAATGGCTTTTTCACAAAAACCGACCTAGTCGCTCTGTCATTTGGCTGGGGGTGGGACAATTATGTTTTCTTCTTTCAGTCACACTATCAACCCAAAATATATATCTATGACTATGCCATGGCTGACCGGGCTCACAATAAATTAATCGATGTCCTCGTTATGTCCGGCATCTTCGGCCTCTTAAGCTATTTGGCGATTTTCTGCTTGCTGTATACATATTCGATACGTTTAATTAAAAAGCAATTTTTCCTGGGTCTGTCTGCATTCTTTTTTATTACTGCTTATTTTGTAAATAACCTTTTTGTCTTTGATCTCGGAGTAACATACCTGGCTTTTTTTGTGATAATTGCTTTTCTTTACCAAAAATCTCTGTATGAAAAACCATAATACTAAAACAATAAAAATAGTTTTTGCCGGAGCCTCTATTTTTCTTGGTATTAGTTTTTTTGTCTGGACCATGGTGCCATTACGACAATTAGCCGGTCTTTTTCGTTCCTATGATAAGACGATGATGACAGGTAACGTAACATTTCTGACAAAAAACGAAAAATTATTTTCTCCCTATACTTTTGTTCAGCCATTTTTGCGTGAATACTTTTTACGCATGGTTTCAAACATGTACCCTAGTATTATTGATCCAAAGGGAGAACTGTATAAGTTTGCGGTAATAAAACTAGAGGAAAGCCTGGAGCACAATAATAAGTATGCCAATAACTATGTCATACTCGGCAAAGCATACGAGACTCTGGCAGTAAGCAGCACTGATGAAGGTGAAGCCAAAAAGTTTTACGCTCAAGCCGGCGCCTATTACGAAGAGGCTCTCAGGATAATGCCGTATTATGTCCAGGCAGTCGAATATTACGCGCTCAACCTTTACAACCGTGGCTTGGGTGAGGCAAGCATTTTGCTCCTCCAAGATGCGCTCAAGCAAGAATCAACTATATATGAACTCAACTATTTCTTAGGTGTAATTGAAGCAAAGCAAAATGAAAAATATATAAACGATGCCCTCCTTCAGATGGAAATTGCTTTCTCCCATTCTTATAAACCGCAAAATATACATGAAGCCAGGGGAATATATACAGACTTTGTAAAATATTTTACAAAACATAAAGATAAGGAGCGTGCAGCGGCAGCTTCCAATCGACTAAAAGAAATTGAAGAAATGGCAAAATAGCCATTTGACATAAGAGTATTTTGTGTTAGTATTGTGTAACTCCTCATCCAAAGCGGGAGTATAAAAAAAGCCGCGGTTGCCCTTTTACAAAGATACATAATGGAAATCTTAAAAATCAATCCTGGTGCCGACATTAGTGTCGCCATCATGCCTTGGGACGGTATTACTGTTCCCAATGCGGCCATCGTCAGCGAACCGGTTGCCAATTCCTCTGTCTTTACTTCGGTTGAAGTGAAGAGAGTTATTATCCGCACAGATCACCCACAAGAAGGGGTGTGCCTGCCGGAAGAAATATCCGAAAGCGAGCGCAAAGAGCTCGGCTTCACAACATCCCTAGATGAGGATGGAATTATCCGAATTGGTCAGACTGTCGATTACAATGACGTTTTGGTTGCAAGGATGGTAAAGAAAGAGGCAGGTGATTTGAATACTGCTGAACAGAAAATGCTTACAGCTATCTTTAGATTTATTTTCGAAGACGAATCAGAACGTATGCCGTATCGCGATCAAGCAATCGTGCTTGATATCGAGAAGCAGGCAACAAGACTGATTATTTACCTGGCTATTAAACGAAACCTTCGTATTGGTGATGTCTTGTCAGATCAAAATGGCAAAGAAGTCATTGTCTCAGCAATTGTGCCGTCGAGCCAAATGCCGCAACTTCATGAGTCTCACTATCATCGCAATTTCACTGTCGGCATGGTTATTACGTCTCCCTCGGAAATGATAGATTCATTAGCCGATCGTATCTGGAACAGTGAAGAAGATGCGCGAGTACTTCACTCTGTGCAAAATCCTGGATCCATTCTTATTCATTATGCAGAAGACACGATTCGCATGGGAAAAAAATGGATCAATAAAAATGAACGCGTTCTTTTGGGCGATCTCTTTCTCAGAAAAAAAGTAGAAAGAATTGAACAGAAGGCTAATGCTTTTGGAACATCAGGGTTCTCGTTAACTCACCAATCGTTGGTTGAGGGGATTAAAATCAAACCCAGGCAACTTGCCGTGTATAACAGTAAAGGTCTCGAGGCTAATGTGAAAGAGCTGCTTTCTGCCAAGTCTGATGATGGTGCAGCTTACTCTGCTGCGCTCAGTTCAATTGTCAAAGGAGATTCGTTTCCGGAAATAATCGATGCAGCATCGATGCGCAAGTTTCAGGCATTGCTAAGAGCCATGTGCTTTAAGCTGATAGTTGAAAATGGTGAAGGGAAGATATCTTTCCTCACCGCAGCTGAAATGCAGGAGTCATATGGTGAAGTAACGAAGTCAGACATGATTAATTACAAAACAGATGTCCCGATACCTGACGGTCTATGTTGTCAGAAGATCTTCGGACCAGTTAAAAGTAGTGATAGATACAAGCGCTTCGGCCATATCAAACTTTCTGTTCCTGTAGTCCATCCTTTCTTCCAAAAGCAGATGAATATCTTTCTGAAAGATATAGGTAAATATGTGGAAGCAAAACAAATTGAATCAACGGAACACCGTGAATTCATCGATGTCTTTCATGAATTTGTCAGGGAAAAAGTGGGAGTTGATTATACAATAATGAACTTGCCTGTATTACCGCAAGGGTTGCGTCCGCTTTACTCTGTAGGAGGTGGGAAGTTTGTTACCGACGGTCTCAATGATTTGTACAGACGAGTGATTATCAGAAATGGTCGCGTCAAACGGTTGATTGAGATTAAAGCTCCGTACGTTATTCTTGAAAATGAAGTAAGAATGCTTCAGGAATCGGTCCAAAGTGTCTTAGAAGGATTGAATTATGAATCAGACGACAATGACAGGCATGGTCTCAAAGGGCTAACACATGGTTTTGCTGAATGGAATAAAAAGCTATTCAATAAAGCAGTTTCGTATGCGGCCTTTGGCACTGTAGTTCCGGATCCGAATTTGGCTCCGGATGAATGTGCAATGCCGTCATGGATTGCGTACAAAGTGTTTGAGCCGTATGTTTGTCGACACCTGATGGGTAATACAACTGAGACAATCGAGAAGAATTATCTTGATATGGAGGAAACGTATACAAAACCTCCGGTTGCTAATACGTACAAGGAAGCAAGAGAAATGCTTGAGAATCCATCGGCGGAAGTTACTGCGGCACTTACAGAAACATTGAAGGATTTACTCGTATTAGTAAGTCCGGCTACGTACAACGAAGTATTTGCATTCAGGCCGAAAGTATCGGAAGGGGAAGTCATTCGACTTCATCCATCTGCAATTCTGCGTCTTGGAATATTGCTTGATAAAAAAGGGAAGGCAATACTTCACTTGCCATTATCGCCAACAGCTCAGGCCGAAGCAGCGAAGATCATTTTCAATCCGGAAGTGATAACTGAACCGTCAGCGAATGAGTTTACGTCAGGATTACAATTGACCAAGAAAGACTTGTGCGAGATTGCGATAGCAAAGCAAAGCGGCAAGATCAAACTCAGCGAGTTCGATAAAGTTCTTTTAAATGTAAAGTAAAATAATAAAGTAGTGAGCAGGCCTTCGGGTCTGCTTTTTTATTTGCTGGTTGTCAGTACGAAGTTGTTTAGCTCAAGCAAAAATAGAAACCAGCGGCTATTATTACCTGAATGAAAATTGCCAGTAAAAGTCTCCTGAGGCCGGTGATTGAGGATTTGAATAAATATACCGTTAAAGATAAAAAATACAGGATTAGTGCCATTACTACAACAATGAGCAAATTCGGACCCTCAGGATCATTGAAGAGCGAAAATAGTATTTTTGAACACGCGATGGATGTTATGCCCAAGATTAGTAATGAAGTTTTTTTTGATTTGAAATACATATTTGTAATTGTATTACAAAATTTGCGTGCTGGGGACTGGTACGACGTTGGAACGTTATTGTTGACAAATAATAACCAAAATTATATGGTTTTTAAAACTAATCTCATGCAAATGTACATAAGTAATATTATTTTTGGAGACACAGACCAAGGTTCCGCGGAAGGTCTTGAGTCAGGGCGAGACATATTACAATTCTCTCTTGTAGATCTGGAAGAGGTTTTAGATCCTGATTGGGTACTCAGAAAAATCTTCGCAAAACACACGAATGAAGTTTCGGTCCGTGAGATGAAAGTCGAAGTACCGAGAAGTAAAATTTGTCAGATAATTATGTTTTTGAAGGATAACTTCGGAATCATGACACATGAGAATATTGACCTAGTCGAAATTCTCAAAAAGGAAATAGCTGCACACTAACTTGAAGACTGGACAATGTTCAGTCTTTTATTTTTCTTTTCACAAATGCTGGGGAATTAGGACTCGAACCTAAATGACGACTTTCAGAGAGTCGCATCCTACCGATTAGATGATTCCCCAATATCTTCTGAATGCACAGACAGAGTACCAGAAATTGAGCTTTTTTCAAGGCATTTGGTCAAATCACGCAGTAAACTCAGTGCATGCAGTATATAATTGAAAAATGCTCAACCTCGCCACCATAGAAATAAAAAAGAGCTCACGCGCCAGGCATATACGCATTACTGTCAGTTCGGACGGAAAAGTAACACTAACGCAGCCAAGCTTTCTCTCAACTGAAAGCGCTTTGCACTTTGCCCGGCAAAAAGGGGAATGGATTGAGCGAGCTCTTGAATACCACAAAAAAGCTGATCTTCTACCAATTCCAAAACCGTCAAAACGCGATTTTGAGAAGTATAAAAGGGAAGCGCGGCTACTGGTTATCGAAAAACTGAAGCATTTTAACGAATACTATAAACTTTCTTTTAATAAAGTTTCAATTAAAAATCAAAAATCCCGCTGGGGAAGCTGTTCAAAAACTAAAAACCTTAATTTCAGCTACCGCATTCTTTTTCTACCTGAGCATTTGCAAGACTACCTTATTGTTCATGAACTTTGCCATACAAAAGTTTTCAACCATAGCCGTCAATTTTGGTCACTGGTCAAAGAACAAATTCCACTAGCTTCAATACGAGAGTTTAAAAAAAGAGCACGTTAAATAATTCTTACACCCCTAATCTTTTCTTAAGCAAAAATTCATGTCTATTGTGTAGCCTTAATCTGGTCGACAAAATTAATTTTGATATACTACTAATATGAAAGCGATAGATAGAACTGAAGTAGGCAAAAAACACAGAGGAATGTGGATCGCTTTTGACAATGATCAAGTAACTATTTTGGCTGTACACAAAGAAATGAAAATTGCCTGGCAACAAGCCAAAGATAAAGGCTACGATCCAATTATGGAAAGAATGCCGGACGATCCAAATATGGTATATATCCCAACCTTCTTTGAAGTTCAGTTATCGGATCTATGATCAAATATTACGGCCTGTCATCCCTATTAAAGTAACTAGCCAAGGAAAATCTATACAATACACAGTTTTAATAGACTCAGGTGCAGATAATTCTATATTTCATGCTGAATTAGCTGAATTACTTGGTATAGATATAGAAAAAGGGAAACCAATTCTGTATATGGGAATTAAAGGCTCGCCTGCAACATTTTTCCTCCACAAAATTTCAATTGGTGTTGGTGATATATTACTTGATACTGAAATCGGCTTTCTTCCACGTAGGGGAGTATTGTCAACTTCTTACGGCATTGTCGGACAAAGAGGTTTTTTTGAACATTTTGCCGTCAATTTTGACTATAAAAAAGAGGAAATCGAATTAATAATAAACTAATGCTATAATCTAAAATATGGAAAATAAAAAAGGGAAGTACTTCTTCTTCGTATTTCTGGCCGTTGTTTCGATTATGGCTATCTTAATCTTCAGGCCGTTTTTTGTCGTACTCTGTATTGCTATAGCTTTGGCTGTCGTGCTTTATCCTGTTTATGTATGGATTCGCCAACATATTAGCCGTGGCGTACCTTGGCTGGCTTCGCTTATTACTGTGCTTCTCTTTTTTATAGTCCTCGCAGTACCGCTTTACTTTATAGGTTCAAAAGTTGTAACAGAAACTGCAGCGCTTTACACCTCGCTCACTGAAGGGGGAGCAGCTCAAACATATATTGATAATATAGTAGCCTGGATCCATAGTGTTGTGCCGGGTTCGACTGAGCTTGCTGTCAGAGACCATCTTGGTGGCGCCATAACCTTCCTGACAAACTCCATCGGCAAAATATTTGCCTCAACTCTTCATACCGTTTTGTCGTTCCTCCTTATTCTTCTGTCACTCTTTTACTTTCTCAAAGACGGTGAGCACTTCCGTAAATACGTTATTGAACTCTCTCCGCTTGCCGACGGAGATGACACAACTATTTTCAAAAAACTTTCATTTGCCATCAACGGTGTCATGCGCGGGTACATTCTCATCGCCATCATCCAGGGATTTCTGCTCGGTTTAGGTCTCTATATCTTTGGTGTGCCGAACCCCGTCCTCTGGGGTGTTCTTGCCGGTATTGCTTCAATGATTCCATCAGTCGGTACGGCCATTATTGCTCTACCAGCCATTCTCTACCTTTACTTTACCGGCGATTCTTTCCATGCGCTCGGTCTTTTGATCTGGTCGTTGGCTCTTGTTGGTACTATTGATAATATTCTCAATCCAGTAATTGTCGGTAAGAGTATTAATTTACCGCCAATTGCAGTTTTATTCTCAGTCCTCGGCGGCATTGCGCTCTTCGGAGTAGCCGGACTTATTGTCGGGCCACTGACGCTGAGTCTTTTCCTCGCGCTCATGTCTATCTACAAAGAAAGATACGCTGCACAGTAGCGCTTTCTCATGGCACACACTGCACGATAGCTGCGCGTGTCGCGCGCTAGGTGTTATGCACATGTACTCTCGCTTCATTACGACATATAATGTCTTTGAATGAATAATTCGCCACCTGTTCACAATACACTGGTTGCATTTGAGCGTATAGTATTTTTTTTATGCGTCGCGGTAATTATCAGCGGGTCTTTTTTGCTTCTCGGTTCGGCTATCGACGGTGATTTTTTCAGATCCATTTTTCCTAATATCCATTCGATAAATCCGCGCACGACACTGGCCTTTATTATCGGCGGCATGGCAGTTATTGCGGCCGGTGCCCCTAAATATCGCACATTTCTCCTTTCGGCCGGGGCAGTCATTTTTGCCTTTGCTTTTTTTCAGCTCTACGGCGAATCTGTTAGTCAGTATTACGGCAATGAATATAGCAAAGTAATTTTTATAATCGCTTCGATTATTATTTTTGTCATTATCCTCGGCAATGCACTCATTAAAATCAACGCTCTCAACAATGCCTATATCAAAACAGAGGCCGAAGCCAAGGAATCAAAAGCAAGACTTGAGGCGGCCAACAAGCTTGTAACTATTCAAGAGGAAGAATTGAAGAAAAATAAATATGAAGTTGATCGCGCCAAGATGGAATTTGTCTCGCTGGCTTCGCACCAACTTCGCACACCGCTTTCGACTATGAAATGGCATCTCAAAATGCTGCTCAAAGGTGATGCCGGTAAGCTCAAAAAAGATCAGCAGGCATTTATTGAAGTCGTGGATATTTCAAATGATAAAATGATCAATTTGGTTAATTCATTCCTCAATATTTCAAGCATGATGTCGGGCAAAATGATTATTGACCCGAAAGTAACTAATATCAAGGAGCTCGTCGATTCTCTGGTCAAAGACGTCTCTCTTGATCTCAAAGACAAAGATATAACTTGCACGGTTAAACTGGGCAGATTACCGGAAATAATCACTGATCCGATTCTTGTTAATCAGGTTTTCATCAATATCATTGGTAATTCAATCAAATATTCACCAAAAGGCGCAAAAATCGATATTACTGCAAAGCGCGACGCCGATAAAAAGAATATTGTCATTAGTATCAAAGACACAGGTTACGGCATTCCGGAAGCTGACCGTCAAAAAGTCTTCGCAAAATTCTATCGCAGTACCAATATTCAGAAATATGAGACTGAAGGCACAGGCCTTGGCCTCTATATTGTCAAAGCTATAGTCGAAGCTCTTGGCGGGACGATTTGGTTTGAAAGTGAGGAGGGGAAGGGGACGACATTTTCTTTTACATTGCCGATTGCAGGAGCTAAGCCACAATTCGATGAGAAAATCGGCTTTTCTACGCTATAATGAAAAGACCCCTATCCCCATATGAAAAAAATCCTAGTTGCAGAAGACAATAAATACTTAGCCAATGCCTACAGGGTGAAGCTTGAAAAAACCGGTTATGAAGTTCTTCTGGCAGGTAATGGCGAAGAAGTTATGAAAATATTGGAAACAACCATACCTGACCTCATTGTACTCGACCTCGTTATGTCGGGGATTGATGGTTTCGGCGTGCTTGAAGAAATGAATAAAAATCCGGCATTTAAAACCATTCCAATCATCGTTTCCTCAAATTTAGGCCAAAAAGAAGATGTTGATCGTGCCAAAGCTCTGGGCGCCAAAGATTATTTTATTAAAAGTGAAGTTGAGCCGGACGATATTGTAGAAAAAATAAAGACCCTGCTCGTTTAAAAATGGTATGCACACAGTTTATGATCCTGAAAAACTAAAGATTGCTCTCGGTGAACTCGGTATTATTACAGCCGATAAGCTTGATGCTGCATACAAAAAGAGTAAGGAAAAGCAAATTCCATTTGACGAAGCTTTACTCGAAGGGGATTTGATCGGCGACCAGGATCTTGGTCGAACAATTGCTGAAACGATTGGTGTGCCTTTTGCCCGCCTGGGCGAGAAAAAAATCGACCAAAAGTTGCTGACTCTTTTGCCGGAAACTTTTGCCCGCAAGCACCATGCTGTTGTTTTTGAAGATACTCCGGACAATATCAGTATTGCTACCTCCGATCCTTTGGATAAACGTTTGCTCTCGAGTATTTCGAGAAAAATGCAGAAGAAAATTACTCCTTTTTATACAACTATTCGCGACATTGAACTTTCACTTGCTTCCTACAATCGTGACCTCAATGAAATTAGTAAATCAATTTTAAGTGGTGCGGCAACAGGGGATGAAGGTCCGATTGAGCGTCTCGTCTACAAGATTATTGAATATGGCTATCGTAACCGCGCATCTGACATCCATATCGAACCAGAGCGTTTTGAAAGTGTAATCCGTTACCGTATCGACGGCGTTTTGCACGAAGAACTTCACTTACCGCTTGCCATTGATCAGCAAATTGTTTCCCGTATTAAATTCCTTTCAAAACTTCGTACTGACGAACATATGAGTGCTCAGGACGGAAAAATCCAGGTCATGTTCGACGATAACCGCGTCGACATTCGTGTTTCGATTGTGCCGGTTATTCATGGTGAAGTTTGTACGATGCGTCTCTTGGCATCACGTTACAACCAATACGGTCTCACTGACCTCGGCTTCAACGATGATGACCTCAAAAAAGTTGAAAAAGCTTTCAAAAAACCTTTCGGCATGGTGCTTTCAACCGGTCCGACCGGATCCGGTAAATCAACGACCATGTATTCCATTCTCAAAATTTTAAATACCAAAGAACGTAACATCGCGACGATTGAAGACCCGGTGGAATACGATATCGAGGGCATTAACCAAATTCAGGTTAACACTGAAACAAACCTGACATTTGCCGAAGGTTTGCGCAGTATTTTGCGTCAGGACCCGAACATCATTTACGTCGGTGAAATCCGAGATGAAGAAACTGCCGGCATTGCCGTTAACTCAGCGCTTACCGGCCACTTGGTGCTTTCAACACTTCACACCAACGATGCTGCCACAACCTTGCCGCGTTTTCTCGAAATGAAAATCGAACCGTATATTATCGCCTCTACAGTCAATGTCGTTATTGCTCAGCGTCTGGTGCGCAGACTTTGCGTCAGGTGTATGGCTTCGCATGAAATGGATGTCAAAGAGCTTTCCAAAGTCTTACCGCCGGATGTTGTCAAAAAGTATGCCGGCACAAAAGAAAAACTTCGTTTTTATAAGGGAATCGGCTGCACTGTTTGTCATAATACCGGCTACCAGGGCCGAATCTGTATTTTCGAAGTGCTCGAAGTGACTCCCGCCATTCAGAATATGATTACGGAAAAGAAAACAGCACTCGAACTCAAAGCCAAAGCTGTCGAAGAGGGAATGCGTACGATGCTCGAAGACGGTTTTGGAAAAGCACTTCTTGGCCTGACATCGATGGATGAGATTTTGGCAGCAACAAAATTATAAAATAAGAAAGGTGTAAATTTTAAAATTATAAAGTTAAAAATTATATAAAGTAATAATTCGCACATATGGCCACAAAATTAAAAGACAGCATGAATATTTCGATCGATATCATTACCGCTACTGACAAAGCGCTCTTTGCCGAAGAGCTATCTGTGCTCCTCAAAAGCGGTATGTCGATCGGGGATGCCCTGGAAACAATCGGGGAGGGTACGAAGAAAAAAACTATCCAAAAAATAGTGATGGCCTTGCGTCATGCTGCCGAAGAAGGCACGGAACTTTCCAAGGCACTGTCCGAACATCCGCGATTTTTCAGCGCCTTTTTCGTCAACATGGTCAAAATCGGCGAAGAATCAGGAACGCTGGTGCAAAACCTTGTCTATATTGCC
Source organism: Minisyncoccota bacterium (assembly GCA_043718505.1). Lineage (GTDB taxonomy): Bacteria > Patescibacteriota > Minisyncoccia > Phycocordibacterales > UBA9973 > JAGOSA01. The sequence continues at coordinate 734 of JAYSVN010000036.1, read as the reverse complement.
GCGACGCTCAAAAAAGAACGCGAATTCAATAGCAAAGTTAAGGGCGCACTCATGTATCCGATCATCATTTTAATCCTGGCGCTTGTCGTGGCCTTCGGTGTCAGTATTTTCGTCTTGCCGAAACTGACCGATCTTTTTGATTCACTTGCTGTTGATTTGCCGTGGTCAACGAGAGTTCTTATGGCTTTTGCGCAAAACAGTAAATTTTACGGATTAGTCGGACTCTTGTCAGCTATCGCCATTTATTTCCTGACAAAATTTGCTCTCCTCAATCAAAAAGTCCGTTACAACCTGCAATTTATAATGTTGCGCGTACCCGTTTTTTCAGGTTTTGTCAGAAACTACCAGCTTGCCTCACTTTGCCGCAATATGAGTATCATGCTCAAATCCGGTTTGCCAATTGGGCGCGCTTTTGAAGTTGTTCGTGATGCAACCAGTAACGAAGTCTTTAAAAGTTACATTCTCCTGATGCATGAAGGTGTGACAAAAGGCCAATCGCTTGAAGAAAGTATTGAAGAAATTCCGGAACGTGATTTCCCGAGTCTGGCGAAGCGCATGATCGGTGTCGGCGAAAAATCCGGTACACTTTCTGATTCATTTGCTTACTTGGCCGAATATTTTGAAGAGGCAACAGACGCATTTACCAAAAACTTTGCTACAATTATTGAACCAGTCATTCTCGTCATGGTTGGTCTTGCGGTTGCATTCTTGGCCATGGCTATCGTTACACCAAT
>JAYSVN010000035.1:0-15983 GCA_043718505.1 Minisyncoccota bacterium | reverse complement strand
TTTAAATGAAAGAGTTTTCTCATCACCAGCCAACGTGGCGTTGAAAACGCTATTATCCAGATTGATTACCTGATTTTTTGGCATGAGTGTTACTTTTGCTGAAGCCAAATATGTCATAACGGCAATGGTACCACCAAGAATGACGAGTACGGCAATGATCCAAATCATTTTGCGGGATCTGCGGGTTGGCTGTGGCTGAAAAGTTTTCTCACGAAAACGAGGCGGCAATTGAACAGAACGTGTTGTTTCCTCAATAGGATCATCGTCTTCTATGCGATGACTTTTAGCAGCACGCTTACCGTGATGTTCTGCCGGACGAATATCGTGTAAAAAGTTTTTTGCCATATTACTTTTTATTATACATTAATACCGTAAATGTACAGACAATCTGCGAGGATAAGTGGGGCAAGTGTCTGCGACGGTGATTGCTGCTTTACAAAATCAGCTGAAATAATACCACTCCAGGTCTTGGCACTTATGGCAGCTTCAAGTTTGCGGCTAGTCATATGTTCATTAGCTACCATCTTCTTAAACCAGGGCAATGTATCAGCTGCCCCGATAATCATAACCGGAACTTCAGCCGAACCGGGACCGACAACTTCATGAACGGCATTGCGCAGGTCTTTAGTCCAGGCTTTTTCAACTGATTCAACAATTTGATTGATCTTGGCTGTGATTGTTTCGTGAGCGCGTCCGTCGCGACACATATTAAGCAGAGAAAAAACTTCAAGTGGATTTTGCTTGAGCTCATCGCCGAGAGTTCGCAGGAGAAGGTGTCGGCCGGAGGGAAAAGTACTTGTATTAACCAAAATACCGTCTTCGAGGTAAAGGAGTTCCGTGACTTCCCCACCAATTGAGACAACAAGCAGTTTTTTCTTGCGTTCAAGTGTCATATATAGTGCAGCAGAAAGGGCAACTGAGGCTGAGAAAAATTGAATGCGGCCGCGAATAACTTTTTCCAAACTTTCACACAAGCTATCGACAAACAGTTTTGGCGTTAGGCTGGCATAATAGAGAATAGTTACTTCGCGACCTTTTTTACCGTAGGGTTGCGCGATTTGAAAGCCATTTACTTTGGTTGTAATGACAGATTTATCAAGTGCCTGCAGTGATTCGCCATAAACTGATTCAGCTTCTTTTTTATACTGCAAAAAGTCCTGATCGATGAGGCTATTGGACAGCTTTTCGCTGAAAACAAAGGGTTCTTTTTTTGAATAGTAAATAGTGCGGGTTTGCCCGGTAAACCACGGTGATTCAAGAGAAACATGGACATGTTCGGGTATAAAGTGACCTGCGCGCGAAAGGGTTTCCGTCACCCGAACTGCAGCATTACGGAAGAGCTTCATGAATTCAAGTTCGCTTTCATGCGTGGTTAGTTTAATTTCTTCTTCAGCCGTTTCAACAATGTGTGGTCGGTCGTTGTCAGAAAAAATGCCAAGTGCGCCAACGACACTATCTGAGCCGATGTGTAAAATCAAAACTTTTTTTGCCGATACTTGTTTTTTATTTTTGGCAGATGCCATTACAGAGAAAGTATACTATATGTAGGTTTTTTGGAGGAATGTTTTGGGGAAATAAAATTTTTATTGCAGTATTGCCTTGATGCGACGAATTCCCTGCGAGCTCGCTTCTTCTTTCTGAATTTTGAAATTGCCAAGCACGCCTGTGTGTTCCACGTGTGGTCCGCCGCAGAATTCTTTTGATATGTGATTACCATTTTCATCTTCTATAAAGTAGACGCTGACTATATCGCCGTACTTTGCTCCAAATTCCATTTCAGCGCCCAACTTTTCAGCTTCTTCACGCGGCATTTCGCGACGAATGACTTTATAGTTATGCTTGATAGCATCGTTAATGATTTGCTCAGTTTTTATTTTTTCATCTTCTGTCATCTTACGATCAAAAGAAAAATCAATGCGGAGGCGTTCTTCGGTGATATTTGAGCCGCGCTGCTTAACTGATGAACCAAGGACTTGCTGGAGCGCCGCAAGTAGCAGGTGGTGTGCGGTATGTAATTTTATAGTGGCTTCATTTGTATTTGCTAGGCCGCCTTTGAACATGCCGGCGGACGCTGTTTGAGAAAGTTTTTGATGCTCTTTCATTTTTGCGTCAAAATCTGCGCGATCGACTGTTTCGCCTTTTTCCTTTGCTAATTCTTCGGTGAGCTCAATTGGAAAACCATATGTCGTAAAAAGAGTAAAAGGATCTGTGCCTTTGGTAAATTCCTTCATGCCGCGTTCAAGTGTTTCGCGGAATTTACTTTCCTCGCCGTCAATTTCTTTCTTAATTTTTTCCCGCTCAGTCTCAAGATTTCCATAAATTTCATTAAACTTTTCTATAACTACTTCAGCGATCCAAAAGAGCGAGCCATGTTTGAAGCCGAGAACATCAGCATATCTAACCGCACGACGAAGTAAACGACGCAAAACATAGCCACGATCGGTATTCGAAGGGGCAACACCATCTGCAATCATAAAAACGGCGGTGCGGACATGGTCTGCAACTATGCGTTTGGCTTTTATAATTTCTTCTCTATTTTCTTCTACACTATTATTATCGGGCGAAAACTCATCAAGTTTGCCAAAAATAGTTTCGAAAATATCTGTGTCATATGCCGTCTTTTTGCCTTGGATAACAGCTGTCATACGCTCAAGTCCGGCACCAGTATCGACATTTTTCATTGCGAGCTTGCCGATAACCTTGCCGTCTTTTTTCTCGTATTCCATAAAAACATCATTCCAAATTTCAATAACATCCTCCCGGTTAACAGCAGCCACAAATTCTTCTTTACTCATTTCGGAAAGTTTGCCGATAGTATCATAAAACATTTCCGTATCAGGTCCGCACGGGCCATTCTCCCCCGGGCTCCACCAATTGTCCTCTGCGCTGAGAAAATATATACGCGAGGCAGGCACACCAAGTGATTTCCAAATTTCGGCAGACTCATTGTCAGCCGGCGCATTTTCATCTCCCTCAAAACACGTAAAGTAAAGTCTATTGATATCAAGCCCAAGACCTTTGTCTCCTTCCCCCGCGCTATCGCCATTGGTCAAAAATTCGTAACTCCACTTGATGGCGTCCTCTTTAAAATAATCTCCGAGCGACCAATTACCCATCATTTCAAAAAAAGAATGGTGTCTATTGTCGCCAATATCATCAAGATCCCCCGTGCGAACGCATTTCTGTATATTGACCAGACGCTTACCGGCCGGGTGTGGTGCACCAAGGAGATATGGGACGAGCGGCTGCATGCCGGCAGTATTAAAGAGCACGGACGGATCGTTCGCAGGTACGAGAGAAGCCGAAGGAAGAACCTTATGTCCCCGTTTCTCAAAAAATGCCAGGTATCGTTTTCGGATTTCGTTTGATTGCATGTTATTTTTTCTTTGAGACTTTTTTAGAATTCTTAATTAATTTTTCTAGGCGAGAAATATCATCTCCGATACTTTTTAAACCTGCTTCAAAAAATGCTGGCTTCGAAGTATCAATACCAATATCTTTAAAAATATTCTCCGGACTCTTGGTTTCTCCGGCACTCAGAAATTGCTCAATTTTTTTAAGATACTTCGGATCCTGCTGGTATTTTTTATACAAGGCTTTTGAAATGAGCTGGCCGTATGCATATGAATAGACATAGAAAAAGCGGCGGATATGTGACCAGGTCACGAAGAAGTAGCCGTCTTCTTCATTCATTTTAAATGTAGGACCAAGGTAGCTTTGCATATGGTTGTTCATGAGAGCAGCAATATCTTCTTTTGGCATGGCTCCTTTCTTTCTGATTGTCATGTGCATTTCAACTTCAAAATTAAAGAGAGCTATTTGGCGGAAAATAGTCTGAATGTCATCTGTTATGCGATCATTGAGCGCAATAATTTTTTCGGTATCTGAAAGTGTTTTCAAGACTTCTTCAAAAGCGAAGTTTTCAAAAAGCGTACTGGCGACTTCGGCAACAGAAATTGTATGACCTTGATAAATTATCGATTGCACTTTTGAAAATTCTCCGTGAATAGCGTGGCCCATTTCGTGAGCAAGTGTTGAGACAGAATCGAGAGTATCAGTGTAATTGAGAAAAACATATGTCGGCAAGTTAGTATTGCTCCAGCAATATGCTCCGCTTTTTTTACCTTTTTTTGGAAAAACATCGATCTGTCCATTTTTGAGATAGCTCAAAAAAACTTCTTCGTATTCTTTGCCAAGTTTAGAGAAGGCATTTTGTACTAGCTTTACCCCCTCATCAAAGGGAACCTTTTTAGTAGTTTTTCCGACACTCACACCACGGTCTGCATAACTCATTTTTGACAAAGAAAGCATTTTGCTCTTGAGCTTATAGTACCGGTGACTTATTTTAAAGTGTTTTGTCACTGTCTTTACCAATGATTCAATAGCTTTCTCGTCATTTTGATAACCCAGAATAGTTGCACTATATGGTTTCGCATAGCCTCTTAATTCGTCATTAATTTTTTTATCTGTGACAATAGCGTTCATTTCACTTTCGGCAAAATCACTGAGTGATTTATACCTTTCCATAATAATTTTATGGAGTACTCGTCGGTCACCGGTTGGTAATTCTCTGACCTTACTCAAAGCTTCAGCAATCGGCATTTCTTTATTTTTAAAATTAATAGTTTGCTTGCCGAGCAATTTTTCCTGACCTTCAATCCATTTCTCTCGGGATGTCAGCCTTTTAACATTCATTATTTTTTCTTCAGGCTCAGTCAAATTGTATTTGCTCATTACAAAAATCCTTTCGAGAAAATAATTAAAACCTGCTAATTTTTTGCTGACTAGAAATGCTTTCTGCTTATTTTTAGGTACATTTGCTAAAGAAAGACGGAAAAAAATAATTTTATTGACACCCTTTGTAAGACGCTGGTTGATTCTATTGCTCGCAGCTTCGGCTTCCGCATGGCCACCATTAATATCAAGAAAAAGACGGAAATAGACCAAAGGATTAGGCATGGCTTCAAGCTTTTCATAATCTTTGAGTGCAGCGAGTAATTTCTTCTCGTCAGTAAGGTAACTTCGTTTTGTCACATACTTTTTTTGAAAAGCAGCATATCCTCGCTCTATTGCCGTGACATCTTTTTCAATTTTTGGATCAGTTGGTGAGCCATACATTAAGCCCAGATTCCATTTGGTTTTTACGGTCATATATTGGAAAACTATAGCATATTTAGCAAAATAAAAAACCGCCTACTTTGGGCGGAATTTCCTGTCTGTGGGTCTTAAAAAACTTCGATTAATTATCTCTTATCTTTCTGAAATATTTTTTGAGTCCTTCTTTTTGTCGTGCTCTTCAAATGTATGTTTGAAGCGTTCCTCGACAATCCAAATGACAATAAAAATAAAAAGAGTAATGAGGGTGGTCATGATTGCAAGACCGTATAGTCCAAATCCTGCGGCCATACCGATGCCGGCAGAAACCCATAGACCACTAGCTGTCGTGATACCGGAAATTTTATCATCTTTGTAAATAATGAGTCCTGTCCCGAGAAATCCAACGCCGACAATAATTTGGCTGGCCATGCGAAGAGGATCAAAGGCGGAGATGTCGGTAAGATAGGCTGCCGATACAACCTGAGAAATAACGACAAATAGCGCCGAGCCCATGGCAACCATAGAATATGTGCGCATACCGGCAGCTTTGTGCGCGTAAATACGCTCAGCACCAATAGCAAGTCCAAGCAGCATGGCAACTGCTAAGCGAAGAAAAATGTCGTATGAAAATGTCGAAGTAAGATCCATATGTAAACGTATATTAAGCTGGCTTAGACATTGTAAACCTTTTTTCTAAAATCTCTAAACGTTCATCGTGATTATCAAGACGGGGTGGAATTTCTAAAAAGAAAATTTGCACCATTTCTTCTAGTCCGTCAAAACGCTCATTAAACTCTTGTCTAAATGATTTAGCATCAGATTTTACGTCAGTCATGTCAGTTTTTAATTCTGAGACATCTGTTTTTAATTCTGAGACATCTGATTTGAGTCCTGCGACATCATCTTTTATTATTGAAATCTGATCGATTAGTGAGCTGAAGCTTTTTGCCATTTCAGTTACAATCTTTTCGATTTTATCGATTTTTAACTCTATTATCTCCGGCATATGCAAATTATACGCCCAATACATAAAATTTCCTTAAAGAAAATGTTAATTTTATATTACAAAATAAAAAAACAGAGGTGTGAATTCCTCACCTCTCATATATCTACCCAATAACTCCCCCTCCGACACAAACATTCTTATCGTAGACAACCAGAGATTGCCCAGAAACAGTCGGGCCAGGCGAGGAAACCAAAATAACCTCAGCTGTATTCCCTGCCATTTGGCGGATCATAGCTGTACCTTTTTCACCATGGTAACGGGACTCAACTGTATAGATTTTCTTCGGATCGATAAAAAGTCGGAAATTTGTGTCGGTCAGATAAAATTTATTCGTCTTTGCAGAAATCGGCTTGTTCTTCTCAAAAGGATTTTCTGACAACACGGTGAGAGTATTTTTTTGAGAATTTTTTGAAGAAATATAAAGCGGGCCATCATTTGGTGCATGATTAAAAACTTTGAAACCATGACGCTCGCCAATTGTGTAATAAAAAGAACCGTCATGTTCACCGATGACTTCTTCACTTTCATTTAAAACTTCGCCTTGTTCCGGCTCAATGTAGTTCATGAGAAAATCTTTCATATTAATGTCCCCGATAAAACAAATTCCCTGGCTGTCTTTTTTGGTTGCAGTCGGCAAATCAATTTTGGTAGCCAGTTTACGCACTCCAGTTTTTTTTATTTTACCGAGCGGAAAAAGTGTATGCGACAATTCCATTTCAGAAAGCATCCAGAGGAAATAGGCCTGATCTTTGGCCGGATCCTTGCCACGACTGAGAACATGAACTATTTTATTTTCCTTTGCACTTTTCTTAAGCTTTTCTTGAGATACATGTGCATAGTGACCGGTGGCAATAAAGTCCGCACCATGTCGAAGCGCATGTTTGAGAAAAACACCGAACTTAATATCTCTATTGCAAAGCACGTCCGGATTTGGAGTCCTGCCTGCTTTGTATTCTCTAATCATTTTTTTGGCAACCAGAGCCTCATACTCTTTTGATACATCGAGAAAAACAAAAGGAATGTCGAGATGGGCAGCTACACGCATTGCATCTCGCTTTTCGTCACGCCAGGTACATTCAACAAAATCTGGCTGCCAGGTTCGCATGTAAACACCGACAACATTGTAGCCCTGCTTTTTTAGTATGTACGCAGCTACAGACGAATCAACACCACCGGAAAGGCCGACAAATACGGTTTTTGGGCCAGTTTTCTTAATAGCAGTTTTTGTTTCTTTCTTTGCTGATTGCTTCCATGTTCGGCTTTTTAATTTTGTAGTTTTTTTGGGCATATTTTGGACATATAAAAAATCCACCATACGGTGGATTACTGCAAACCTACGATACCAGCTTTTTTGATAATACTCAAGATTTGTGATTTAAAATTATCATAACCTGTGTCTGTCTTAACAATAACTGGATACATTTCTTTTTCCATGGCAGAACCATTGGCTATCGCAGGCCTGTCTTTTTTCGCATTCCTTTGCGACCTGACGACTTCAAAAATAAATACTTTGATACCAATACCGATCCAAAAACAATCAGATTTTTCTACATGAATATTTAATTCGTGTATGTCACCAAATGAAGAAATAAGTTTTTCATCAAGCATATTCCTTAGGTGATGCATTGAGAGTGCATACTTAATGCTACCCTTTTTTTTGCTTCTGAAATTTGTTCCCATACGCTTAATGTCTACAGGTTCAGTTTTATTTTTTGGTTTATAGTCAAGCTTTAGAGAATTTTTACCCTCAGTATGATTTGCTGGCTTACTGGCTATTATTTTATTTCCCATATTTATTTTTTATATACCTTAGCACACAAATATAGCTTTGTCAAAAAATGCAAAAGTCGCCAAAGGAATCGCCACTATCAAAAAAATCTACTGTAGATAATCAGCAATATTCCTCTGGTGCTCACTATACGTTTTGGCATAGTGCACATTGCCGGCACGGTCATGAATATAGAAAACGTAATTATTTGGAGTCGGACGAAGAGCCGCTAAAATCGCCCGCATACCAGGATTACCAATTGGTCCGGGTGGTAGTCCTTTATTTTTGTAGGTGTTGTAGGGCGAATCATCGTTCTTAACCTGCTTCGTTGTGAAGTGTGCCTTGTCATTACCATTTACATATAAGTACGTGGCATCAACCTGAAGCGGCATTCCCTTTTTAATCCGATTCCAAAGAATACCAGAAATCATTGCCTGATCATCACGTCCATTGGATTCTTTTTCAATAATAGAGGCCATAGTAATAATATCTCTTTCTGTATGGCCCGATTCAGCAATTTCTTCCAAATGAGGCTCAAGTTTAGTTTGAAATTCATTCATGAGCATTTCAACAACTTCACCGGCTGTTGCAGTTTCAAAAAAGTAATAAGTTTCAGGAAATAAGTAACCCTCATGTTCTTTGGCCAGAGAAAGAAAGGCTTCCTTGTCCATGCGCGGTAGCGCGGCCCCAAAAATATCGGCCATGTCAGCTGAATTTGTACCTTCTGGCACTGTAATTTTTGAACGACTTATCCCGTAGCGACCAAACGAAAGTTTGTCGGCAACAGTAATGACTGATTGTGGCGTATCAAAAATGTAAAAACCTGAACGGACGCCCTTATCGCTTGAAAAGAAAATAACGAGCGTCTGAAACATTACTGACGATTTAACAATGCGCATTTCTTTGAGCATTTCACCGGCTTTAATAACACTCATACCCTGTGGAATTTCAACGAGCTTACCAACCGGAAAATCCTTTGGCGGTTTTGAAAGCTGTATAAGGGTGGCCGCCGCAATGCAGAACAATATTATTATAACGAGAAAAAAACGCACAAGTCGTTTTCCGAAATGCGGTCTGATAACTTTTAATTTTTCGAGCAATTCTTCCTGAAATGTCATAAATAAGGGCTACAAAATTACATTGGTAAATTGGCTGGCGGTTCGGCTTTTTTGGAATCAATACGCTTGAATGTCGGCGTTTCAAGTACGCGGCCCGGGAAGTGATAAATTGTAGCAAGCTCTTCCGTATTGAGCACAAAGGGCTTACGGAAAAGATGCTTGCCGGCCACATGTGCTGATTTCCAGGGATAATGGAAGTAGCCGCGCGAACGATAGGCTTCAAGCATTTCAGCTTTAAGCTTCGCTGCGCGGTTACCACTAAAATCCTGCCATGGATAATCGAAGCCAGTATTATTTCCAACTTTAAAAGCATTCATATTGCCGGAATTAAATTGTTTCCAAAGGCCAAGCAGACCAGTGACATGAATAGCCTTAAACATATCTTTATGCGCAAGATAAATTGCTCGAATAGCCGTATCAAAACCGTATTTTGTAATACTTCGCTCAAGAGCTGTAATGAGGTCCTGCTCACCTTTCGTTGGGCGAGCCGGTGAAGTTGTATCCTTGAGCGGCTTTTGCTGATCAACTTTTAATTTTTTAATAATATTTTCACCAAGTTTTTTCCAGGTAATTTTTTTGAACCAGTGATCTGGGTCAGGATATCTTCCCCAGTTTGCCGCCTGAATAATAATTTGAATCCAGAGCTGCTCGCCTTTGCCAAGTGAACCGAGGTATTCAATCGTCGGACTAATTGGATCAATTTTTTCTTCTTCTTCAAGCGAGCCCGTCGCCTTGTCGAGTCCGAAATCGACATAGGTTTTTATCGGATACGGATCATCTTTGGTAAGCAAAAATTCTGAACCGTACATGTTCCAGTCAGCACTTTTATTGTAAGGAGGAATCATGTCAGTATAGTCTTCGGTCTCAACGACTTCTATTTGCGGAAATTGAGCGTAGAGTTGAGCCTCAATGATCGGCCTGAATTTATCCTGAGCCCAAATGAAAAAGAAAACTCTGCCTTCAATTGAAACTATTTCGAGTGAAAATGCAGCCGGAATATTACCGACCCAGTATTTCTGATACCATGTTCCTACGCCGCCTGTTTGAAAGAGTGCATTGGCCAAAAAAATTTCCATAGCGGCCGGTGATTTGAAAACATCCTGCGGCACTCTAATTTGGAGAAGCTGCCATTTGAGATTTCTGATATTGTCGTGCCTAATATATTTTACCCACATGTGCCAGGCAATGATGGCAAAAAATAATGGCAGAACATACGGCAGTATGTCACCAAGAAAAGAGAAACCGTCTGTTAAGGTAGGTGTGAAGAAATTGCCGAACATAGAATATGGGTAATTATATCATGGGTAGCAAATAAAAAAGCATGCCTTTCGGGGTACGGAAAATCTTTGCTAAGATTTTCCTCGTCCTCGCGCCGTCGCGCTGCGGAGCCCCCTCAAAACATACTTTTTTATTTATTACGCAAGAGTATACAAACCTTGTTTATTCTTCTTGAAATATTTACTGTTTTGCAAATTAACGAGAATTGTATTTTTCTTCAAAAATCTTTCTTTGAGAACTTTGTCAACGATATCTTCTTTTGACATCGGACCATTCTTTTTTAATATTTCCTTTATAACCTCTTTAACAACACCTGGTTTGTATCCCCATTCAGCGAGACCGTAGGTGCCGCGACCGACGAGTACAAAACGAGAGTCTTTAATAAGTTCATTGTGAGTTGTGGCAATGTGAGTCTTCTTTCCAAATGTAGATTCGATAGCTTTAGCAACTTCACGGAAGTGCATAGGATTGCCGTGCTTTCGCATGATCAAATATGCATAGTCTTTGATACCACGAGTTTTGACATTTGGTGAATCAGCGACACCCCATTCATTCAAAGGATTAGCTTTGATAGCTTTTGACATACCGAGCCAGCGACGGGCGATTTCTTCATTTAAATATTCGTCATTGACGTCTTTGAGTTCTTCGAGGAAACGGGCAATGATTTCAGATTCTGGAACGAGCTCATCGTTATTGAGACTAGTGTAAAGCTTCTTAAGAGCAGCATGGACGTCACCGCTGATTGATTCATCAATAGTCCAACGAGCCATAAATTCTTCGTCTTCAGGATGCTTTTTAAATTCATCACCGAGTACGAGGTAGAAGTGAAAGTGGTTTTTGAGCTCATCGTCCTTGGCAAGAGATGAGAGCAATTCTTCCTCGGCAACAACTGAGCCGAGTGAAAGGAGGGCATTTTTGAGTTCCATAAAAGCTTCTTTTTCAGCAGCATAGACATCCGATTTACGGATAGTCGAAAGAGCGGCGTTTTCGATTTGACGAACGCGCTCGCGTGTTATGCCGTATTTCTTGCCGATAGCCTCAAGTGTCTTTCTCTCAGCATCTGGAGTTAGGCCAAAGCGAGACGTAACGACGTCATGGGCACGGTCCTGTAATACAGAGAGGATTCTTTTGCTCACCTGTTTCGGTTTAATATTGACTGTTGCCATATATAAAATGTGTTTTTGCCATTAATTGCTAATTTCCACTTTTTTGAGACTTTTCCCAATATATCATTGTTATAAATAAAGTCAAATGCATGTCAAGCCGCGTTTTGGAGTGCTACGAACCCTTTCTAGTAGCCTTTATCCGGTCCAGCTCAGTCAGGTACTTTTTGCGCAAGCGCACTGATTTTGGAGTAATTTCCAAATATTCATCATCAGCCATAACTTCCAGGCCACGCTCAATACTGAGGGTAAAAGCTGGTCGCAAAATGATGGCTTCATCAGTTCCGGAAGCACGCATGTTGGTGAGTTGCTTACCCTTAATCGGATTAACAGACATCTCTTCACCTTTTGTGACATTGCCGACAACCATGCCTTCATAAACTTCCGTTCCGTGTTCAATATAGAGAATGCCGCGTTCCTGTAAATTGCCGAGTGCAAAAGCCACAGCCTTGCCGGCAATCATCGAAGCCATTGAACCGACTTCACGTTGCTTAATTTCTCCGGCATATGGTTTGAAGCCGATAACGCGTGACGACATTATACCTTCACCTTTTGTATCAACAACAAACTGGCTACGATAGCCGAGGAGACCACGTGTCGGAATATCAAAAGACAGACGGACAATACCCTCTTTTTCATGCATATGGGTCATGAGGCCGCGACGACGAGTGATTTTTTCAATAACTGCACCTGAAGAAATTTCCGGCACATCGATAATGAGCTCTTCAAATGGTTCGGTTTTAACGCCGTTTTCTTCATGCAAAATAACGTGAGGCTGCGAGACCTGGAGTTCAAAACCTTCGCGTCTCATGTTCTCAAGAAGAACGGCAATATGGAGTTCTCCGCGTCCATAGACCTTATAACTGGCTGGACCAGAAGTGTTCGCTGCCTCGAGGTTATCAAAATCAACATGGAGTCCGACATTGATTTCCAATTCTTTTTCCAAGCGTTCACGAATCTGACGGCCTGTCACAAACTTACCTTCTCTACCGGCAAATGGTGAATCGTTAACTAAAAAGTCGAGGGAAATTGTTGGTTCATCGATTGCAATAGCCGGAAGCGGCGCAGTATCTTCTGAAAGTGAAAAAGTTTCGCCGATGTAAACGTCAGGAATACCGGCAATAATCGCAATATCGCCTGCACCAACTTGTGCAGTATCATTTCTATTGATACCGCGGAATGTGAAAATTTTGGTAATTTTGGCTTTACGACTTTCGCCTGTCGCTTTTTTGACAATAATAGTATCGCCGGCTTTTACCATGCCGTCATAGACACGGACAATAGCCAGACGACCGAGGAAATTATCATAGCCAAGGTTAAAAACCTGAGCCACAAATATATTGTCAGCATGGCCGGAAGCGACAGGGACTTCTTCAAGAATCATATCGAGCAGCGGCTCAAGATTTTTGCGCTCGTCGGTGAGGGCGCGCATTGCGACACCTTCACGACCGATAGCATAAATAGTTTTGAAATTAATTTGTTTATCATTGGCACCTAGCTCAATAAAAAGTTCAAGGACTTCATCATGAACGCGGGCCGGATCAGCCGCCGGTTTGTCGATTTTATTAATAACAACAATTGGAATGAGGCCAAGCTCGAGTGACTTTTTGAGCACGAATCGAGTCTGTGGCATCGGGCCCTCCTGAGCATCGACAAGAAGAAGAACAGAGTCGATTGCGCGAAGTACGCGTTCAACCTCAGAACCAAAGTCAGCGTGGCCAGGAGTATCAACAATATTGATTTTCGTGCCCTTGTAATCAACCGAGGTATTTTTTGAGTAAATAGTAATACCACGCTCAAGTTCGAGCGCGTTTGAGTCCATGGTAACACCAGCTTCAGACATGCCGCATTCGCGCATGAGTGCGTCGGTGAGCGTTGTCTTGCCGTGGTCAACGTGAGCGATGATGGCGATGTTTCGAATTTCTGTAGGTTGCATAGCTAAATGAAGAATTGATTAAAATATTATAAAAATTAAATTCGTCGGGCAAAAATAAAATGCCTTGCGGCTGATTGGATTTTGATAATAACATCTATTTTAAATAAGAACAAGGGGATACTTGACAAAAATAAATTATTAGCTATTATAAACTAAAATTAAACTTATAAACTATGAGAATATTCTGGTTCATTCTATCCGTCCTCTTATTTGCTATTGTTTCTATTGTCCCCACAGAATATTATACCAGTCGTGGAGTGACGTATGGTACGTCAATTGTCGCAATAATATTTGCTTTAATAATTCAATTTTTTGTAATATGCGAGTACTTTGACTCTATTCTCGAAAAAGATGACGGGAGAGACGTTGTCTTCGTTGCCGTAAATATAGCATTTTGTGCAATTGGAATACTGTTCTTAATATTGGTTAATTCGAGTGCTTTTATTTTACCGTTCAACGGGTTACAGTACATGCAATCTTACTACCTCATTTCATTATTTTTTGGATTCACATTAGTAATGTACTTTTATCCAAAGAAAAAGGCTTAGTAAAACCAAAAAAAGTAGATGCCCTCTTAATAGAGGGCATTTTTTATACCAATTTCACAATATCCCTATACGTCACCACAAGCATGAGAAGAATAAGCAGGAGAAAGCCGACTGTATTTACCCAACCGACAATTTTTTTATTCATTTTTCTGCCAGTGATTGCTTCGATGCCAATGAAAAGCAGCCGTCCCCCGTCGAGTGCCGGAAATGGAATAAGGTTGAGTACAGCTAGGTTTGCAGAAATAATTGCCACAAATGTGAGCAGATAAATTATTCCCATATTAAATGCCTGCGTCGCAAGACCGGCGATGCCAACCGGTCCGGTAATATCACTGCCCGAAACTGCATTCGGCGCGCCGAATAGTCCGCCGATAAAGTGAACAAAGAAAAGAATAATTTGCCAGACAGTTCGCCCCGCGCTGGCAAAACCTTCACCAATCGCTTTGAAAAACGGTAATTTGATTTCACCAATAAAGTCGAGGCTGACACCGATGCCGACAACATTTTCGCCGGCTGCGCCGACTTTCGGCGTCACACTAATAGTTTTTGCCTCATCATTTTTCTCATACGTAACATCAATCGGCGTATTCACATGCTCACGAATATACTTTTGCATCGCCGGAATATTGGCAACAGCCTCTTTGTTACCATCAAGCGAAACGAGTGTCACACTAGACGGAAGTCCCGCAAGTTCGGCCGGAGAATCTTTTTGAATTGCAGTGATAATAATATGCTTGTTTTTGGCAACAGTATTATCAGTATCAACTGAAACCGGCATACCGGACATAAAGCCGATAGAAAATAAAACTCCGGCCAGCATAAAGTTCATAAAAACACCGGCTACCAAAATAATAGCCTGCTGCCACTTCGGTTTGCTATTTAGGTTTTTCTTCTGATCTATGTCGGTTTTGAGCGCGTCATCAGGATTTTCACCGAAGAGTCTGACAAAACCGCCAAAAGGAATCCAGTTGAGCGTAAACCAGGTTTCGCCGCGCTTAAAAAGCTTCTTGGCGAGCGGCGGAAAACCAAAGCCAAATTCTTCGACGCGAACGCCGAATTTTTTAGCCGTAATATAATGGCCGTATTCATGAACGACCACGACAATTCCCAATATAATGATAAGTAATATAAAGCCCATATAAAAATTAATTAAAATTCAAATAAATTTCTAACCCTCCAATACTTCCTTCTCTTTCTTGTCATACATTCGCTCTAGGGTAATATTGGCAGTATCAACTTTTTTCTGTAAATCGTCTTTAGCGCGGAATTTATCATCTTCAGTCATTTGGCCGGCTTTCTGTTTTTCCTGAATATCTTCCCAAACATTTTCACGGGCCTTTCGCACAGAAATGCGGGCTTCTTCAAGTCTTTCTTTCAATGTCTTCACGAGTTTCTGACGAGTTTCAGTAGTAAGCATCGGAAAAATAATGCGCAGACCAGTATCATCAGTCGCAACAGAAAGGCCAAGATTGGCTGCTACGATACCACGTTCAATGTCTTTTGTCAGACTGCCATCATATGGAGAGACACGAAGTGTTTTTGGATCTTCAATTGAAATAGAGGCCACATTTTTGATCGGCATTTTTGAACCATATGCATCGACATAGACACCGTCAAGAACAAGCGGGCTCGCGCGACCAGTATGAAGAGAACTAAAATCACGGCTGAGACGTTCCTCAGTTGCCGTAAATTCCTTCTCAAGTGTTGTAAATTGATATGCCATGTTGGAAAGTATAGCAGAAATAGAGCTTATTTTCTAGATATATTATGCTCAGAGTTTTATTCTAGAGCTGCATAGCCATCGTCTCCAAAAGCTGCTTTACTGACGAACCACGATCATTAAGGAAGTTGCGAAGCTCAAGAATTCGTTCAAGCTGTTCCCTTTCGGTAGGAGTAATTTTTGCCAACGGTTTTTCCCGAAGTTTAAATATTACAGAATCAAAAATCTGAAGTGCAGCGTCACGAAAAGCCACGGGGTCGTCTTTTTTTAAATTTTTGGAGAGTTTTTCGATATAAGCAAAGCGCTCATTGAGTGGTGTATCAAGAAAATTTGGATGCAAACTTTTTTT
>JAYSVN010000034.1:0-1699 GCA_043718505.1 Minisyncoccota bacterium | reverse complement strand
AAGAAAAAGCCTGCCAAAAAAGTTAAAAAGGCTGCTAAAAAAGTTGTTAAGAAAAAAGTAAAAAAAGTAGCTCCGAAAAAGTCGGCTAAAAAAGCCGCTCATTCGGCAAAAAAAGCAGTTAAAAAAATTGCTGCTAGCGGTAAAGCTGTTACCGGAGGCAAACTGAATGCTGCAGATAAAAAAGCCAAGTCACTCGATTTGAAAGCTGATGAAATTATCGCTAAGGGTAAAAAGCGCGGCTTCATTACGTACGACGAAATTCTGAAAGTTTTTCCTGACATCGAAAACAACATCATGTTTCTTGATAAGCTCTACGATAAGTTTTCAGTAGCCGGTATCGATGTACTCGAAGGCGGTAATTTACTTGACGTTGATGGTGTTGATCTCGTTCCCGGCAAAACCGGCCGTGACGCTACTGCCTACGATTCAATCCAGATATATCTTAAAGAAATCGGTCAATATCCTTTGCTCGTGGCGGCTGAAGAGCGCGAACTTGCTCGCCGCATCGAAGCAGGAGATAAGGAAGCCAAAAACTTGCTTGCCCGTGCCAACCTTCGTCTCGTTGTTTCACTTGCCAAAAAATATGTCGGTCGCTCACCTGACCTCACTCTTCTTGATTTGATTCAGGAAGGAAACCTCGGCCTTTTCAAAGCTGTTGAGAAATTCGATTACCATAAAGGTTTTAAGTTTTCGACCTATGCAACCTGGTGGATTCGTCAGTCAATTACTCGTGCCCTTGCTGACCAGTCCCGCACAATCCGTATTCCGGTGCACATGGTTGAAACTATTTCCAAATATAAACAAGTCTCACGCCGTCTCGCTCAAGATCTCGGCCGTGATCCGCTGCCAGAAGAAATCGCCACTGAAATGGGAATTGAAGTTGAGAAGGTCCACGTTATCGAAAACATCAATCAAGATACTCGCTCACTCGAAGCTCCGGTAGGGGATGATGATGAAAAGTCTACACTCGGTGAATTTATTCCTGACGATAAAATTTTACGTCCTGACCAGGAAACGTCACGCTCTATTTTGCAGGACCAAATTCGTGAAGCTCTCAATGACCTTTCGCCGAAAGAACGCCGCATTCTTGAAATGCGCTATGGTTTGCTCGACGGCGTGCAGCACACGCTTGAAGAAGTCGGTGCTGAATTCGGTGTCACTCGTGAACGTATTCGCCAGATTGAAGCCAAAGTTCATGAGAAACTACGTCAAAATGAAAAAGTAGCCAGACTCAGAAACTATTTTGATTAATTAATAAAATTAAACACACAATATATGCACTGCCATAATTGCGGGAATAAGTTAGAGGAGGGAGCAAAATTTTGTAAGCATTGTGGAACCGCAGTTTCTGAAGGTACTGCTGCTGCGACAACCACAGCACCAATAGCTGGTAACCACAGCGATATTACAACTGCGTCAACTAATCAAAGGCTTGCTAATCTTGTCCTTGATTATATTGGTATTCTGGTGGCAGGGGTTATTGTCGGTATCATCCTAGGTATTATTTCCGGCATTTCGGGTAATGAGACCGATACATCAAAGAGCTATGCGGGACTGGGTCTTATTATTTCTGTGGCTTACTTCATAGTATTTGAAGCAATTTGGCAGAGGACTCCGGCCAAATGGATTACAAAAACAAAAGTGATGAGGAAAGACGGCGGGAAACCTTCTATTGGCCAAATTATTGGCCGGACACTGG
>JAYSVN010000033.1:0-1799 GCA_043718505.1 Minisyncoccota bacterium | reverse complement strand
ACAAAAACCATTCCAAGAGATGAACTATTCCAAAGAGTAAAGAAAATCTGCAGCCTCGTCACTGGTGACTTTCGCCAGGCGGAAATCATGGCTGCTTGGGAAAATATTTCGATAAATGCCGGTGAAAATTTACCAAAAAAAATACCGCTCATTACACTTTCACTCCATGTTTCCTCAGGCACATACATTCGCGGGCTGACAGAACTATTTGAAAAGGTTCTCGAGCAGTCGGCTGTTCTCTTTTCACTCAAACGGGACAAAATACTATAAAAAATGGAATAAAAAAAGTCGCACCCTGTTTAGGGTGCGACGCACTATTTACTATTGCTCTTTACTGTCTACTTCTCCAGGATTCTTTACCTGTTCTGTATTAACCGTTTGTGAGATAGGTTGTTCCGGGAAATTCAGACTGAATGCAGAAACCAGATCCTCCATGGTAATCACTGAACCAAACAGACCTTCCACATCCGGCTGACTTGTTGTGCCATTGTAGAAATTCTGTGCATTTTTGTGATAATGAAGTCCTGGTATTTCCCTAAGCGTATTAGCCAAGCCGAGAATCTTACGGTCTGGAACCGGGACGTTATTCTTTGTACACCAAATCGTACGCAGATGACAAACCAATGTTTCAATATCATGTTTGGCAGCCAAATCGTTAAGAATAGAAAATTGATTTTTACTATTAATAACAACAACCAGTGTGCTTTTCATACCACGCTTCTTCAAATCGTTATTAGCAATTTGAGCAGCCTGACGAGAGTCACTTTTGACAATTGCCAGGATGCGGCCGTTAATTCGTTTAACTTCCAACGAATTGTTGTTACGTATATCTTTGCTCGCTTCCTGAAAAAGTCTCTGAACACGAATACGTACCATGTAATAATCAATGATCAACTGGATGTTTTCCTGCACCTTTGCATAATCATCACTTGCACAAGTTTTTTGCATAGCTTTGATAATTGCAGAAGGCAATAAACGTTGAGCGGCATTTCTGGCCAGGCGTTTCTCCTGATCTTTGTCGTCGGTAACGTCAAAGAACGTATCGCCGTTGAGATCAGAATACAGTGTGTAGCGAAGAATATCTTTTAATTCAATATTCTTGTTAACACCTAAATGTTTTGCAATAAGTGTCGCAGAGCATTCAGTGTATTTGAGCTCCTCGGTGTGTTCATCGAATGGTCCTCCGGCGCAGCCTATACATAGTATTCCTCGGCCAAGCAAGTTCCAGAATCTGTTTTTTTCCGGTATAGATTCCATCATTTTATTGGAAATAAATCCGATACCGAAGTTTTTACATTCTGGAAATAAAGATTGGCCATACTCGCGCAATATGGTTGTCCCCACAATTTCATCATTGTGCGGACTTTCGTGAGTTGCGGTATTGGTAATGCCGATTAAGGGGACTTTGTTGTACCAAAGCCTTTTAAGCTCAAAGGGAGTTAGCCCGATGACATTTACTGGTTTTTTGTCTGCCATAGTTATGAGGTTTTAAAATGTGTTTATTCCCGAGTATTATAGCAGATTTTCTATAAAAAGTCAAGGACTACTAAAGTATCAAAAAGTATTGCTACACAAGGATAAAAATGGGATTTTGGTCAGAAAATTCAGACAAACAAAAAACCGCTGCATTGCTGCAAGCGGTTCTTTGCGACACCCTACTAAGGCATCTATGACTTGGTTACGCGCGCTTTACGTTTACTGCGCTCATGCCCTTCGGGCCGTCTTCTGTTTCAAAAGAAACAGGATCGCCTTCACGAAGTTCATCGAAAGTAACACCGACGAGAGAGTTTGAGTGGAAG
>JAYSVN010000032.1:0-17228 GCA_043718505.1 Minisyncoccota bacterium | reverse complement strand
CTGGGCGATAAGTTGTATGATTTTCATGTTTTCTTTTTTAAAGTTTCCTTATTTCTATACTATATGGAAAATTTCGTCAAATAAAAAAAGCCGCATCGCTGCAGCTTTTCAAATTAATTAGTCTCTCTTGAACAGTAACTGTTTGCCAGGTTTTGATTCATCAAAAATACCATCGTGATAAGCCAAATGCCCGTTGACGAATGTATGCGTTACTTTTCCTTTAAATGAACTTCCGTGAAAAGGACTCCAGCCGCACTTAGCGTGTACTGTTGCATGCGGATTATCGAGTTCGCGGTTTTGTACGTCCAGCATTCCATTTTTATCGAACAGGAACATGTCGGCGGCATATCCTTCACGAATAAAACCCCGGTCAGCAATCTTGTATGCTATGGCGGGATTGTGACACATTTTCTCAACTACTTTTTCGAGAGTAATCTTTCCCGCAAGAACGTGCGCATACATCATGTAGAACGAATGTTCGATTGTCGGCACTCCTGACGGTGCTTTTTCATACGGCAAATTCTTTTCATACAGGGTATGCGGCGCATGGTCGGTTGCGATCACGTCAATGTAATCATTAAGTACAGCTTCCATTAACGCGTCCCTGTCAGTAGGAGATTTAATTGCAGGATTGCATTTAATCTTATTGCCCAGTCGCTGGTAGTCTTCGCTTGAAAACCATAAATGATGTACACAGCCTT
The DNA here is from genome assembly GCA_043718505.1 of Minisyncoccota bacterium. Taxonomy (GTDB): domain Bacteria; phylum Patescibacteriota; class Minisyncoccia; order Phycocordibacterales; family UBA9973; genus JAGOSA01. Next base: position 16,527 of record JAYSVN010000032.1, on the reverse strand, counting down.
CGGCCGTGATACGTTTTTTCTCAAGAGGAATACTGTTATCGAACTGATTGCATTCAATTGCCGTTGAAATGTGGAAAACATGGAGACGAGAGTTGTGCGTTTTTGCCAAATAAATTGCAAACGCTGAAGACAAGTAGCATGCTTTCTCATTTCTGATAAGCGGATGGTGTTCAGCTGATAGCTTATTAACAAATCTTTCAACATATTTCTTTTGATTCTCCTGTATTGTCGACTCATCTTCGCAATGTGTTGCAATAAGCATATTGCCAGAGTTCTGGAATATCTTTGCTAAGACCCCTGAGTCATCAACAAGCAGGTTGCCGGTTGAACTTCCCATGAAAATTTTCAAACCACAGACATTGTTGAGTTGATGCTCGACGACATTCATGACGTCATCGTAATTATCGTTTGCCACACCCATGTAGTACGAGAAGTTTGACGGTGAAATCCGTTCAGCAATTTGGTATTTCTTCTCCAGCATTTTCCAGGTTACTGTTGGCGGAACGATATTGTGCATATCCATCCATGACGTAACTCCTCCGGTGAGGCCGGCCAAAGCTTCAGACCTGCAGTCTGCTTTATAAAACAGGCCGCCGGGTGAACGGAAGTGTACTTGGTCGTCAATGATGCCGGGTATCAAGTATGACCCCTCGGCGTCGATTTCTCGTGTATTTTCTACGCCAGTTGAAATCTTGCCAGGACTTTCTATTTTCTGGATTCGTTCGCCGTAAATCAGTATATCGGCAGGAAAAGTCTTGCCTTCATTGACTATAATTGCATTTCTAATCAGTGTTTTCATATTTTCTTTTTAAATTGATTTTGCCTATCTTACGACTTTTCAGCTGAAAAGCAAGAGAAATTAACACCTCAAACTTTAAACTTTCTTTATCGTGATATCATGTATATATGTTAGATACCAAAGGTTTTCATCCACGTTCCCGTTTAAAATCAATGTCCCATGCCTGGCGCGGTATTCGAATTATGTTTGGCGGGCAATATAACATTTGGATACACACGCTGGTACTTGGTGTGGTTGTCGGCGCCGGAGTTTACTTCGATATCAGTGTTCTAGAATGGATTTTCATTATTTTTGCAGCCGGTATGGTTTTTACGGCTGAAGCTTTCAATACTGCCATAGAAATCGACATTAATTTGACCAGTCCTGAATACCATCCCCATGCCAGAGACACCAAAGACGTGGCTGCAGGAGCAGTTCTCATTACAGTTATTGCGGCCTCTGCAATAGGTATAGTTATATTCTTACCAAGAATAATTATCACTTTATTCTTTTAGAATAAGGGTTTTTTAGACATTTAGAGGCCAGGAAATAGCCAGATTACACAAAAAAGCCTTATAAAGCAGGCTCGGTTTGACATTATTTTCCGATCTGCTAATATACGCAGAGCTCAGACAGGGCTTTTCTTTTTTCTCAAAATAAGACAAATTATGACACGATCACTCAAAAAAGGACCGTACGTTGACGCACGCGTTCTCAAGAAAATAGAAGGCAAAAAACCCATTGAAACCGGGGTTATTAAAACATGGTCACGTGCCTGCCAGATTGCCCCTGAAATGGTTGGTTTTGTATTCGGTGTTCACAACGGCAAAACCCATGTTGAAGTGCTCGTTTCTGAAGACATGGTAGGTCATCGTCTGGGTGAATTTTCACCGACAAAGAAATTCGTCCGTCACGGCGGTAAAATGCAGAAAGAACTCGAAGCCAAGAAGAAGGAAGCTGAAATTACAGCTGCTAAATCTGCCAAAGAGTCTAGCGATGCTAAGCCAGCTAAGAAGTAATTTTTCAATATTAAATTTTAAATCATAGACATTATCATGAAAGCCTTTCTCAAAAACTACAGACAATCTCCTCGCAAAGTCCGACTTGTCGGTGATGCTGTTAAAGGTAAGCGTGTAGCCGACGCTATGGTATATTTATCGTTCCTTCCGAAGCGTGCAGCTGAGCCTCTCAAGAAGCTCATTGCTTCAGCTGTGGCTAATGCTAAACAGGCAGGGGAGAAAACTGATGATCTCGTTATTTCTACAATCCGCATCGATAAAGGAGTCGTGCTTAAGCGCATGATGCCCCGTGCCCGCGGTTCAGCTTTTCGTATTAATAAGCGCAGTTCACACGTTATGCTTACACTTGGACAGAAGGTTGAAAAGGTTAAAAAATCAGCAGCCAAGAAGGCCGTAGCTGCAAAATAATATGTCAAAAATCGTCCACCCATATGCACATAGACTCGTAACCCTCCGTGATTGGAAATCACGCTGGTTTGCCGATCCGAAAAAGTTTGCCCACGAACTCAAGTCTGATGTCACCATGCGTGAATATTTGGATAAGAAGCTTCGTGGCTTTTATGTTTCAGTTGTTGAAATTGAACGTAATCGTAAATCAACTCGTCTTATCATCCGCACATCACGTCCTGGTATGCTCATCGGTCGCGGTGGCGACGGTGCAACCAAGCTCAAGAACGACATCATCAAAGTACTCAATAAGCGTGGTATTGATGTTCCAACTGATTTCAAACTCGACATCGTTGAAGTAGAAAATCCAGACGCTGACGCAGCGATCGTGGCATACTCTGTTGCCGAAGGTATTGAAAAGCGTTTGCCATACCGACGTGTCCTCAAAACTGCAATCGAAAAAGTCATGGGTGTCCGTGGTGTCAAAGGAGTTCGTATCGTGCTCGGCGGCCGTCTCGGTGGTGCTGAAATTGCCCGCGGTGAAGAGCTCAAAAAAGGTTCAATTCCACTCCAGACAATCCGCGCTGACATTGATTTCGCTCGCGAAAAAGCTCACATGACATACGGAGATATTGGTATCAAAGTTTGGATTTACAAGGGTGAAGTTTTTGCGGCTGAAAAGGCAAGTGCTGATAAGCGCCGTGAAGCTGCCAATCAAAGTTAATTAATCTATCTATATGTTATTCCCAAAGAAAGTAAAACATAGGAAGTGGCAGTCCACTCGCCGAAATATGAAAAAGATCAGCCCGGAGACCCGAGGCACGACACTTTCTTTTGGTTCATTCGGTCTCAAGTCTGAAAGCTATGCTCGTGTTGAATCAAAACAAATTGAATCAGCCCGCAAAGCTATGGCTCGCCAGCTTTCAAAAACTGGTAGAATCTGGATCCGCATTTTCCCTGACCGACCAATTACCAAGAAGCCACCGGAAGTGGGCATGGGTAAGGGCAAGGGTGATCCGGTAGGCTACTGCTTTGAAGTTAAGCCAGGACGTGTTATTTTCGAAGTCGATGGTGTCGACGAGGCTACAGCCAAAGAGGCGCTCCGCAAGGCTGGGACTAAGCTTCCGGTGAAGACGAGAGTAATTGCACGCTAAATTTTTATATGAAAAACGAAACTACAACAATTAAAGAGAAGAAGAATACAAAGACCCTCACTGGTGTCGTTGTTTCAGATAAAATGCAGAAAACTGTTGTTGTTTCTGTTACCCGATACGAGAAGCACCCAAAGTACAAGAAGTACATTAAGATTTCCAAGAAGTACAAAGCGCACGATGAAGCCGGTCACAAAGTAGGGGACAAGGTTACTATTATCGAAACCCGACCGATTTCAAAGGATAAGCATTTTAAAGTTATTGCAGAATAATTAATTTATATGATTCAAGACGGCACAAACGTAGTAATAACAGATAACGCCGGCGGTACCATGGGCCGTGTTTTCAAAGTGCTCGGTGGCTCTAAGCGTCGCTACGCAGGCATCGGTGACAAGGTCATCATTTCAGTCAAAGTTGCTGATCCTCGCAAAGGTGTTAAGAAAAAGGACATTCACCAGGCTGTTGTTGTCCGTACGACAAAGGCATTTCGCCGCAAAGATGGTTCCTATATTCGCTTCGATGACAACGCTGTTGTGATTTTGGAAAAAGGAAAGATGGATCCAAAAGCCGGCCGCGTCTTCGGTCCAATGCCACGTGAGCTTGCAGAAAAAGGCTACCAGAAAATTATTTCATTAGCACCGGAAGTTATTTAATCCCGCAAATCAATTAAATCAGAAAATTTATATGTTAAAAAAAGGAGACAAAGTAATAGTAGTTGCCGGCCGGGACAAAGGAAAGTCAGGCTCTATTGTGCGTGTCCTGCGTGAAGCTAATCGTGTTATCCTCGATGGCGTTAACGTCATGAAGAAGCAGCGCCGTGCAACTAAGAGCGGTCAGAAAGGCCAGGTTGTAGACATCTCTATGCCAATTCATGCTTCAAACGTCATGATAGTCGACAGTAAGACAGGCAAACCTTCGCGAATCGGCAAAAAGAAAGTCGGCGACAAATTTGTCCGCGTAGCACGAAAGAGTGATCAGGAAATTTAGGAGACGATCAGAATTTTTAAATATATGAGCAAACACCTAACAGTAAAAGAAAAAAATGATAATGCCTTTGATGCAATGAAAGGTGATTTTGGCTACAAAAATAAAATGGCTGTACCAAGGCTTGTCAAAGTTATTATTTCAACTGCAACAGGTACCGGCATGAAGAAGGATCCAAAGCGCAATGAGCACATCATCAATCGCCTCGCCAAGATTACTGGCCAGAAATCAAACGTTCGTGGTGCCAAAAAGTCTGTCGCATCTTTCAAGATCCGTACTGGTGATCCGATCGGTGTCACAGTAACGCTTCGCGGCGCTCGTATGTACGGTTTCCTCGAGAAACTCATAAATATCGCTTTCCCTCGTACCAAGGACTTCCGCGGACTGGATCGCAAGAGTCTCGACAGCATCGGTAACGTAACTCTCGGCATCAAGGAGCACACTATTTTCCCTGAAACAGGGGATGAAGATATCCGCGACGTCTTCGGCATGGCTATCACGGTTGTTACAACTGCCAAAAACAAGAAAGAAGCTGAAAAGTTTTTTGAACATCTCGGTATGCCGTTTAAGAAGGTTGCTGCCTAAATTAATTTTCAAATACAAAACGCAAATAAAAATCCCGCTCTCAAAAGCGGGGTTTTTGATTTAGAAATAACTCGAGTAGTTTGACTTGTCAATAAATTGTGATATTGTATTGAAAATCTCAAAAATACAAATCATGAAAACAATCCTCCCCAACAAAGTTCTTTATGGTAAGTCTAATCTCGCTAAGAACGAAAGTGGTTTTGCTACAGTGCTCGTAGATGATTATGGGCTAAGGAAAGCTTCGTTAACTGAACATTCTACAATAGGAGAGGCCAGAAAAGACGCGGAAAATAGGAAAGAACTCTACCGTATTTTATTTGGTGAAATTATTCATATTACCAATGATACAAGTGATGTCGAGTTCTATTTATTGGAAACGCAGCAGGCTTAAGAAATTATAGGAATGGCTATACAAAAATTGCGAGAAGTGGAAGCCTGCCAAACCAGCAGGTTTTTTTTGTTTACCTTTCAAAATTATCACCCGAACCTATCCCAATAGACTTTTATTGACAAACCAACCCCACCCTGCTAGTATTGCAGAAGCCTTTTATTTTCTAGGTAATCCGCTTTTCTCCTTTAGTTTTCAGGTAGTCCAAAGCTAACTGAGGACTAAAGAAAAAGAGCGTGATATTTCTAGACCCAAAAGGCCTTTAGAATTATGGCAAAAACCTCAGTAAAAGTGCGCGCAGCGCGCAAACCAAAGTTCTCATCACGGCAGACAAACCGTTGTTTTCGCTGTGGTCGCGGACGAGGCTTTATGCGTGATTTCGGCCTCTGCCGTATCTGCTTCCGCGAATATGCCAATGACGGCAAGATTCCAGGCATCCGCAAATCAAGCTGGTAATAGCTTTAACCAAAACATATGACTGATCCAATCGCAGCAATGATAACTATGATAAAGAACGCCTCACATGCCGGTAAAACGACGGTGACTGTTCCGCATTCAAAAGTTAAGGAATCAATTGTCGACTGCCTCAAGCGCAGCGGCTTTGTTGCTGATTATGAAAAGAAGATCCGCCACGAACGTCCATTCCTCGACATTACGGTTGCTGCCAAAAACGGCACCCGCATCAATGATGTCACTCGTGTCTCAAAACCATCCCGTCGTATGTACAAGGGCGTGAAAGAAATCCGCATGTATAAAAACGGCGCCGGTATTTTCATTTTTTCAACACCAAAAGGTATTTTGACTGATAAAGAAGCCCGTAAGGAAATGGTCGGCGGTGAAATTCTGTTTTCAATTTGGTAAGCGCTGGGAATAATTAATTACAAATATATGTCACGTATCGGAAAACAAGAACTCAATATCACATCAGGCGTTAAAGTCTCTCAGGCAGATGGCGTTATTACTGTTATTGGTCCGAAGGGGACACTGACAAAGAAATTCCGTGATGACGTAGTCGTGATTATCGACGGTGACAAAATTACACTCCAACCTAAGCACCTCGATACAAAGTTCATGAATTCACTCTGGGGTACATACGCTTCGCACATCAAAAACATGATCAAGGGTGTCACTGAACCGTATTCAAAAATTCTCATTCTCGAAGGTGTCGGTTTTAAATCTGACGTTAAAGGCGCAAACCTCGAACTGGCTCTCGGCTTTTCTCACCCAGTTAGCGTACCAATTCCTGAAACTCTTACAGTTACAGCAGCCAAGAACAACATCACTATCTCTGGTATCGATAAAGAACTTGTCGGTCAATTTACTGCTATGGTTCGTTCACTTAAGAAGCCTGAGCCGTACAAAGGTAAAGGTTTCCATTATGACAACGAAGTTGTTAGACGCAAGCAGGGTAAGAAAGCTGCATAGTCACAATCTAATTTTGCAAATACAAACAGCAATAAAAATATATGAAATCAAAGAATATCAAAAACGAAAAAAGACTGAGACTCAAGGGCAAGATACGCTCGAAGGTTTCTGGCACGGCTGCATTGCCTCGTCTTTCGGTATACCGCTCAAACAAATTTATCTACGGACAAATTATTGACGACACTAAAGGTGCAACAATTGTTTCAACGAGCGATATGAAAGCTAAGAAAACAAAAGGTGCAGCAAAATCAGAATCTAAAAAAGAGTCAGGCAGTAAGCGCGCTTCAGCACGGGCCATGGGTATGGAAATCAGCAAGCTCGCAATTGAGAAGGGAATTAAGAAAGTGGTCTTTGATCGCAATGGTTTTAAATACACAGGTCGCATTAAAGAATTTGCCGATGGCGCACGAGAAGGCGGACTAACTTTCTAAAAATAGAACCAATACATATATGGATGAACAAACAGAAAAAACAAATACCGAAACAAACGAAATTGTCCCAGAAACAGTAATTGAAACAACAGCTGCGCCTGCAACAGTAACCCCAGCTGCAAGTTCAACTGCGCCAGCATCAGTTGCTCCCGCAAGAAGTGCGAGCCCAGGAGGTTTCCGCGCAAGTACACCAGGTTACCGCGGTGGTAATTCCCGCAGTGGTAGTGGCAGCGGTGCCCGCCGTGGTGGTCCGCGACGTGAATATGCTGAGCGCCCAAAACCGGAATTTGATCAGAAGATCCTCTCAATTCGTCGCGTGACTCGTGTCGTTGCCGGCGGTCGCCGTTTCTCACTCTCTTGCGCTATCGCAATCGGAGACAAGAAAGGCAATATTGGCATTGGAACAGGTAAAGCTATTGATACATCACTCGCTATCAACAAAGCTGTCCGCGCTGCCCGCAAGAACATGATTACACTCAAGCTTACGAAAGAAGGTTCTCTCCCATATGACGTTTCTGCAAAATTCGGTAGTGCAAAAGTTATGATCATGCCAAATCGCAGCAAGGGTCTTGTGGCCGGTTCAGCTGCTCGTGACCTGCTCGTCTTGGCCGGTGTCAAAAACGTTACTTCAAAAGTGCTTTCGAAATCAAAGAACAAACTCAACAATGCCCGCGCTGCTTTTCTGGCACTGTCATCGATCGCTACCCGCAAAGTTGAAAAGTCGACAGCCGTTCGCGAAGCTGAAATGTTTTCATAAAATCCTGATCAATATTTCATAAAATTTTTATAAAAATATATGCAACTCCATACAATTACACCAAATAATAAAAATAAAAAGCGCATGACCGTCGGTCGTGGGGGAAAGCGCGGCAAGACTTCTGGTCGTGGTACCAAAGGTCAAAAGTCACGCGCCGGACGCAAACTTCGTCCGGAGCTTCGTGACATCATCAAGAAACTGCCGAAGATGCGCGGTCGCGGTAAGAATATTTTCCAGAGCTTCCAGGTTAAGCCTGTTACTATCAATGTTGGCTCAATTGAAGCGGCATTTCCAAAGGGTGCTAAAATTACTCCGGACACACTCATTGCTGCGGGTCTCATCCGCATCCGCAAGAGTGCTAAGCCGCATGTCAAAGTTCTCGGCACCGGGGACATCACTAAGTCTTTTGAATTTTCAGGTGTAGTATTCTCAAAAGAAGCTCGTGCTAAAGTTGAGAAAGCCGGCGGCAAGATCGCGCAATAATTTTTAGTTGAATTTAATTTTTCCTCATGAAAAATTAATAAGAAAATAATATGGCAAACGTCACCCACAAACTAAAACTACTCGTCACTGACAAAACTCTCCGTAAGCGCATACTTTTTGTACTCGGGGCTTTTGTAGCTTTCCGTCTTTTTTCTGCTATTCCGATTCCGGGCGTAGACGCAGCACAGCTTTCAGCCTTTCTGGCGAATAACCAGTTCTTCGGACTGCTCAATGTTTTCTCCGGCGGCGGTCTTTCGACACTTTCTATCGTGATGCTTGGCGTTGGTCCATATATTACGGCTTCAATCATTATGCAGCTCCTCACGCTTATGGTTCCTGCACTCAAGGAAATGAATCAGGAAGGTGGTGAAGTCGGACGAAAGAAATTTGCTCAGTACACACGCTTGCTCTCTATCCCGCTTGCTCTTATTCAGGGCTTCAGCTTAATTGCTCTTCTCGCAGGCGAGGGTGTTCTTGGTGATATGACACTTTTCACCAAAATCGTAAACCTGACTATTATTACTGCAGGTTCAATGCTCACTGTTTGGATAGGTGAACTCATTTCAGAGTTCGGTATCGGTAATGGTATTTCGCTCATCATTTTTGCCGGTATCGTGGCGGCTTTGCCAAGCGAGGTTAGCCAATTAGCATTTACATACAGTCCGAGTGACATTCCACTGTACGCACTCTTCCTGGTTGTCGGTCTTTTAGTCATTGCAGGCGTTGTTATGATTACTGAAGCCGAACGTCCGGTCGGCGTGACTTACGCACGTCAGGTACGTGGCATGTCGAGCTCAGGCGGTGTAACAACATACATTCCGCTCCGTATTAATATGGCCGGTGTTATTCCAATTATCTTCGCACTTTCGATTTTGCTTTTCCCGCAAATTATTTCAAATCTTTTCGCCAATTCAAGTCAGGCATGGCTTAAGAGTCTGTCAACAACACTCGCCGGATTTACCGAGGCATCGGTTCTCTATGGTGTCGTTTACTTCGTACTTGTCTTTGTTTTTACTTATTTCTACACATCAGTCACTTTCGATCCGAAGCAAATGTCCGACAATCTTCAGAAAAATGGTGCTTTCGTGCCGGGTATTCGTCCGGGAGAGTCAACTACAAATTACATCTCCTCGATCGTCAGTCGCATCACACTCGTCGGCGGTCTCTTCCTCGGTATCATTGCTGTCTTGCCGCTCATCGTCCGCGGCCTCACTGGCATCACTGCTATCGCTCTCGGCGGTACGGCGCTCCTTATCGTTGTCTCAGTTGTTATTGATCTCATCAAAAAAATCGACGCTCAGACGTCGATGCGAGAGTACTAAAATTGCAAAATATGGAAATAAAAAAGAGCTACGTAATGTAGCTCTTTTATTTTCTACTTCCTAATAGCTTCAGCAAGATAATTATTCCAAAGATAAATATTCAAATTGAAATCATGTATTATATCTTTGCCACATTCTGTTTCTTTCCATCTAAATGCCGGAACATAGTAGCCCCATAAAACAGAGTTTTTGTGTTCAGCTTCATACTTTTTCTCCATTTCGGCATACGTACCAGTAGTATCAATTTTTTCTTTGAAAAAACACTTAATACTGATTTCATTACTCTTGTCCTGAAAAAGAATTTTTTGTTCCTCATTCTCAAAGTAAATAGTAATCTGATTCGTTGGTTTTTGAACCGAAAGACTAATGGAATGACCGGCATGATAAACAGAAAGAATTGTATCAACCCTACCAATGTGCCATCTATGACAAAAAGCTTGCTCCTCTATTCCATTACATAATGGAATCTGAGAACTAATATGAGAATTAATAATAGTATCGTCAAATAGCAGCGTGGCGAGATCGTATATTTCATCACGAAGTTCCTGCTTATTCGAAGCATTTTGGGCAATCGCACAATTGAATATAGCGCTTAAGCATATTGCCAGAATTGTTGTCTTCATCTTTTCAATTTTAGTTTTTCTTACGATACCATTTGACCTGTCTGTGGTCAAGTCATTTCGATAAACCGAGCTTTACGCTATAATCACTAAATGATGAATCCAGAAACCATCATCTTCATGGGACGCTCGGGCTGCGGGAAGGGAACTCAGGCAAAGCTGATGCAGGAATATCTCAAAACCAAAGACCCGACGCGTGATATTTTTTATCTTGAAACCGGTGACATGTTCCGAAAGTTTATTGCCGGAGATTCTTACTCAAGCAAACTCTCAAAAGCAATTATGGAAGCCGGAACACTTCAGCCGGCATTTTTGGCTATTCACATCTGGTCACACGAATTTATCGACAACTTAAAAGGTGATGAACATCTGGTACTCGATGGAACACCGCGTACACTTTCCGAAATCGAAGCACTCGATACCGCTTTTACTTTTTATAATCGCACGACGCCGACAGTTTTCATTATTAATGTGTCAAATGACTGGTCAAGGACAAGGCTTACGGAACGCGGTAGAATGGACGATAGTAGGGCAGGCGATATGGAGAAACGACTGGAATGGTATGAGACTGATGTTGTACCGGCAATTCGCCATATGGAAAATGCCAAGATGTACAAAGTTGTTGAGATAAACGGTGAACAGCCTATAGAGAAGGTTCATGCTGATATTATTGCAGTGCTCGAGCGAGCGTAAGCACATATAGATTAATAAAATCTGATTACAAAATAAAGAAAAGATAATTATATGGCCAGAATAAAAAACGAAAAAGAAATAAAGATTTTGAAAGCCGGAGGTAAAAGATTAGCCGATATTTTGGCCAAAGTAGCAAAAGCAGTTAAGGCCGGAGTAACTACTGCGGAGCTCGACAAGATGGCACGTCAATTAATTGAGAAAAAAGGTGATACGCCGTCATTTCTCCATTACACGCCTGAAGGTGTTCGTCGGCCGTATCCGGCTGCGCTCTGTGTTTCTATAAATGAAGAAGTGGTGCATGGAATTCCGAGCAATCGGAAAATAAAAGACGGCGACGTAGTTTCTGTTGATCTTGGGCTCATGCATAAAGGCATGTTCACTGATCACGCCATTACCGTTGCAGTTGGCAAGCCGACAAAAGAAGTCAAAAACCTTATCACCGGTACGCAGAAAGCTATCGCTGCCGGTATTAAAGCTGCTAAACCAAAAGGTACCACGGGTGACATTGGCGCTGCTATTGAGAAGGTTCTAAAAGAACACAAACTTGGTGTTGTCCGAATGCTCTCAGGTCATGGTGTTGGACATGAAGTTCACGAAGAACCGTTTGTGCCAAATTACGGTACTCCGGGCACAGGTGAATCACTTGCTCCGGGTATGGTTATTGCCATTGAACCAATGGCGACTCTCGGCTCTGGACGCGTACGCGTTCTGGCAGATGAATACACCTACATTGCGAGCGATCAAAAGCCGGCCGCTCATTTTGAACACACTATTTTAATAACTGAGAAGGGGAATGAGATTTTGACGAAATAATTATATTTTGGATTTGGGAATATAATGCTTGGAGTCCTGGTGAAGTTCTTCTGCATAATCATGCGCACCAGTGTCTATATCAAGCTGCATTTTGTATGGCTTTTTGAAAACCCTTTCATAAATACTCATGTAATGAGAATATGCTTTAAATAATTCTTTGAATAAGGGTGTCCCAATCTCATTTTTATGAGCAATAAGAGCAGCTTCGTTACTCTCGAGGTCATTTAAAAGGAGCTGCTTGCCTTTTTCAGTCGAGTAGACATTAATAAGCCGCTTCATTTCTTCATCTTGGGTGATACTATCAAGTTCAAGATGCTGGAGCTCTTTTTCTACAAGCTCTTGAGTAGCTTCATTACCAACTTGAGGTCCGTTTTCTGGGTTTTTCATACACTTAAATAGTACCTTGTTCACGGTTTTTCGCAAGCAGAGCCTATTTTCCTTGCTATAATATCGACAGTATGGAAAATCCTGAGTCCTTTGGCGGTTTCAAAACTCCAGAAGAAGAATTACACTTTCTGCGCTCGTACATTAAAGACCGCGAAGGATCTTTGCCGCAGGCCGAAAAAACACCGCAATCTAATGAGCAATTGACCAAGACCGTTATCAAAGAGTATGCCGCCGCTCCGATACAGGAGATTCTAGCCCCGAGTGCGGTAGTCTCCACTGAAGAATCCGAAGCTATTGTTTTGCGTCTCCAGCCTGAAGCCCACGATAAGAAAATCGAAGAGCTTTTCGGCATGCTTCTCCATAACGGTCTCAAAAATACTCTGACTGTTGTTGAAAAAATGAATGATCCGCATATAGATGACGATTTCCATCGATTTTTGGTGCAATACCTTCAAAAAGGGACTTTGCCGGATATCAAAGAAGGTACACCGCTTGGAAAAGCGCTCCACATGCGGCTTTTTGAAGTTACTTTGCCAACTCCGGCTGAGGAAGAGAAGAAAGGGTTCAAAGAGCTCATTACCAGCATGGAGCAGCTCTACGCTGGCCTTCAGGGAGTTGCGGATGGCAGAGATAATAAGGGCCGTGATTACTTTACCTTTGAAATTGCTGAGCAAAATACCAATAGTCATGTTGTTTTTTATGCGTCAGTTGCAGATGCAAAAGCTGATCTATTTGAGAAACAAGTTCTGGCCAGTTTTCCAAAAGCCAGAGTAATTGAAAAACCGGACGATTACAATATTTTTACCGAAGGCGGCGTTCATATTGGTGCAATAGCTGAACTTTCAGGCCATGAAGCTTTGCCTATTCGCACGTATGACAAACTTGATCATGATCCGATGCATGCTGTGCTTTCAGTATTTTCAAAATTAAAAGAGTCAGGCGAAGGTGCTGCTATTCAATTTGTGATTGCACCGGCAGGGGAGAAGTACATAAAAGATTTTACTTTTGCTTTATCAGAAGTTAAGAAAGGCGTTAAGCTGGAAAAGAAGCACAAGCTTTTTGACGGTTTCGATAAAGCATTTCTGAAAATTGGTAAGGAATTTATTTCCAGCAAAAAAGAGAACGAGAAAGAGAAGGAGGAAAAAGAAAAGAAAATTGATGAAAAAGCTATTGAATTTATCGGCGAGAAAATTAAACATACAATTTATTCAGTTAACATTCGTGTCGCTGCCTCAGCTGCCGATGAAATCCGCGCCAAACAAATTATCCGGGAAATAGAATCAGCATTCAATCAATTCACCGAGCCGACATCAAATAGTATTATTTTCCGTGAAGTTGCCGACAAGCGTCTCAAAGATTTTTTCCACAATTTTTCCTACCGCTTTTTTGATGATGATAACGTTTTGCCGCTCAATCTGCGCGAACTGACGACCATGTACCATTTCCCATGGGGAATTAGCTCGGCACCGCAACTCAAGGAAGCTAGTGCTATTGAGGCTCCACCGCCTCAGGAACTCACTGGTGCCCAGGGTGGTGGCATGGGCGGTGCGGGTAGCGATGTATTCAATCTAAATAGGGGCGCACTTATCGGCGTTAACCGCTACCGTGGCAATGAAACACCAATTCACTTTGCGCCGGAAGATCGACTCCGCCATTTCTATGTCATCGGTCAGACCGGAACTGGTAAAACGATGCTCCTCAAAAACATGATTATTCAGGACATAAAAGCCGGCCACGGTGTCTGTTTTATTGATCCGCATGGCAGCGACATTCAGGATATTTTGGCTCAAATTCCGCGTGAGCGAATTGATGATGTCATTTACTTTGATCCGGCATATACTGCGCGACCGATGGGTCTCAACATGCTCGAATACGATGTCCGTTTTCCCGAACAAAAAACCTTTGTCGTAGATGAAATGCTTTCTATTTTCCGGAAACTTTTTGGTGCAGTTCCTGAATCCATGGGCCCGGCCTTTGAACAATACTTTAGAAATGCATGTCTCCTCATTTTGGAAGATTCGGAATCAGGAGCGACTATTCTCGAAATCGGTCGCGTTATGGCTGACAAGGCTTTTCGTGAAGCCAAGCTGGCTAAGTGTAAGAATCCCATTATTCATCAATTCTGGAGTGCAGCTGAGAAAACAACAGGTGAGGCAGGGCTGGCGAACTATGTTCCGTATATTACTAACAAATTCGACGTCTTTGTAACGAACGAAATTATGCGCCCGATTATTGCCCAGGAAAAATCTGCCTTTAACTTCCGTGAGATGATGGATAATAAGAAAATTTTCCTGGTAAATCTTTCCAAGGGTCGTCTTGGTGAAATTAATGCAAACCTGATCGGTCTTGTTATTGTTGGTAAAATTTTAATGGCAGCGCTCTCCCGTGTAGATTCTTTCGGCAAGGAGTTACCGCCGTTTTATCTGTATATCGATGAATTCCAGAACGTAACAACAAACTCTATTTCACAAATATTATCTGAAGCCCGCAAGTATAAGCTTGGTCTTACAATCGCACATCAATTTATCAAACAGCTTGATGAGGGAATTAAAGACGCGGTATTCGGTAACGTCGGCTCAATGGCAGTTTTCCGGGTTGGTATCGATGATGCTGAATTTTTGGCAAAACAACTCGAACCCACTTTTAGTCCACAGGATATAGCAAAAATTCCAAACTGGAATGCCTATATGAAAATGCTGGTCAAAGGCATGCCGGTAAAACCATTTTCGATGGCCACGCTTCCGCCAGAAAAAGGTATGCCAGATATTGTAGATAAACTCAAAGAACTTTCATATCTCCGCTACGGTGAAGATAGGGCGATGGTAGAAGAGGGGATAATGAGACGCTACAAAAAAGACTAAGAAAAGATAAAATACCTATCTCGGGTCGGGGTTTTTCGTTGCTACGAAAACCCCTCCCTCTCGCGCCGTCGCGCTGCGAGAGACCCTCGGTAGGTATTTTATCTTTTCTTAAGCTTTTGTTCATCTCAATTAGATAGACTTTTATGGAACTCTTTAAAACTAAATAAAAATGAAAAAACTAATGTACGTTCTCGTATTTCTTTCGCTTGGCGGTGTAGCCGCGCAAAATTGGCAAGCAATAAACTGTACGCTCGATGGGGCAGTGAGGTCACTCATGCCCGATACGACCAATGATCAACTCGTTGTCGGCGGTGAATTTTTCTTCGTAAATGGTAATTTACAAAAAAGTATTGCCGCCTGGAATGACACTACGATGATTTCTGCAGGAAGTTTTGGCTGTAACCCGCTATTTTCTCTTGGTAGATGGCGTGGTGATATCTATGCCACAGATTGTAATCAAATGCTTCGCTCCCATAACGGTTCCTGGTCTGTTGTCGGCTCAGGATTTAATGGCAGTGCTATTTGCTATTACGCCACCGATTCACTGCTTTATGTTGGCGGGGGATTCAATTCCATCAACAGCGTAGAAACAAATGGCCTGGCTGTCTGGAACGGGATAAATTGGGCAAGCACCCATTTACCTGCCGGAAGAGGCAGCGTAGATGGTATTGCCATGTTGCAGGGACAACTGTACGTTGTCGGCCAATTTCAGGATTCAACAGGAGAAGACATGATCACAAAAGTGTTTAAGCTTAATTGTGGTTGCAGAGGATGGGCGGATATTTCTTATGCCATCGCAGGCCCGACATCGTGGGCAGGATCGATGATTGTCTACAAAGGCGAATTGTATGTTGCCGGATCATTTTCAAAAGCTGATGGTAGTATTGGTAATTCAATCATTCGTTACGATGGTACAGCTTGGCATGATGTGGCTGGCGGTATGGTCCACAATGGTTCGTATGGACAAGTTTTCACAATGCATGTATTCAACGACATTCTGTACGTCGGGGGCTTTTTCGAAGCGGCTGGAGACAGTGTTCAGGTGCTGTCAAAAAATATTGTGGCTTGGGACGGGAATCGTTGGTATGGATTGGGCGGTGATTTTAACCAAAGTATCTTGGCAATTTGTGATTGGAAAAATGAACTGTATATTGGCGGCAGATTTACTCTTATTGATAATATGCTGACGTATCATTTTGCAAAATATACTGGTATTTTGCCGTAATAAAAAACAGAACATTTAATGTATAAAATCACGGGGTTTTCTATTTGCAACTTTTCTGCTATAGTCTCTCTGGTTTTATTATATTTTTATCCAATTCAATTATTAATATATTGTATGCATCCAAAAAAAGAACGAACACTTGTTATCCTCAAACCTGACGCTGTCCAGCGTTCACTTACCGGCGAAATTATTTCGCGTTTTGAACGTACCGGTCTCAA
>JAYSVN010000031.1:0-5194 GCA_043718505.1 Minisyncoccota bacterium | reverse complement strand
GATGCCCGACATGAAGCCCGGCGCCAGATGGATATGGAAACATGTCGAGAATGTAAAAAGGCTTTTTCTTTTTGAGCTTAGCCTCTTTAGCAGCGAGGGTTTTATAGACTTTCTTTTTATTCCAAGTCGCCTGCCATTTCTTTTCAATTTTGAGGTGATCGTATTTCATATTTATCTATGCACTATAGCAAAAAACCCTCAAAATTTCGAGGGTTTTTGCGTTTTAGATTTATTTTATCTTTTCTTAATTATTCCATGAGACTACTCTTTAACCGGCAAATCTACAGGCCTGGGATCATACGGCTTGTGGATATCCGGATCAATTGTTCGTGAGAAGCATTTTCGTCCAACGCCGTGATCCCATGAATCCTGCTGGCTGCCCTGATATGGATACATGGCCGGCTCAGTCATGGCTGTATCGCGACCGCTATAACCTCCGCCAAGCGGCATTGGTGGCATAATTCCACCCTTACCATATTCAACCCAACCTTTTGGCATGTCAGCTGAGAATGTGGCGCAAAGTTCAAACGATAGTGCGCCAGTCGATTTATATTCATATGTTTTACCTTTTTCAAATTCCGGATCAACTGGTAATGAATAATATGACGTCGGATTGGCAATATCAGTCAGTGTGGTCGGCAATTTTTCTTTTTGTTGCCAGTATGTAATTACTTGCGACTGAATTGAAGAAAGATCATTCACTCGTCTGTCATCAAGTCTCCAAAGTCGCTGCTCTCCCGGTGTGCCGATAACGAGAAATGACCAGACAATAAGTCCGAGTGAGAGTAAGGTCATTACCCATGGCGCCAACGTTTGAGTAAGCTTTTTCCATTTGGCATCGCGAATTTCATAAAAGAAATAGAGGCCAATCCATTTGGCTGTAACCAGAGTAACGAGTACTTTGATGATAAATCGAGTAGTAATTTCACCGCCGACGAAGTAGCGCACGAGTGTCACAAGATCAATGGCGGCTACAAGAACTGCCAGGAAAATGATAAGGTACGCTGTCCACTTACGAATTGTTTCATCAGTTTTGCCAAGACCCTCGCGAATGGTCTTTTTATACCAATGCATAAGTATAAGAAAAATTGGCAGGAATATGATGAGAATGGCAATATCCATTCTGGTAGAGTCAAAATTGTATGAGCTGTAACCATACTGGTACATGCTGTTGAGCACATCGGGAAATTTAAAATCGAGTGTTTCAAAAGCCAGACTGAGAAAAGCGGTCACGGACGTAATAAGCGAAACGATAACACCAAGTGAAAGAAAGAAAAATTTCGGGCTTAGTTTTGGTTGGTTGTGATTTTCCATAGCAAATTAGGATAAAAAAGTTATTAATAAATCCTCAATAATAGTATACTAAAGAACATCGGCATTGAATATAAGAGACATATTATAATGACTAAAAACGACCATAAAAGAAAATTATTCGAGCTCGGCGTCGCTACTCAGAAAATGACTCGTTGGATTGGTTCTTCGGCTTCACTTGTTACGCACACTGTCCTTTTTGCCTCTTGTTTTGTCATTGTCCTGTTCGGAGCACCTATAGACAGGGTACTTTTGGTTCTAACAACAATTGTTTCCCTGGAAGCTATTTACCTGGCTATCTTTATACAGATGACGGTTAACAAGAACACTGCTGACATTGACGTTATTCAGGAAGATGTTGAAGATATTGCCGAAGATGTCGATGAAATTCAAAAAGATATTGATGAGATCCAGGAGGATGTCGATGAAATTCAGGAAGATGTGGACGAAATCGCCGAAGAAACGGATGCTATTGAAGTAGTCCCTGGTGTTCACCATCATAAGGAAGCTCACCCAGAAATTTTGGCCAAGATTCAGCATGTGCTGGAGTCACTGGCCAAGGATGTTGAGGCGCTCAAAAACAAAGAGGAATAAAGAAAAATAACACCGTACTTTCCTCGGTACCGGCGTCTTTCGTTGAAACGAAAGCGCCTCCCGCTCGGCTCGTCAGCCTCCGCGAGTACCTCAAAAAGTACAATGTTATTTTTTAGTTATGAGCAATAGATATAGAAGAACTCTGGCTGCCCTCAAGGATGCCGGCTAATTCTGGTTTTGAATAGTCGACAAGCATAAGAGCACCGAAAACGAGAGCCGCAATCACGAGCTGGAGAGCTAAATTATGGAGGATGTGCGACTTTTCGTATCTCATGCCAATGATGACGCAACAATTGTTGTTTTCTTACAAATTTGTCTCTATTGATAAACTTTTGATAAAAAACTAATGTGGCAGCCCTTGACGTATACATACTAATACTGTATTGTTTGGAAAAAATAGATATGGAATTTAAGGAGATTTATACCGATAACAGTGTGCTTGCCAAGGGTAAATACAGGTATATAAAGTTAAGCAAAATACCAGCAGATTACTTCCTCAATATTTACTTTAAGGAAAATAAAAACGGTAAATATCCCGACAAAGCTCTTATTGAATACATCACCAAAAACATGAACTCAATTTTGGATCGTATTGATAAAGAACCGGAGGAATTTGATGACATAATTGGATATAAAAATGTTGGTAAATTTGTTCAACTCATTTGTATGCCTACTGGGAAGAGAATATTTATATCCGAAAAAGATGCCAAGCTTGAAATCCGGAGGATTCAGGGCCTCGAGCAGGATGGCAAAAAGCCAGAGAGATCATATGAATGTGAAAAATGTGGGGGATGGCATATTACCTCCATACCGCATGAGGAGTGGGAGAAAATCATAAAAGCCGATACTACATGATCGGCTTTTTTATTTCATTAGCAGAAGACAAAAATTGACTTATAAATGTCAATATGTTAAAAAAGAACAAATTTCGTAAGTAATCTAAATTAAATATTATGGAAAAACTAGCTAATTTTACTCAAACCCAACTGATGTTTAAATTAAATGATGTCGGTGGAGGGTATTTCAGTGGCCCCGGAAGTGTCACATATAAAATCGAGCCTAGAGAGGGAGGATTTCATCTCGAACAAAAAGACTCAAATGCAATGAGATCCTCGACATTTGGAACTTATGGGAAAGATATATGGTCTCCTAATGAGCTAAAAACGTTCTTCGAGAAACAAGATTTTAGTGCGTTCCATCAGGGTCGTGCATATAAAAGCGAGCACCATTTTATTGACATTAAAAACAAAGAAGATTTTATTTTAATGCTCAATTAACCATTAAAAACAAAACCTCAAAAGGCATAATTATTTCATTATGCCTTTTTATTTTTTCCTAAATTTTAAACGCTATACGCACCTTCCCCTCCCGCAATACAGTGAGTTTGCCATCGATGAGTTCGCACAATGTTGAAGGTTCACTGCCAAGCTCGCCACCATCTTCGTAATATTCAATTTTGTCACCGAAATAAGTTTTGGCTACTTCTATATTGGTAGCTGGCGGCTGGCCTTGCGGATTGGCACTAGGCGCTACCAGCGGACCTGTTTCTCTGAGGAGCGTCATGAGTTTTTGTTTATCAGGTAAACGAAAAGCAAGTTTTCCTTCACCACGATGTAAATAATGGAAACGGGAAATATATTCTGGCTGAAGCGGAAGAATGACGCTTACCGCACCAGGCCAAAGTGAAGACAGCATGTGCCGATCTTCTTCCGAAAGAAAGACTCCGAAATCGGCGAGTGAATCAATATGAGGAATAAGAATAATAAATGGCTTATTTTCGTCACGTCCTTTGATAGTGTAAATACGCTCAACTGCCGATTTATTTGAAGCACAAGCAACAATACCGTACAGTGTATCGGTTGGAATGATGGCGGTATTGCCTTGGTTAAGGTGGTCGGAGAGTGATTTCATTTTCTAAATCTTAAACTCAATCACATCCCCGTCCTTGACAATATATTCTTTGCCTTCTGTTTTAACTTTGCCTTTGGCGCGAGCATCAGCATATGAACCGGCATCAAGTAAGTCCTGCCAAAAAACAACTTCAGCCCGAATAAATTTATCTTTAAAATCTGTATGGATGGACATACCGGCAATCGGCGCCGTGCTCCCCTTTTTAATTGTCCAGGCGCGGGTTTCGTCCTCACCAGTTGTGAAATATGTTTCGAGACCGAGAAGCATGTAGGCTTCTTTTATTAATTGGTCGACGCCGTCTTCGGTGTCGCTACTTACTGCCGTACTATCTGCGCTGCCCGCAATTTCTTTGCGAAACATATTTTTCTCTTCACCTTCAAAATCTTTTAACTCATCCTCGGTTTTCGCATCAAGTACAACAAAGCGAGCACCGGTTGAAATAATGTAATCGGTTAGTTCTTTAAATTTTGCCGGGTCAGTTGCGTCCAAATTTTTTACCCCGGCTCGTTTATTCAAACCATAGAGAATCGGTTTAATCGTAAGAAGCCCAAGCTGCTTAACAATCGGCCGCTCATTTTCATCGAGCGAAACAGTATTTGCCATTTGTTCAGCTTCAAGTGCAGGCAAAACTTTTTTGAGTGCAGCTTCTTCGGCGATGGCATCTTTGTCACCCCGTCTGACATCACGTGAGAGATTACCGAGCCGCTTCGAAACTGTTTCCATGTCAGCCAGAATAAGTTCCATATTGATTACTTTGATATCACGCAGTGG
Organism: Minisyncoccota bacterium; assembly: GCA_043718505.1. GTDB lineage: Bacteria > Patescibacteriota > Minisyncoccia > Phycocordibacterales > UBA9973 > JAGOSA01. The sequence goes on along the minus strand of JAYSVN010000031.1, from coordinate 607 downwards.
ATCTATGTCGCCGTACACATGCATAATGTCGTCACTTGGTTTTGAGGAAGAGCCTGCATCTCCGGTCGCGCTATTGGTAAGCGGAAAAATTCGTACCATTTCAAAAATAGCATCGGTTTCGCGAATATTTGTCAGAAATTTATTTCCTAAGCCCTCACCTTTCGAGGCCCCTGCCACAAGCCCGGCAATATCAACAAATTCCATAGCCGCCGGAATAGTCTTAAGAGATTGAGAAAAATTTGATAATTTCCAAAGCCGGGCGTCGGGTACGGCAACAATACCGACTGACGGATCGATAGTGCAAAAAGGATAATTAGCTGCGGGCACGCCTTTTTTGGTGAGCGCATTAAAGAGTGTTGATTTGCCGACGTTTGGCAGGCCGACGATGCCGATTTGTAAAGCCATTGCGTCATTATCCTATCATGAGTTATCAATAAAAAAAACCGATCTTTTAAGACCGGTTTTAAACCTATATCATGAAGTTGCATTGACCAATTATTCCCTGGTATGAAAACGGCACGATTGTAGCTTTATTTATCTTTACACTCGTTAAGCTAATACCATCATCCCTGTCCTTATATATTTTTGTTGCTTTGATTGGGGAGAT
>JAYSVN010000004.1:0-2715 GCA_043718505.1 Minisyncoccota bacterium | reverse complement strand
AATAAAACTATGGTCAATAACACCAATACGAGAATTACCACCCTCCGGTGGGCTAACATGCATGGTCACTTGAGACAGTCCAAAGGCGAGGATGAACTGATGTCAGACATCATGCCATTCGTTTTTCCTCATTACTATTACTACACAGCTATGCCCAATACAAAGCCTCCAAAGAGGACAGGTTATGACTGCTTAAAATACAAAGAAGAAATTATGGACTTTGTACCGGAAGAATACGCCGATTTATTCCATCCTATTACCCCACTCAAAATGCTCTGGGACAAACAGTTTAAGACAACACCTCAAGTTGTCGCGAAGGCTCATTCCATGGGAATAAACTGGGTCAAAATCTATTTTCGAGGCACTACGACCAATTCTGACGACGGAGTCCTTCTCGGTGAGCTACAGCAACTCTTTCCTACTTTAGAAAAAATGGAAGAGCTTGGTATGGTGCTACTCATTCATGGTGAAGTGCCTGGCAGTGAAATCGACATGAAGGAACGTGAATTTTTATTTGCTAATAAATATCTCACCAATCTTTCTCGTCTTTTTCCAAAACTGAGAATTGTCATGGAGCACATAACGGATGCACGGACGGTAGAGATAATAAAGCAACTGCCGGATACTGTGGCTGCGACTATCGCTACCCACCACCTTTATATGACGCAGAATGACTACCTTGAATTGGGACCGCGACCACGCAATGCCTGCAAGCCATATGCTAAGTTCTTTGTCGATCTTAACGCACTCATTGAAGCCGCACTTTCGGGAAATCCGAAATTCTTTTTTGGCGACGACAATGCCTGGCATCGCAAGTACAAAAAATTCTGTGAAGTTGGAGCGTGTGGTTGCGCACATACCCATTCAGTCGAATTTGTGACTCAACTTTTTGCTGATTACAAGAAACTCGATAAGCTTGAAGATTTTGCTTGTACATTTGGTCCTCAATTCTACGGCTTGCCGTTGCCGACAGGAACAATTACACTTGAATTTACAGAAGAAGAATATTTTCCATCTTCTGAAGTAACTGGGGTTCTCATTTGGGGCTTCGATCGCAAGCTACGCTGGAGAGTGACTAGATAATGAAACAATAAAAACAGAGAGCTCGAAAGAGCTCTTTTTTATTTGACCAGATTTTGTATATAGGATAGAAATAAGGAAACTTTAAAAAAAGAAAATATGAAGATATCACTACTTATCGCCCAATATGCTGGCGATCCCCTCGGCCTCTTGCATGCCCTTGGCGGCTATTATGAATGCCCGAGAGACCAGAAAACAGGTGAACGGCTTGGGCCACTTGTCGGCTATGCCGCTAGTTACCTTGCGAATTTTGGTTCAGGCACATACAAACAATATGTCGGCGATGTCTATGCTAATTTTGCTAAGGCTGAAGAACGTCCAGTCGTTATAGACCACTATGCCAAAAAACTTCTCAAGAAATTGGCAAGCATGGTAGATGACAATATTGTTTTTGTCGGACCTCAAATGGGAGGTATCAGCATTGCCCAGTTCCTCGCATACAACGGACGCGAATTTGATGCACGCTACGCATGCGCAGAAAAGAAAATTACCCAGGTTGCTTCAAGCACTGGACGTGAAGTTTCTGAGCTGCAATTTGGCAGACACACAATTGGAGAGGGCGACAAAGTCATCATTGTTGAAGATGTCCTTAATAATTTTTCAACAACAAGGAAGACGATAGACCTTATTGAAAGTCTTGGTGCTACAGTAAGCGGTATTTGCAGTATTCTCAATCGTTCGCCAAAATTCACGGATGATTTTCACTACAAAGATAAGGAAGACAGAGTAAGAAGGTTTCCCATTATTGCCCTCGTTGAAAAACCATTTCCTGAGTATGAGCAGCATGAAGAAGCTGTTGTTGGAGATATTATAAGTGGCAATGTAATATGGAAGCCAAAAGACAAATGGGACGAACTAATGGCATCTATGAATGCTAACAAACAAATAGCTTAAGTGAAAAAAATAAAGGGAGAACTTTCGTTCTCCCTTTTTAATTTAAACTTTTTAATTTAAGTATTTCGCTTCCACTAGCCACAAAAGCAAAAAACCGCCAATGTCGGATGACAAAGGCGGTCTTTTGCATAGTTTGTTGTGAGTTTACTGTCCCTTTCTCTTCTTACCAGTCTTGCGACGATTGAGGATGAGGAAGTTTGAATATTTCTTTGGCTTGCGGGTTTTCTTGCCGCGGATACCTTTACCGTAGACGTTTTTAACACGCTTCATACCGGCACCCTGTGCGCCTTCACCACCACCGAGTGGGTGGTCAACTGGGTTCATGGCAGAACCACGGACAGTTGGGCGTATACCCTTCCAGCGTGAGCGTCCAGCCTTGCCATAGTTGATGAGGTGGTATTCGTCGTTTGAGACAGTCCCAACAGAGGCCCAAGCCAGTTCAGGAATTTTGCGAACTTCAGTTGAAGGCATTTTAACCTGCGCGTAGCCGGCATCGTTAGCGATGAGCTGTGCGAAAGTTCCAGCTGAACGGACGAGCTTGGCGCCACCATCAACTTTGATTTCAATATTGTAAATAAATGTACCGACTGGAATGAATTTGAGCGGGAGTCGGTTGCCTGGTTTGATTGGAGCTTTGGTTGACGTCATTATTTCCGCGCCGACAGTGACGCCCTTTGGCAAAACACCGTAGCGTTTCTCGCCATCTTTGTACTGTATGAGTCCAATGAATGCTGAGCGGTT
>JAYSVN010000030.1:0-5210 GCA_043718505.1 Minisyncoccota bacterium | reverse complement strand
CGCAAACACTTTGCGGCACCACGACCAGTGGTATTGCTAATGGCATGAATGCTTCCTGTGTCATTGGCCAGAATAATTTTACTTCCAATGGAAACAGTGCATCTGGGCTGTATAATCCGGCTGGCGTATTTTACAATTTGGCTAATGATCATCTCTATGTTTCCGAACAAAATAATAATCGTGTCACTATATACAATATTGCGAACATGACAGCGAATGGGCTCGCACCAGGCGACGTTGTTGGCCAGGTAACCATTTCTTATACTTATGCCTTGCCACTCGACTATGCCTCGAATGTACCGAACAGTGGCACGCCAAGTAATATAAATGCCACTGGATTTGAGACTCCGTCCAGTACTGCTTTGGACACAGTTGACCACAGACTTTTTACGGTTGACACAACCAATAACCGTATTCTTATTTTTAATCTTGATACAAATAATAATTTACTTGATCACACTGCCGACAATGTTCTTGGCCAAACCGATATGATTTCGGGCAATGGTGCTATAACTCAAGCTAAAATATCAAGTCCAAAGGGCATTCTTTATAATTCCAATACAGGATTACTTTTTGTTGTTAATGCCTATCGGGTATCAGTTTTCGATGCGCGCACTTCAGGCAGCTCCTCGCGAACGTTGTGTAGTACATCAACGACTGGTATTACAGACGGCATGAATGCTTCATGTGTACTTGGGCAGGCAAACTTTACAGCCAATAGCTCAACTACAAATGCTAGTACACTTTCCTTGCCCACGAGTTTGGCGTACGATACCACTAACAACCTCCTCTTTGTGACTGATAGAAGTCATAATCGAGTTTTGGCATTTGATGTCAATACAAACGCCACAGCGCAAAATTTTTGTGGTGTTATAACAAACGGTATAGCCAATGGCATGAATGCCTCATGTGTTCTTGGACAGGCAAACTTTACTTCCGGTGCAGTGCCAGCAGGGCCCGATGAATATAGTATGTATTGGCCAGAAGGCATAGCCTATGACAATAGCAGCAAAAGACTTTTTGTTAGCGATTCAAGCCAAAACCGCGTGCTTATCTTCGATCTTTCAAATGGTCTGTCAAATTATATGGCAGCAAGTAATGTCATCGGCCAAAATAACTTCGGCACTAATTCTTCAGGGACAACAGCTAGTAGGTTTCCATATCCTACCGGTCTGGCATATGAATCAAATAATAAAGTTCTATATGTCGTCGATTATATGAATAATCGAGTTTTGGCATTTGATACTGCAACAATCACCAATGGAGAATCTGCAGTCGCAGTTTTTGGTCAGCCTGATTTTGTTACTGCCACGAGTGGCACAACAAATGATAAATTTACCGGCCCTACTGATGTAACTTTTGATGAAGGTAATAACCGAGCCTATATTGCTGATAGAGATAACAACCGTATACTCATTTTTAACCTCATCCAACTAACAACAGCTTCTTTGCCGGGTACTTCGCTCAATGCAAATTATAATCAAACACTTTCTATAGTAAATGATCGTGGCACAGTTTCGTACGGTTCATATTCCGGAAGTTTGCCGACGGGTCTAGCATATACAGCAAGTGGCATTGCCGGTAATCCAACAGCACCTGGTGTGTATTCCTTTATCACACGCGCCATCGATACAATTGGTCCAAGTACATTTTATTCAAATCAAAAATCATATACCCTTACTATATTAAATAGCGGTGGCGGAGAGGAAACACCATCTTGCACTGATCCTCGTGCCATTAATTACCAAGCTCAGAGTGCTTGTGATTATGCGCCACCAACAATAACCATTACAGTTCCAACTTCGGCGAGTACATATCCGACGACCGTAGACACAATTGCAATTGGCGGTACGGCAAATGACAACGATCTTATTACTTCTATTACGTACATTACTAATGGCTCAACACCTGTATCTGTTGTTGGTACTGCAAGCTGGACTATCCCTGCGCTTTCACTTGTGCCAGGCCCGAATACTGTTACCGTTACGGCATATAATAATCACAATAAACAAAGTACAGATACGTTAACAATTATTTATACGCCAAATACTATAACCCCAACCTGTGCCACTGATCCGACCCTTCCGGGCTGCGGACAAGTTGATCCGCCAATACCTATTTGTAGCGATGGCCTCGATAACGACGGCGACAATCTTATAGATACGACTGATCCGGGATGTAATGGCCCGAACGATGAAAGTGAAAATAATCCTCCGATTGTCCAGCTTTGTCAGGATCCAGATGCCAGTAATTATCAGGGTCCATTACCATGTGTACCTGTTCCGCAAAATGATAACGGCGGCGATTCTGTCGATGTCTGTTCAAATGTACCTGGTGATCAGGCAACGATGCCTACTGGCTGGGAAGCCAGTTCTGTCGCCGGTGAATGTGTCACCCGTGCAAATGATCCTGTCGACTCTAATACCGGCGGGAATTTCCATTTACCGGAAATAACCGTTAGTGCTCCGGTCGTAAATACGACAAAAACATTTGGCGGTATCGGGGTTCTAATCGGAGCTATCACGGGTATTCTCGGTATGTTCGGAGGCGCGCTCACGATTTCTGAAATTGCTCTTATTCCGATTCGATTCTGGACTTTGCTCATGGGAATACTTGGTTTTCGAAAGCGCGAGCAGCGTTGGGGAGTGGTTTTTGATGCAGTTACCAAACAGCCACTTGATCCGGTCTATGTTTCGCTTGTAGATGCAAACGGCAAAGAAGTCGCTACAGCTATTACTGATATCGACGGACGCTATGGATTTTTGGTAACACCGGGAACATACCGAATTACGGTTAATAAAACTAATTATCTTTTCCCTTCACAGAAATTAAGCAAATTAGTAACTGACTCGGTTTACAACGATCTTTACTTCGGTGACTATTTTGAAATTACTGATTCAAAAGATGTTATTACCAAAAATATTCCAATGGATCCTGAGCATTTTGACTGGAATGAATTTGTGAAAAATCAGAAAAAATTAACTAAGTGGAATGCTCGTCGGGCAATTATGCTCAATGCTCTGGCGACGGTTCTTTTCTGGGGAGGTTTTGGGTGTTCACTTGTTGCTCTTTATTTCTCGGTTACAGCTTATACGATTACAATTGCATTACTCTATGTTCTCTTATTTATACTTCGACAATTCGTTTTGAAAAAACCTTCATTTGGCATGGTGTCAGCAAAGGGTGAACCAATGCCTTTCGGACTTGTTAGAATTTACTCGTCAAAACTGGGAACTCTGCTCTTTACCCGTGTTCTCGATAAATACGGCCGCTACTATGCACTGGCACCAAAGGGAACGTACGTTGCCGCAATTGAAGAGAAAAAGGACGACCAAAGTTACCAGGCAGTCCATACAACCCATTCATTTGAAGCAAATAACGGCGTTATTAATAAAAAATTCAAAATATAATAAAAGAGAAATAAAGAAAGAATAAAATAAATATTAAACAAAAATAAAAAGCGTTTTTAAAAAACGCTTTTTTTGAATACTATATTAGTATGACCGGTTTGCTATTTGAGCCGCATACCTGATTTTCGAGGCATGGTATTTCTCGTGCACTTTCCATATCGGAGCGAAACGAATATATGCTTCAAGTGCTTCAACAGGGTAGTAGTACATACGCCCATGCAAATGTGCGCAATTACCAGCTAATCCTCTTTCACCGATAACGTGTAAGGGTTCAAATGTGTAGCGCACATCTTTCTCTATGGCTGTTTCCTTGAGTGACAAAAACACGGTTTTCCGAAGCGCCGGCGTAGCGAACATTTTTAAGCCGCATTGCTCGATTAATCTGAGTTTCAAAAATGTACTCATTGCAGACGGATGACAGGATGATTTGTATTCTTCCGGAGCCATAAAAAACAAGAGTCTTGCATCACGTATCGGCACACCCCAGCTTTTTTGCGCCAGGCAAAAGAGGGTAAAGAGCGTTAATAATTCTCTGTCCTCATCAGTAGCTGAATGCACTGATACTTTTTCAGTAGTACGTTCCCTTGTATACCGTGGAACAAGGAATGGTCTGCCAATGGTGTCCAAGTGAATAAGGTAGCCTTTTTCGACGGTAGTTTTCCGGGTCGAGGTGGTCGTATTTTTCATAAGTAGAGCTTTCCCGCCATAGTACCAAATTGGACATTTTTTGGCAATGTTGCACAATATTGCGAAAGTTTGAGCAAAAGCGTACTATTTATAGGTGACAAGAACAGAATTCGATCAATTGGGCTTGCCGTCTGTACCCGGCATTTATTTTTTTCGGGACGAAGACGAGACAATTCTCTACATAGGTAAAGCTACCTCACTCCGTGAACGCGCCCGGAGTTATTTTTCATCTGACCTTATTGCCACCCGTGGCCCAAGGCTCATCGACATGGTTTTCAAGGCCAAGACCATTACCTGGGAAGTCTGCCAGAATGCACTTGAAGCACTCATTATTGAGGCCAATGCCATTCGTCACTACAAACCAAAATATAATGTCCGTGAAAAAGATGACAAGAGTTACAATTGCGTCGTTATTACAGAGGAAGATTTCCCGCGTATTTTTTTGGCTCGACAACGTGATATAGATTGGCCGGGCAAAAAACTCAACTCTGATTCGCCGCGTGGCCGGTATTGGGAAGGCGGTCAGAAATTACAGGCAATTTTTGGACCGTATCCATCCGGCGTAGCTATAAAAGAAGGACTCAATATTTTGCGTAAAATTTTTCCTTTTCGCGATCATGCTTCACTTCAGAAGGACAGGGAAGTTTTTTATAGACAAATTGGTCTCACTCCAGACCTTCGTACTGAGGAAGCCCAAAGAAAATATAAAGAAAATATCAAGCGCATTAAACTTTTTTTATCAGGAAAATTTAAAGAGTTGCGCGAAACACTTGAAGAGCAAATGGTTGAATATGCAGAAAAAGAGGAATTTGAGGAGGCACAAAGAGCCAAGGAGAAACTTTTTGCCCTCAACCACATTCAGGATGTTTCTTTACTCAAGCGTGATGATCGAGTATGGGCACCTGCGGGTAGCGATACGCAGGATAAAAATGGAAATAGGGTACTAGGCCGCGGCATTATGCGTTTTGAAGGTTACGACATCGCTCACATAAGTGGCACAAGCATGGTCGGCGTCATGGTTGTAGCCGAAAATGGCATTTTGCAAAAAGATGAATATAGAAAGTTCAATATAAAAACCGTACAAGGCGCAAACGATCCTGCGGCATTGCGTGA
>JAYSVN010000029.1:0-48580 GCA_043718505.1 Minisyncoccota bacterium | reverse complement strand
CAGAAAGTTTCAAAGATGTTCGCCGCTCAGGTATCATCGCTATCCGACTCGACAAGGGCGATGCGCTCAAGTCTGCTGTTCTTGTGGAAAAAGGTGACGATGTTATTCTTGGCACGGCAGCAGGGCAGTCAATCAGATTTAAAGAATCAGATGTTCGCGAAATGGGTCGCACAGCCGGTGGTGTTCGCGCTATTAAAGTTGGCAAAGGGGATACTGTTGTCGGTGTGGGTGTCATCAGAAAGAATGAAGAAAAAGGCAAAGATGGCGGTGTAGGTAGCGCAGCCTTCCTTACAATGTCAGAAAATGGCCTCGGCAAGAAAACCAAAATCGGCGAATACAAAACCCAGAAGCGCGGTGGCTCCGGTATTAAAACTGCAAAAGTAACAGCTAAAACAGGGAAATTGATTATCGGCCGTCTCATTCGCGACGAAGAAGAATTAATTGCAGTTTCGAAAAAAGGCCAAATTATTCGTACCTCACTCGAATCCATTCCGTCACTCGGCAGACAAACACAAGGTGTTACTATTATGAAATTAAGACCGGGAGACCAAATCGCCTCTCTTGCAGTTATGTAATGTGTCAGTTTTTGTTGAAATGTGGGATTCGAGAGACCCCGCAGTGCGACGGCACGAGGAAGAGGAAATTTTTAGTAAAAAATTTCCGTGCTCGAGAATCACACATTTAATAAACTAACTGATACAATAAAAACTATGTTCGCAGATCCTTCCAATAATTTAGACCAATTAGAACTCACCACAAACCTCGTGATCGCTGATCTCGGCGCCGGTAGTGGTTTTTATACGATTGCCGCAGCTAAAAAAATTAATGGCGGAGACGGAAAAGTCTACTGCATTGAAGTTCAGCGAGACTTACTTCAGCATATTCAGGACGCGGCCAAAAAAGAGCACCTCACTAATATTGATTATATTTGGGGCAATATAGAAAAAAAAGGCGGTACCAAAATTCACGACCAAACTGTAGACTGCGCCATTATTTCAAATGTCCTTTTTCAGGTTGAAGATCGAAAGGGTTTTCTTGATGAAGTAAAGCGCATACTCAAGACTTCCGGTAAAGTCCTGCTTATTGATTGGAGCGAATCATTTGGCGGTATGGGCCCGGCGCCTGATCACGTCATTACATCTGCGAATGCCGAAAGTCTTTTAGTTTCTAATGGTTTCAAAAAAGTAAAAAACTTCGAAGCCGGCGCGCACCACTATGGTATAATTTTTACATTGTCATGAAGTTGAGCTTTCAAACAATTGTCCTTTTTGTTTTCGGTTTTTTCATTCTCTTCGGAGTGGCAGTATTTGGCGGCTACGTTAAACTCGGTTCATCAAAAGTCACAACGCCAACCGGAACCGTATTTATGTGGGGCACAATGGACTTGCAGTCAATGAGCCAGTTTATTGCCGAAACCACAGTTCAAAATCAAACATTTAGCATTATTTATGTTCAAAAAAACCCGGCTACATATGAAAGTGATTTAGTTGAAGCTTTTGCCTCGGGTACTGGCCCGGACCTCTTTATGGTTACGCCTGACATTTTCTGGCGACAGAGAGACAAAATGTATGAAATTCCTTATGCCAGTTATCCGGTCACGACCTATACGTTAACATATATGGATATAGCCAATACCTATCTTACGCAGACCGGAGTTTTGGCTCAGCCACTTTTTGTTGATCCGCTGGTTGGCTTCTGGAATAAAGATATTTTTGCCAGCGTCGGAATTGCGACAGCGCCAAAGGAATGGAAGGAATTTCCTGAACTGGCCAAAAAAATATCAATTGTCAGTAATGATTTTAATATTACGCGCAGTGCAGTAGCGCTCGGTGAATACACCAATATTCGTCATGCCAAAGAAATTCTTTCACTCCTCTTTTTGCAGGCAGGAGATCCGATCATGCATGTGAATGGAAATGGGAAATTAGTGCTTGATTTGGGAACGCAAGGAACATCAACGCAAAGTGCGGCTTCGGTTGCGCTCGACTATTATACTCAGTTTGCCAATCCATCAAACCGAACAATTTATTCCTGGAACAAAACATTTTCAAGTGATCGGGATCGTTTTCTCTCAGGTGACTTGGCATACTACGTCGGCCTGGGTAGTGAACTTTCAAGTTTGCGTCGGACAAATCCTAACTTAAATTTTGATATTGCTCCTATACCCCAAGCCAATGCTAACGGTACAAAATCTACTGTAGGACAACTCTACGGCGTAGCTATTTCCAAACAAAGTAAAAATACCGGCCTGGCGTACTATGTCGCCAAAGATATGACTGTACCGTTGAAAGCAGCGACCTTACTCAGTACGCTTTCAAAAACAGGCTATACCGTTGCCCCTGTTCGTCGGGACATGGTACCGAACGATCCGACAAATACATACTATCCACTCCTCTATCAATCAGCCCTTATTTCCAAAGCCTGGATTGATCCAAATACCAGTTTTACCGATAGTGTTTTTCAGGCTATGGTAAGTGATATACAGTCAGGTAAATCCAACTCAACAGGAGCACTTAACACTGCGAGCTCAAAAATTAATGCTTATCTTACCAGTGAGCAATAGAAAAACATCAATACATGAAATTACATTTTTTTAGCAAAGTAAAAAAACAAATACAAAAATATTTTTGGCTAAGCACCTTCATGTTTTTTTCTTTAGTACAGACGGCACGAGCCGACTCGCTCATACCATGTGAAGGTACGCCGGAAAGTCCCTGCGGCTTTACTGAACTCATGGCACTCATTAGTGGTGTTATAGAGTTTATATTGAAGTACATGGTATTGCCGATTGCAGTTGTTATATTCATATACGGAGGATTTCTCTATATGACAAGCGGTGACAATCCAGGTAAACGTACTGATGCCAATAAAATGTTTAGGAAACTTCTAATCGGTATCTTTTTCTGCTTAGCCGCCTGGGTAATTGTCGGTATTATTCTCAAGACACTTGGATACAATGAACCGACGTTTTCCCCAGTCATCACTCCTTAATTGCTATATACTAAAGCCAATGAAAAAAACTCTTTTATTCTGCCTTCTCTCAATTTGCACCTTACTCACTGTGACACCTTTTATAGTACACGGAACAGGTCACGGAGATCCCAGCCAATGTACAGGAGGAACAATAGATCCGACATCTGGGGCATGTGTGCCTAGTACGGGGGACTCGTCTTCTTTTGTTTTCAGTATTCCGAACCCAGTTCGTAGTTTCGATAATTTGCCTGATCTTATCGTTGCACTTCTAGAAATTGTCCGAATAATCGCTACGCCGATCGTGGCAGTCATGATCATATATGCCGGCTATCTATTTGCCACAGCCAGAGGAAATGAAACCAAAATTACCAAGGCCAAAGAAACATTACTCTACGTTGTCATCGGAGCAATTATTATTCTGGGTGCCAAAGTTATAGCCGACGCTATTCAGGGCACGGTAAATAGTCTCATGTAATAATAAGTGTAATGATATAAAAATAATATGAAAAAAATCTTAAGTAATTATAAAATCCTGCAAAAAGTCTTCGTTATCTTACTATTGGCCGCGTTTTCATTACCGACATTGACTTTTGCGCAGCCTATACGCGGAACATTTGGAGACACATCCGGAACACGAGATGGCGGTTCTGTAGATGATAGCGGCAATATTTACGATTTTCAAACTTTAGCCAATCAAAATCCGGCTACAACCCAGACATCAAACACTGTTTCTTGCCCAAAGAATTTTGGTGATATTCCTCAAATCTTTGACTATATCACTTGTACGATTTCAAACTCCCTGATGCCGCTTCTTTTTTCAATAGCAATGCTTGTATTCATCTGGGGAGTAGTTAGATATGTTATTTCACCGGACGGCTCCGAGGACAGAGAGCGTGGCAGATCATTTATGGTCTATGGTGTTATCGGCCTTTTTGTCATGGTTGCGGTTTGGGGGCTGGTTGCCATTATCTCAAATACCTTTGAAATCAATACTGAATTTCCACCACAATTTCCGGAATAATACAATCCCTTTTCCACTATTTACCCATTAGACAAAGGAGCTGGAGTGGTATAATGCTTTTGTCGGCGGTTTACCGCTACAAATATTAATAAATAACGGTCGAATAGAAGTTTAAGAAAAAATTATGAAAAAATTAGCAGTATTATTTCTCTCTGTATTCTTGTTTCCAGGTTTGGCACTAGCTCAAGCCGCAAATGCAGGAACCCTTCTCGATACCGGCTCGACGCTTGTCGGCAAGCTTACGACTCTTTTGGTCGCTATTGCTATGCTTATGTTTATCTGGGGTATCGTGAGATACGTTATTGCAGGTGATGAAGAAGCAAAGGCAAAGGGTCGCCAAATGATGATCTGGGGTGTTGTCGGACTTTTCGCTATCGTCGCTGTTTGGGGCCTTGTAAAGTTCATTGCCAATACTACAGGTGTTGGTCCTGGCACAGGTGCTTCAAGCTTGCCATGTCCTCCAGGCGTAGCTCCGGGTACAATCATCAACGGTTCAGTCTGTATCTAGTTTCCTCCTATGTTTAATTTCTGGATGCCTCATATTGCCCAAGCCGCAGCAGATTTAACGCCACTCAAGAAATTCATTATAAAAGTTGAAGTGATTATCTTGAATCCGGCTATTAAGCTCGGTTTTGCGGTAGCTCTAATTGTGTTTCTGTACGGTGTTTTTGAATTCATCAAAGACAGCGAAAGCAGTGACGCCCGGGCGACCGGTGGAAAACACATAATGTGGGGGATCATTGGCATGTTCATCATGATTGCCGCTGGCGGGATAATTAATCTTGTCTGCGGCTCATGGGGCCTATCGGGTGCAGATAATTGCGAATCGCCATTCTAGTGCGAAGAAAGAAAAATGCGTAAATAAAAAACGCTTCGAGTGTACAACTCGGAGCGTTTTGATTTTACTGTTTAATTTTGAGAACTATATCAATCTTTGTACGTAAGCGTCATAACAACATCATCCCCGGACTCAACCTTGAGTTTCATTACTCTGTATTCGGGACCGTAGAAGTTCTGATACCAGTCGCCTAGTCTCATACGTTCTCCCTTACCATTAAAACCGCAAAGAACACCACCCTGCACTTCCCAATGAAAGGGTCGCAGATCAAGATAAACTGTTTTGTAATCCTGACCTTTTTTGAAGTACAATGTTTGATACTGCTTTTTCGGCCACCATTGCCAGATAAAGAAAGCAATTACAAGCAAAGTTAGAATTCTCTTGATATTTTGCCATGATGGAGGTTTTATTTTCCATTTGGTAATGACTTTGCCTGCGGCAGTTTTGACAGTACCAAGTTTTCCTGAATTCTGCACAAAAAACATCACAGTGAATAATAGAATGCACATCGGTAAAAGAATATACCAGAGCTTCATGGTTTTGCCTCCTTTTCTTCTTGTAAAAGGACTGATGCGTTCACCCCGTAAGCCAAAGTACCTTTGTGGTTCTCAATGGCCTTGGACCTGGCAACGCTAACTGTTTTTTCATCCTTAGCTTCAACGGCATACATTTTTCCTGCAACCTCAACCTTAGCATTTCCTTCAACAACAGTTGCATTAGCTTCTGCATTAGCTTTAATTCCTCTTGCTTCAGCAGAGCCCTTTGCTTTTTCAACTTCAGCTTGGGCGAGACCCTTTGCTTCTTCAATAACACCTTCGGCCTTAAGTTTGGCAAGAGATTTGGCAGATAAAGCTTCACGGTTTTCCTTTCGCGAATCATCCGGGTCGATCTTTCTAATTGCGATGCGCACGATTTCATGACCAGTAAGATCAGAAAACTTTTTACCAGTTTCAAGACGCTCAAGATCGTCCATGACTCTTTGACCAAAACTAGTTTTAGCTAGATCATCAATTTCACTTTTCAAATCATTGAAAGTAAATTCGCCAACAACATTATTCACCGATTGTGTTATGAGATCACGAAACTGCTTTTGCCAATCGGTAACACCAAATCTTGCTGTATAGGCATTAACCGGATAGGCAATAACACCCATAACTAAATCAATAGGAAAATTTTCTTTGTCTTCAGCATCCCTTACTGTTACCGCATAGTTAGTCTGACTAATAAAAAGATATTTTGTGTCCTCGTCTCGGTAGTCAGTCTTGTTATCCTCTTCGTTGAATTGCTCCCACACCATTTTCTGTTCATCAAGAAAATGGACAAAAGGCAAACCAAGATATGGTCTACCTAAAATTGTAAACGGCTTACTCCCGCCTGTGTCGTACCCCACTTCACCATTATCCTTAATACTATTTTCCTTAGATACCAGGATAGTGCGTACATACTGACCACCTTTTCTACTTCCTTTCATGACAAATACCGCTCTATTTTCTCTGGCTGAACCAGCGAAGAAAATATCAAAGTGTGCACATAAGAAGAAGAGCAAAAGCAGAAATCCTATGACTGTTCCTATATTAAGAACCCAGTCCCAAACTGTGTTACTTTCCATTTTGTTTAGTTTTTAACTTTTCTGTTTTATATCAGAAAAACTGAGAAAAGTCAAGTGACATACGCTTTGATGCTGCGTCTATTACTAAAATTATAGATAAAAATTTTGTGCCGGAGAGAGGACTTGAACCTCCACAGGATTGCTCCCGACTGCTCCTAAGGCAGTTGCGTCTAGCCAATTTCGCCACTCCGGCTTATATAAAGTGGTATGCAACTGCTTACTCACTGTGCGCCCAGCAGGATTCGAACCTGCGACCATCTCCTTAAGAGGGAGTTGCTCTACCAACTGAGCTATGGGCGCGTATTATTTTACGAATATTTCTTAATCGGAATAATATTAAGAAACAATAAAGAAATTATAAATTAAAAATTACTTATTGCAATGGCGTTTGCAATGAATACTGTTCTAGAACATTACTCGTGCCCGAGGTGGGAATCGAACCCACATGCCTTACGGCCGCCGATTTTAAGTCGACTATGTCTACCAATTTCATCACTCGGGCAATGAGGCCACGGTCGGAATCGAACCGGCGTATAGTTCTTTTGCAGAGAACTGCCTTACCACTTGGCTACGTGGCCGTAGCGAAAACAAAAATATGAATTGTAAAAACGCGTCAAAATCCTACAACCCAACTTCCTTAATAATTCTCTCGATATTCTGTCTATGCTTTTCTCCTACATCATCAACAATGTCGAGCATTGGCGGACGGGGAATTCGGCCGGACTTTTGCAGGTGGTGCTGCAGGTCGCTGCGAATACGACGCAAGAAAGACAAAGCTTCTTCTTTCTTTGAGTCTGGCATAACGGTAACAAAAATAATGCCTTTTTTCAATCTGTCATCAACCTCAACACGTGTCACTGTAATAAGGGAAGTCGGATTGGCTTCGCGCTCAATAAAAACAGCTGCCTGCTCGCGGATAGCTTCAGCCAGTTTTTCTCTCTTTGAACCTCGAATGTCTTTTGGATTACTCGGCATATTACTTCGTGGTTGTCGTTATACATTCAAATGTATCACCTGGCGCAATTTCAATTTTACTTTCAACAAGTACACCGCACTCTGTACCCTCAAGAGCTTCTTTGGCACTAATCTTGGAAACCTGTAAACCGACAATATGGCCGCGGCTGATTTCTTCATCACGACGCAAAATACGAATATGCGAGCGATCGGTACATTTGCCGGCAAGAATTCGGCCGCCAACGACTTGGCGTTCTTTGGTACGTGAAAATGTTTTCAGGATTTTTATACTGCCAATAACTTCTTCAATTTCTTTACGCGGACGGCGTTCTTCAAGAATTGTCGCTAAGCGTTCGGTCAATTTGTAAATAATGTCGAAGACTTCAAGGAAGCTGCCATTTTTCTGGTGTAACTCTTCGGCGTTCGGATCAACTTTGACATGGAAACCAACAACCAGAACACTAGGGTCAGCCGCAGCAAGCTTCATATCAAATTCATTAATTGCACCGATACCCTTGGCGGTGATTTTGAAAGTAATTTCATCTGTCACAATTTTTTCCAATTCCTTTTCAATTGCATCAAGACTGCCGGCTGTGTCAGCGCGCAAAACAAGAGGAATAATTTTGGTGTTAGCATTCGGTGTACCTAGCACTTGCTGATCCAAATTGCGGGGACCTTTTGTTTTTTCATCACGGGCAAACTCAGCTTCTTTTTTTGAAGCATAACTTGTGAATACGCCGCCGACAGGTGGAAGTTCATCAAAACCAACAAGAGAAACTGGGGTGCTGGCCGGTGCTTCATCAATCGCTTTACCAAGATAATTCTCCATTATACGTGTGCCACAAATTGCTTCACCGACTAAAATAAAGTCACCTTTTTTGAGCGTGCCGTCTTTAGTAATAAGACTAGCTGAAATACCACGCTTTGGATCAAGCTTAGATTCTATAACAATTCCTTCAGATTGTTTTTCAGGAGAGTAAGTAAAACCAGTGACTTCTGCTACCAGGAGAATGAGTTCAAGCAAGTGAGGAATACCAGTACCAACCTTGGCAGAAATTTCTGCGTAGGGAATATCACCGCCGTAGCCTTCGAGGTAGACGCCGGCCTCAGAAAGATCAATTTTGGTTTTTTCAGCATTGGCACCAGGACGATCAATCTTGTTGATGGCGACAATGTAAGGTGTATTGCTTTCTTTAATAGTTTGCAAAGCTTCAAGTGTCTGTGTTTTGACTGAGTCTTCGGCTGAAACAACAAGGATGGCAATGTCAGCTACTTTTGCGCCACGTTCGCGGATGCGAGTAAAAGCTGCGTGACCGGGAGTGTCGAGGAAAGTAATTTTTTCCATGCCGTCTTTGCCGTCTGCTTTTCCATGTGGATGCTCAACTACATATGCAGAAATATGTTGCGTAATACCGCCCGCTTCGAGAGCGGTTACATTAGCCTTGCGTATATAGTCGAGGAGCGTGGATTTGCCATGGTCGATATGGCCCATTACCACGACCACCGGCGGTCGTTTTGTTTGTGTTTCTTTCATGTGTAATTATTCTTTGATCGATTGCAATCCTTTGGTCAGCACATTTTGTTCTTCATCTGTAAGATCAATATCAGATTCACCTTTCTTAATGTGTTTGGCAAAAACACTCATGCGCTCACGCGAATATAAACTTGAGAGCACGACACCATCGCCTTTTTCATTAACCATTGAAATTGCAAAACTATGATTGCCGCCCTGATCTTCAAATGGATTAAATCTTGACATTTCAACTGACCTGATTGAAGAGCGTAAACGCTTGTCGACATTTTCAATTCCTTCAGCCAGGAGCTCTTCATTTGCTTCAATGACGGTGAGTTTTTTATCTATTGAAATGATACCTTCTTCCAAATCACGTCCGGTTTTTCCGTTCATAATTTTTTTTATGCGAGCAAAGAGCAAGATAACCCCTATGAGGCTTGCAAGTGAAATAAGTGCTGCACCGCCGACTATCCAAGGCAGCGCAATGTATATAGCATTTGTGCTCATCAGGCAACAATTATATACTCTAAGTTGCCTTTTGGCAATGACATGAAATTGAAAAAACCTATGAAAAATAAGGCTCAGTTGGCTAGCAAGCGAGTAAATAATAGAGAAATATACCTAGATTATGCTTCAGCCACACCCATTTCGGCTTCTGTAGAGGCCGCCATGGCCTCTGTAAGAGGTCTTTTTGCCAACCCCGGCGGCATACACGGAAAGAGCGTGGAGGCCAAAAAAGCCGTCGAAAACGCCCGTAGCCAAATTGCTGAACTAATTGAAGCCAGACCTTCAGAAATTGTTTTTACGGCAAGCGCCACTGAATCGAATACACTTGCTATCCGGGGTGCGCTTGAAGCTTGGCGAAAAATATATCCGGGTGAAGTTCCGCATATTATTATTTCGAACATTGAACATCCGTCTATTATGGAACTGGCTGATATTTTGGAAGAGGACGGTGTTTTGGTCAGCCGTATCGGTGTTGATGAATATGGAGTAATTAATTTGTTAGAATTAAAAAGTGCACTCCAAAAAAATACTGTTGTCGTTTCTATTATGAATGCCAATAATGAAATCGGAACGATTGAACCCTTGGATGCAATCGCAAAGACCTTAAGACATTATAAAAAAGAAATAAAGATGAAAGACGCAGCAATAAAAATTGAGGAAGTAGATGAATTTCCACTTCTCCATACTGATGCTTCACAATCTTTTCATTATTTACCTAGTAGAGTAGTTAAACCCGGAGTTGATTTTATGACCATTAGCTCAGGTAAAATATATGGACCAAGAGGTATTGCCCTTCTGTATGTCAAAAATACTGCCCCGTTTCTTTCTCCGATGCCGGGCGGCGGACAGGAAAAAGACCGTCGTGGAGGGACCGAAGCCACGTCACTTATTGTTGGTTTTGCCAAGGCCATGGAAGATGCAGTTAAAATGCGCGAAAAAGAAAATGCCCGCCTCGTGAAAATTTTGGAAGCAGGGAAGATCGAATTTGCCAGGCAAATTCCTGAGGCAAAACTTTTAGGCCATCCGACAAATAGATTGCCAAATAATTTAGCCTTCTCAATTGCAGGAATTGAAAGCGATTATCTAGTCCTCGCTTTATCGGCCAAAAAAATATATGCTTCATCTAGAAGTGCCTGCAGTACAGCAAAAGAAGATGACAGTTCAATTGACTCACATGTTATACTTTCTATAGGAGGAAATCCGCTCGACGGGACAATCAGATTGTCATTTGGCCGAGACACAAACGTCACCGATATTAGAGAAGCGATAACTGTTTTACGGACCGCAATTGACCAATGGCAAACCTGGTCGCACGCACATAAAAATTAATTTTTAAAAATATATGCAACCACCATTTAATCAATTTACAACTAAAGCCAAGGAAGCTATTAGAAAAGCCCATGAGCTGGCAATTGAACGCGGCCAAAACCATGTTAATTCGTTGCACTTACTCACTGCACTTTTATTACAGGAAGAATCAATGGTTATTTCGATCCTGGAGAAACTCGATATTGATTCGATGCTTTTGACGGATTCTGTTGTTGAAGCAATTGAAGCGCCTGAAAGCCAGAATACTGTTTCGCCTTCATACCAAATGTACTTTACGCCTGATCTTGCTCAGGTTATTGATCATTCAGTCAAAATCGCCCAGTCGCTCAAAGATGAATTTGTTTCGACCGAACATCTTTTTGTAGCGCTTATCGACATTGCCGGCGAAGCACGTGAACTGCTTGGCCGCTTCCGAATTTCCAAAGATGCTGTACTTCAAATCGTTGAAGAATTAAAGAATGCACACATTACTGACGCTCATTCACCGAAGAAATTCCGCATGCTCAATAAGTTTACCCGCAACCTCACCAAACTCGCCCGTGAAGATAAACTAGATCCAGTGATCGGCCGTGATACTGAAATAATGCGTATCATGCAGATTTTGTCGCGTCGCACAAAAAATAATCCTATTTTGATCGGGGAAGCAGGAACAGGAAAAACAGCTGTTGTTGAAGGTCTGGCTCAGCGCATTATCAAAAGTGATGTTCCTGAATCACTCAAAGATAAAGAAATTGTTTCGCTCGATCTTGGTGCGCTCATTGCCGGTACCAAGTACCGCGGTGAATTTGAAGAGCGTTTGAAGAATATTTTAAAAGAAATTGAAAGGGCTAACGGTGGCGTTATTCTCTTTATCGATGAAATTCACAGTATCGTTGGTGCCGGTGGTGTTGAAGGCGGTGCTGATGCTGCAAACCTGCTCAAACCGTCTCTTGCACGCGGTGAACTTCGCGCTATTGGTGCAACAACAATTAAGGAATACCAAAAACATATTGAAAAAGATCCGGCACTGGCCCGACGTTTCCAGCCAGTATTTGTAGATGAGCCATCACTCGAAGATACAATTGCGATTTTGCGCGGCCTCAAAGAAAAGTATGAGCTCTATCATGGTGTTCATATTACTGATGACGCAATTCTGGCAGCTGTTAATCTTTCCACTCGCTACATTACAAATCGCTATCTGCCAGACAAAGCGGTGGACCTAATCGATGAAGCTTCATCGTCTTTGCGTATTGCACTTGAAAATAAACCTGCTCCTCTTGAAGAAGCCCATCGTAAAATTATGCGTTTTGAAATTGAACGCGAAGCACTCAAGCGTGAAGCTGACCTTGGCGGTGATGAAGCCAAAATTGCCCGCAAGCGCATTCATGATTTGGAATCTGAAATTGCTAACCTCCGCGAAGGCACGAGTGAGCTTGAACTTAAATGGAAAAATGAGAAGTCAATTTTGACGGATATTCGCGCTTTCAAAAAAGAACTTGATTCACTTCGCATTGAAGCCGAAAATGCTGAAATGCGCGCTGACCTTGGTCGTGCTGCAGAAATTCGCTACGGACGTATTCCGGCGCTACGCAAAGAGCTTGATGACAAACTTTTGAAGTTGCAAAAATTGCAAAAAAACCGCCGTGTCTTGAAAGAAGAAATTAATGCCGAAGACATCGCTGCTGTCGTTGCTCAATGGACAGGGATTCCGCTTTCAAAAATGCTCGAATCTGAACGTACCAAACTTAATCGTATGGAAGATGAGCTGCACAAGCGTGTCGTTGGACAAGAAGAAGCGATTAAGAAAATCGCTGATGTCGTTCGCCGTTCCCGCGCCGGTATTTCAGATCCGAATCGGCCGATTGGCTCATTCCTTTTCCTCGGTCCGACCGGTGTTGGAAAAACTGAACTGACCAAGACTCTTGCACAGTTTATGTTTAACGACGACAAGGCACTCATTCGCGTCGATATGTCCGAATACATGGAGCGTCACAGTATTTCCAAGCTTATCGGTTCACCGCCAGGTTACGTTGGCTACGATGAATCTGGTCAGCTTACCGAAGCTATTCGTCATCGCCCGTATTCGGTTGTGCTTTTTGATGAAGTTGAAAAAGCTCATCCTGAAGTTTTCAACTTGCTTCTCCAAGTACTCGACGATGGTCAACTTACAGACGCCAAAGGCCGCAAGGTAAACTTCAAGAATTGTATTATTGTTCTGACCTCAAACATCGGTTCTGAATTTATCCAGAAAATGGAAAGTATTGGCTTCTCAAACGCTAGCGACGGTGAAAATTATGTTCAGACAAAAGAGAAAGTCATGGACTCTTTAAAAGAATTTTTCCGACCGGAATTTCTTAATCGTTTGGACGAAACCATTGTCTTTGACATTTTGCCTGCTGATAAAATTAAGGAAATTGTTAAACTCCGTATCGAGGCTCTCAAAATTCGTATGCTCGACAAGGGGATCACACTTGAGATTTCTGAAGCCGCGCTCAACTATCTCGCCAAAGAAGGCTACAATCCGCACTACGGCGCAAGACCGCTCAACCGTCTGATTCAGACTAAGATTCTCAATCCGATTGCTTCGTTCATTATTGCCGGTACGACCAGTGAAGGTGATACGGTAACGGTTGACGAAAGAAAAGGCGATCTCGTAATCGAAGGCAAAAGAAAGACGACAAGACCGAGGATGAGAAAAGAGAAGGTGGAGATGAGTATGTAATAAGTGATAAAATAAAAAACACCTTTAATCGGGTGTTTTTTTATTATACTTTTTGTACATATGAGCGATGCCTTCTTCAAGTGTGCCGAGCCCCATAGCCTTTCTCCTCTTATTAACATTCTGAAGATCCTCAATAGGTCGGGGAACAAACCTTCCTTCAATTTCATTACATTGAGTTCCATACAGTTGATTTTGCTTCAAGTTAACTCGAACGCGGTCTTCAAGGTACGCAATTGTAAATAAAGTAACTTCACCAGGAGCGGCTTCTTTCATAAGCTGTAAACATTGCTTTTGAAAATCAATATCGTGGTCAGCATATTGAACCAAAAGCCAGGCTGCATCTTAGGCAGTTTTGCCGACTTTTGAAATTGTAGGCCATCCTATTGAATTAACAATAATCTGCATATTTGTTGTGTTATCTCTATCGATCTGTACATCCTCGTCGGTAAAAGATGTATCGAGGGTTCTTTCTCTCATGTCCTGATCCAGTTTGCACATGGCTAATATATTTTCAGTAATAGCGGGAAATTTAGTGTTTTCTTCCTCTTCCATTTTTCAGTTTTTAAAGTTCAGTTTATTTGTGCGCCGGGAAGGATTCGAACCTTCGTAGTCGCGAGGACGTTTGGTTTACAGCCAAATGCGATTGACCACTCCGCCACCGGCGCATTATTCTCGTCTCAAAACCTCGATGCGCCCCATTATATCAAAAAGTAGCTTTTTGTCATTATATCGAACATGAACAAGGCCGTACTTCATTTTTCTGCCATATATTTTAAAATCAGTCCGAATATATGGCTTTATGAACTGTGATTTCTGAATAGCAGTTACATTACTCCAATAATCTGTAAGCTCATTAATGTTTTGGTCACTATAGGCATACAATGAGGCCCTCAATCGACTTTCATCTAATTCATAACAGGTACGAAGAAATTTCATAAATACCAAAATCATTGATGGATCACTATTTGCAAAATCTATACCTTTGGCCCTGTTTGTTTTATAGCCTTCAGCCCAATATAAAGCTACACCCGTAGTAATGATATTTTTTTCAGCCTGCGTCTTGGGTTTGTTGATTGTGAATGATGGAATTTTTTGTTTAAACCTAAGTGCTTGTACCTCTTTCATATTTCTACGAGGAATTTTACCCTTTCTCATGGCATATGTAACAGTATCAAGTGTTACGTTGTAATGCTTAGCAATTCTAGTCATTGGAAAACCACTCTCGTAAAGAGCTTTTATTTGAGGATATAATTTCTGGTCTAATCTCGGCATCCAGTAATTATACCAAACAGAGATAAAGGAAATCTTTATTTTAAATAAAATAAATGTAAATACCCTATCTTTTCTTCTTCGTAAAACTAGCTCCTATAACAATAACAATCAAAATCGCAAAATAGACTGTGATGCCGATACCAAGTGAAAAGGGAATGACATCAATCGATCCTAAAATAAAAGCCAATAGCCAGGAAAAAACTGAAACACCGCCGGCAATAACGGCAATTTTGCGGACATGGTCCGGCTCGTCACCCGGCTGAGTGTGTGCTTCATGGAAAGCGATTTTATGAAGCTTTGGTGTGACAAAAATATTGAGCAAAAGACCATTCAAGAAAGTCATACCGACAACTGTGATTTTGAGCAGGAATTTTGGTGATTCAAGAATGCCGGACTGTGTTGCTGCCAAATATATTCCCGAAAGAATAAGTGCGCCAAGAGCAATCCAGATCATTTCTGAAAGACTTCTCATTATCTTAACTTCGTCCTGCGTAACCCTGTGGTCGCGGAGAAACTTCATAAAAAGGTAGTCAGTCGCCAGAACCGTGCCGATGCCTACAGCAGCAGACAAAGCATGAACGATGACCACTACTTCGCGAAAACCGAAAGTTGTTGTATCCATATATGGTTGAAATTATACCATGAGCGTTTATTTTGCTCCCAAAGCCTATTTCTTGCGGAAATCAAACTTTTATAGTACTATGGCCGAACTATGGGATCACAAGACAGACTCATCAAATTGGCCTGCGGGACGTGCAAACACGTCAACTATTGGTCTAGCAAAAATAAGAAACTCGTTACTAAAAAGATCGAGCTCAAAAAGTATTGCAAGTGGTGCAAAAAAACCACAATGCACAAAGAAGTTAAGAAGTAATCAAGAAATTATTAAGAAAAAATTCCGCGAAAGCGGGATTTTTTCGTATGCATATCGGCCTATTTACTTTCCAATAATTGTGTTTTAAAGTAAAATATGTAAGTAAAAGGGATTTTTCCTTTTTACTTTGTTCTTTTTAACTTCACTTAATCTTCATTGATAAAGTGAAGAATACAAACGGGCCTGCAATGTCGTCGTAAGACGACGTAGGTCAAGAGCTCAACGCTTCAATATTATTGCGGCGCAACGCTCGAGCCCCGCTTCGGCGGGGTTACGGGCAGCGTGGTCGGCTTTAGCCGAACGGGAAGTATTATTTCTCGGAGTGAGGTTCGATTCCTCAATTGCCCACATCATGACAACCTCAATAAATCGCATCGACAAATTTCTCAATAGTATAACCATGTACAGACTAGTTCTGTACGGGCTATCTCTGCTGGCTTTGATAGCATTTGTACTTGGATTTGCCAGGCAATTTAGCTTTTCCGGCCTGGCGCTTATTTTGTCGATAGTGATTATTTTATTTTTTGCTAATTTCTCAAATGTTATTTTTTCTAAACTTTGGAAGGCTCCTCGCAACGTTGAATCAGTTTGGATAACCGGCTTCATTCTTTTCTTTTTACTTCAGCCGGCGACCAGTGTTCACAATGCTCTCATTCTAGCCGGTGCAGCTGTTATTGCTATGCTTTCGAAATATGTGTTAGCGATTAAGCGAAAGCACATTTTTAATCCCGCCGCAGTTACGGCAGTTATTATTGGTTTAATCGGTAGCGGGGCAGTTATTTGGTGGATGGCCAATCCTGTACTCAATATTTTTACTCTTGTAATCGGTCTCCTTATCGTCAGAAAGCTTCGTCGAGGAGCCATGGTTTTGGCATTTTCCCTGGCAAGTATAGTTGTGGCAATTTTTGTTTATGTTTTACCGAGTAATGTTAGCGCCGCCGCGTTTATAAAAGAAATAATTTTTTCCTGGCAGCTCATTTTCTTCGGTCTCATTATGTTTACCGAACCTCTCACTACACCGCCAACAAAGAAAAATCAAATTATCTACGGAATAATTGTCGGCGCACTTTTTTCTTCACAATTGCGTATCGGCACAGTTTATGCGACGCCCGAAATGTCACTCATTATCGGTAACATTTTTTCTTACCTAGCTAGTTATAAATTAAAATTAAAACTTCGCTTTCTGGAGCGCAAACAGCTTTCAAGTAAAATATATGACTTTGCTTTTTTACCCGACCAGAAACTTTTTTTTAAACCAGGACAGTATCTGGAATGGACATTGCCTCATGATAAACCAGACACAAGAGGTAATAGGAGATTCTTCACTATTGCCTCATCGCCAACGGAAAAAGAAATTCATCTTTCTACAAAAATAGATCAGGATAAGGGGAGTACGTTTAAGAAGAAACTATTCAATATAAAAGAAAAAGATCAATTTATATCCTCACATTTAGCCGGCGATTTTGTTTTACCAAAAAATACTGCTGAAAAATTAGTCTTCATTGCAGGAGGCATTGGTGTTACGCCATATCGCAGCATGATTAAATATTTAGCGGATAAACACGAAAAAAGGAATATTCATCTTTTCTATCAGGCCGTCACTGAAAAAGATTTTGCCTATCAGGATCTATTTGAAAAAGTAAAAAATGAAATCGGACTCAAAACTACGTATATTGTTTCAGAGCCGAATAAAGATTGGCAGGGCGAGACCGGACGTATTACTCCCGAAATGATTAGGCGTATTATTCCTGATTTTTCTGAGCGAACATTTTATCTGTCGGGACCTGATGCTATGGTTGAGAATTATGAAAGTATGCTTGGGAAAATGGGTATTGAGAAAAAGAAAATAATAACGGATTATTTCCCGGGATACTAAATCATTGCCAAAATGGCTCGAGAAAGTTATAAATAGGGCTACGGGCCTATAGTTCAGTGGTAGAATGCTCGTCTCCAAAACGAGCGACCGAGGTTCGAATCCTCGTGGGCCCGCAAGTATTTGGATGTCACAAATTGGGATATCCAACCATAATCTTACGGGGGTAATCTATTAGTTTTTATTTCACCTCAACCCACCCAATTTCTTTATTCCTGCCAAACCAGCGCATTTGACGAATAGCATATTGATAAATTTTATCGAGTAACATTTTTTCCAGTTCTGCTTTGGTAATTTTACCCTGCAAATACATTGCGCACAGCCTTTGTTCAAGCCCAAGCGCATGGAGGCGTTTCCAACTTAAACCGTTTTGGTGAAGTTCGGCGACTTCTTCAATCATGCCCTGGTATAGTTGTTTTTTGGTGCGAGCGGCTATTTTTTTACGCAAAACATCACGGCTAGATTTCAAACCAATCCAGACAACCTGGTAGGGCAGTTTTTTCTTTGTAATTTTTGGTACTTTGCCGATTGCTTTTGCAATTTCAATCGAACGAATGAGCCGAGCCTTGTTTCTTGGATCAAGCATTTTGGCGCGTGCAGGATCAATTTTTTCAACCGTTTTGAAAAGTTTTTCGGCACTTTCTTTCTCTAGTTTCTTTCGCAAAGCAATGTTTGGCGGCACATCAGGTAAATTCCAGGTACCAAAAAGTGTATCAACATAAAAACCAGTACCGCCAACTATAATTGGTGTTTTGCCCCGAGCGAGAATATCTTCAATATGTTTTCCGGCCCCAGTTTTAAAATCATGCGCTGAAAAAATCTGGGAAGGTTTTGCCACGTCGAGCATGTGGTGCGGAATATCACCCATTTCTTTTTTAGCAATTTTTCCCGATCCTATATCAAGGCCTTTATATACCTGTCGTGAATCAGCTGAAATAATTTCACCGTTTACCTTTTTGGCGAGACCGATTGCATATGCCGATTTACCGATTGCTGTTGGTCCGACAATAGCCATGACGAGTGGCTTTTGTTTTACACTTTTTGTTTTGCCGACTGGCGCTGCGCTGATTTTTTCTTTAATTCCTGTTTGCATAACTATGTGCCGTGGGGGAGACTTGAACTCCCACGAGATTGCTCTCGCTACGACCTGAACGTAGTGCGTCTGCCAATTTCGCCACCACGGCATGGCCCTAACTATACATTTTGAAAGCATTTTTACAAAACCGGTATAAAAAAACCCGCCTAAGCGGGTTTAGTATTCGTAATGGCTTAGCTCGTATAGCTTTTCTAGCCCCGCTAAAGTCCGTTTGAATTTATTGGCTATAGAATACGTTTTCCTGAGCAGAATTTTGTGTGTTTCTTCCGGCATTAACCCATCTGTCCATTTAATGACTTCACAATTCAGGCCACTGCCTTTTGGAATATGGATGAGAGCAAAGATCGGATAAAAGCCGAACGAGCTGGTTTCAATATCAAGGCAAAAACTTGGCTTATTTGCAGCTTTTAAAATAAGTTGAGCCAGCTTACTAGTCATGATATTTTTACCGAATTCAAAGTGTTTTAACCTGACCTTCATTGGTCTTCGAGAGAGATTAGGTGTCAATGTTTGTTCCGAGAAATGATCACCCAACCAGATTTTCTCTACTTTGTTAAGTCGCCGGATTTTCTGAGCGGTTATACTTAGAAAGAATTTTTCCATTATCTTGTTTTCTGAGACTATAGATTCTTTCTAGAGATTAGTCAATGTGCCGGAGGGGAGACTCGAACTCCCAAGTCTTGCGACGATCGATTTTGAGTCGATTGCGGTTACCAATTTCGCCACTCCGGCATTTTTGCTATCCTGTATAGCTTCTGCGCATACTACCAGTTTTCCACCTTTTTTTCTAGTTATTGCACAGATTTTTAACATTTTTTAAATTTTATTTCATCTAGCTGTGCTCTATAAAATTGTATATACTTACTGCATGCAAAATCAGTCCAGTTCAGTTTTCTTTATCGAAGTTGATAAAATCGTACCAAATCCATACCAGCCTCGTCGTGAATTCGAAGAGGCAGCACTAAAGGATTTGGCTGATTCAATTCGCCAGTATGGACTCCTGCAGCCACTCACTGTTTCGCGCAATGAAAGGGAAACTGACAGCGGCCTAGTAACCGAATATGAACTCATTGCCGGTGAGCGTCGCTTGCGTGCCTCAAAATTGGCTGGTATTCGCGAAGTACCATGTCTTATCCGAATGGGTGATACGCCGATGACGAAGCTCGAACTGGCAATTATTGAAAACGTCCAGCGTGAGGATCTTAATGCAGTTGAGAGAGCCCGCGCCTTTCAGCGACTCATTGATGAATTTAAATTTACTTTCGTCCAGGTTGGAAAAAAAGTTGGCAAGAGCCGTGAGTATGTTTCCAACACTGTCCGTATTCTCATGTTGCCCCAGGATATTTTGAATGCTTTGTCGGAAGGAAAAATTTCTGAAGGGCATACGCGTCCGCTCATGATGCTCAATGATCGTCCCGATGAGCAGCTTGTATTATTTAAAGAAATAATAATCAAGCGAATTTCCGTGCGTGAAGCCGAAAGGATTGCGCGCCGAATCGCTGTTGAAAAAGCACGCAAACGAGAGCTTTTGCCAAATCCGGAAATTATGGAAATCGAAGAGCGCTTTCAGGACGCTCTCGGCACGCGTGTTCATATTGAACAAAAAGATGTCGGCGGTAAAATTATGATTGATTTCTTTACACCTGAAGATCTGCACCATATTCTTAGCATGATTAAACATTCCGATGCACCGAGGGAAACATCAGAAATGCTTGAGCGATTTGTTTCGGCCAATCCCGATACGACTGAAATTACTGCTGAAACGCCGGCGGGCGATGTGCCATTTGAACCAATGGACGATCGTTCAGAAGAAGAAATAAAAAGAGCGGAAGAAGAGAAAGAAGCAGACCTCTATAGCTTGAAGGATTTTTCGATTTAATTTTTTGGTAATTATTTTGCCGTCTTAAATCTATTCCACAAATATTTATTGAGAAGTGAATGATCATCAACGTATGCCTTGATGTGCTTGCGCGCGAGGGTTGTTTTGGCGTAATCGAGCCACTTCGATGTCGGATGCGATTCGTTTTTGGTAATAATTTCAACGATGTCATTTACCTGCAATTTAGTAGAAAGCGGAATCATCTTCCCGTTAACTTTTGCACCGGAGACGTGATTGCCGATATCAGAATGCACGGCGTAAGCAAAATCTATCGGACAAGCATCTTCCGGCAAATCCAAAACGTCGCCTTTCGGGGTAAAAACGAAAATACGATCCTTGAAAAAATCCATTTTGAGATTTTGCAAAAACTGACCGGATTCATGAACAGCACGGGAAAGCTCCCGAAATTCATCAACCCAGGCGTATTTACTCGATGAACGCGAAACTTTACCATCATCACCAATTTCTTTGTAGGCAAAGTGGGAGGCGATACCGTATTCAGCTATACCATGCATTTCCGCTGTGCGAATTTGGATTTCAACAATACCGCCGTCGCCGGTAAATATAGTTGTATGCAGTGATTGATAGCCGTTGAGTTTCGGCAGGGCAATGTAATCTTTAATCCGATCCGGCACCGGTTTCCAAAACATGTGAACGATGCCGAGGGTACGATAACAATTTTCAATACTACTCACTATCACGCGAAGTGCCATAATGTCGTAAATTTTTTCTGGATCATGTTTGTAACGCTGCAGTTTTTTCCAAAGCGAATATTTATGCTTAATGCGATGGCTCATCTTAACAATTCTGATACCTTGGCGTTCAAGCTCGCGAGTAAGCGAACTTTGCACAGCGGCAATGTGTTGTTCAGAAATTTCCTTTTTTTCATTCATAAACTTCTCGATTTCTTCATATTCTTTCGGATAAGCAAAAGGAAAAGCCGCATCTTCAATTTCACCTTTCAATTTTCCGATACCGAGACGATGGGCGAGAGGAGCATAAATGTCGATTGACTCAAGTGCAATACGCTGACGTTTTTCTTTGCGAATATGTTCAAGTGTCTGGAGATTGTGGAGACGGTCCGCCAGCTTAATCATGAGCACACGAAAGTCGGCAGCCATTGCCACAAAAAATTTACGTAAGGATTCAGCGTGTCGCTCACGGCCGCGGTACTTCACCTTACCAAGTTTAGTTACACCTTCAACCAAAAAGAAAATATCCTCCCCGAACTGCGTTTTAATTTCATCTTCAGTTGCTTTACCGTCTTCAATTGTGTCGTGAAGAAGACCGGCGGCAATAGTAGTTGAGTCCATGCCGTAGCGGGCGAGGTTTTTGGCAGTAGCAATAACGTGAATGAAGTAAGGATCACCGGATGCGCGCAACTGACCCTCGTGTGCACGGCGAGAAAAGTCGTATGCTTTTTTGATGAGTGCTTTGTCACCTTCACCCGGCTCGTAGCCTTCGATGTGAATGACAATATCCTCAGGACTCGACATAGCTTCCATTTTTCTATTATGACATGCTGGGATTTTGGGAAGTATTGACAAAAGTCTTATTTTATGTACAATAGAGGAAAATAAACTAAAAACAACATAATGAAAAACAAGCATATATGGATTACTTTATTTCTATTTGGAATGAATGTCCTTCTTGTTGGAGTGCCATTTGCACGTGGGCAAGATGATCAAGAAAATCCCACTTTTGCTATTGATTTATCTGCCGGTAACTCATGGAGTGATCATAGTGTAGAACGTCAAATAACAAACTTCAGTGGTAATATGTACCGTTATATTGCAGCAGAAGATGATCGCGGCGGCTGGGGGTATCTTGGCTTCGGGGTTTATTCAAAAGTCAGATTCGATATGCCAACAAATGTAGATAGTGTATATAGACATTACGATATCCCAGTAGTCGTTGGCAAAACCGGTGCTGTGCTCAATGAGCATTCAGGAGGATATTTTGCAGGAACAGGAATAAATCTTGATCTGGGCTGGCCTCTTGATGGCCATAATAAAGGTGTATTTTATCTGGGGGTTACTGGAAAAGTAAATTTTCAGGTTACTGGAATTGGTGATAGTCGATACGGGCTTGGGGTTTTTGTTGAAGCTGGCGGAGTCAAGTTCTTTTATAAAGATGACAATGGAGCTGACCAGTCGCAAAAGATGCTCATTGCAAAAGTTGGTATCTCAATGAATATCATACCCGACTGAAGAGAAAAAGTTGAACGGAAGAAATTTTCTTCCGTTTTTTTATTGCTCAATTTTTAAATTACCTTTAGCTTTAATTTTTTTAATATCAAAACCGCGCTTGTTATTTTTTAAATATGTAAAGTAGCCGGCCATAGCAATCATAATTGAATTATCTGTCGCCAGATCTCTCTCGGGAAAAAATACTTCAATATCGCCTAATTTCTTTTTAGCTTCATCAGTCAATACTTCGCGCAGACGCTTATTAGCCGCGACACCGCCGCCAACAATAATACTTTCAGCGCCAATTTGTTCAGCGGCCAAAATAGTTTTTTTGACGATAACTTCAATCGCCGCATCTTCAAATTCTCGGGCAATAATGCGTTTGGTTTTGTCATCCATTTTCTTCTCGCCGATATCTCGCGTAAGGTAAAGCACAGCAGTCTTAAGTCCTGAAAAAGAAAAGTTAAAATCATGCGAATGAATCATCGGGCGAGGCAGTTCAATTTTTTGGCCAACACTTGCGCCTGTCTCATTATTGTCACGTGCCTCTTTTGCCAAAGCAGAAATCTTCGGACCACCAGGATAGGGTAAACCAAGCAGTCTGGCTGTTTTATCAAAAGCTTCACCAACGGCATCATCTTTTGTTGCACCGAGCAACCTGTACTTATTCCAAGCCTTTACTTCATGAATTTCTGTATGTCCGCCTGAAACCAGAAGAGCAATAGCCGGGAAGTGTATTGTCGGTATTTTGTAATGGGGAATTTCATTTTTGATAGTCAGCTGATTGTCCGTTTTTTTCTCCCCATCCTTCTGTAAAAGAATAGAAGCAATGTGTCCCTCCATGTGATTAACTGG
Organism: Minisyncoccota bacterium; assembly: GCA_043718505.1. Classification (GTDB taxonomy): domain Bacteria; phylum Patescibacteriota; class Minisyncoccia; order Phycocordibacterales; family UBA9973; genus JAGOSA01. Next base: position 25,097 of record JAYSVN010000029.1, on the reverse strand, counting down.
CATAATCGGTTTTTGCCAGGCAATAGAAAGCGCTTTGGCAAAACTAATACCAACCCAAAGTGCAGGTTCAAGCCCCGGACCTGATGTCACACAAATAAGATCAATATTCGGTACGCCATATTTTTCAAAAAAGAAAGCCAGATTTTCTTTAGCCTCAAGTTCGCGGTGAAGCTCGGCAAGTGCCTCCTTGCGCCGCACCGCACTTATTTCACCCAAAGATAAAACATTGGCCTCAGTCAGAACGCGACCGAGAAGTTCAGTAATAACTTTGCCATGCTCGCGTTTTGCTACCATAGGAAAAACGCCGCCATATTGTGCATGGAGTTCGGCTTGAGTTGCGAGTGCGTTACCGAGCACCGTGAACTTCGGCGAGAGTGTGCCGCCGTCTGCATCGATTACAGAAAGCGCAGTTTCGTCGCATGAAGTTTCAATTGAAAGTATGCGTGTCATGTAGGCCAATCCTAGCAAAAAGCCTCTTCTTTGACAATGAAAATTATTATGCTATTGTTACTCCTAAATAATGTATAAAAAAATAATGATATAAAAATAAAAAATGAAAAAAGATATCTTATCTGGTAAAAAATTTGTGGTTGTAACCGGGCCCTCAGGATCCGGTAAAACAACTCTGGTTAAAAATATGCTGGGTAAAGATGATCGTTTCGATTCTTCTATTTCAGCAACTAACCGGGACAAAAGAGAAAATGAACGGCACGGTGTCGATTACCTTTTTTATAACAAGAAAAAAATTCTGGAAATGATCAAAGAAGATCGTTTTGTTGAATGGCAAGAAGTTTATAAAGGTATTTACTACGGTACTCTCAAATCTGAAATCGATCGTATTGCTGCAATGGGAAAAATCGCCCTACTTGATGTTGAAGTGTTTGGGGCGGTTAACATTAAGAAAATGTTTGGAGAAAAAGTTTTCCTCATTTATCTTAGAACGAGTAATGATCAAAGAAAAGCTCAACTTGAGTCCAGGGCTTCCGAACAGCCAGCAGCCCGCGCTGAGCGAAACGCTAAGGCCGAAAGGGAATACAAATTTGCAGAAGAGCACGAAAATGACTTTGATCTAATTCTTGATTCAGTTAACGGCAGCCCCGAAGCCACCTATCAAAATCTTCAGGATTTTCTCGGCAGATCACAATTTCGAAAGGCGATTTAAAAAATTCTAAAACACACCTAAGTCCCGATGTACTATCGGGATTTTTTATTTAGCGACTTATTTTCCGAGTTTTCCACAGGTAAAAACTTGCATGTGAACAATCGTTCACATATACTCTAAACATGGATATAACAGGGGTAAAAACTAAATTAGAGCGCTTTTTCAAAAAAGAGAAACGCATGCCCTCATATAGAGAGCTCGCCAAAATTGCCGGCTACGCTTCGAGCCAAGCTGCTGTCAGACTAGCCGACAAACTGATAGATCTCGGCATTCTTGGTAAAAGCGCTAATGGCTCACTTGTGCCAGGCAGTATGTTCCAAGGTGTCCGCAAGCTCGGATTAATTGAAGCCGGATTTCCAACTCAGGCCGAAGAAGATATGGCCGATGTGCTTTCACTCGATGAATGGCTTATTGAAAAACCAGAAGCAACTTTTATGCTCACCGTAAAAGGTGACTCAATGAAAGACGCCGGAATCAAAGAAGGTGACGTTGTCATAGTTGAACGTCGGCGCGAAGCCAAACTCGGTGAAATTGTTATCGCCCGACTTGATGGCGGATATACCATGAAATATTTACGACAAGACAAACAAGGATATTACTTAGAAGCAGCCAATACTAAGTACAAACCTTTCCGGCCAACCGAAGATCTCGAAATTGAAGCGGTCGTCAAAGCAGTTATTAGAAAATATTAAATAAATATATGTACTACACATACATGGTGGGGAATATAAGAGATAAAAAAGAAGTGCGAGCAAGATTAGGAAGAAAAACTGTCAGTGAAAGTATGAGACAAAGTTTGTGGAATTTTTGCCGAAGAATGTTACAAAAATAACGAATCAATTTGGGAGAGGTAATTAACAAAAGTAATTTATAAAAGATATATGAAAAAAGAACGTACATTTCTACATATCGATGGTGATGCTTTCTTTGCCGCATGCACAGCTGCCCTGCATCCCGAACTTGAAGGTCGTCCAATAGTTACCGGACTAGAACGCGGCATAGTCACTGCAGCGAGCTATGAAGCGAAAGCTCTCGGTATTACTCGTGCCATGCCACTTCACCAAGTACGTAAGCAATTTCCTCAAGTTGCTGTTGTAGAATCTGACTACAATGCAATCACTATTTTTTCAAAAAGAATGATTAACATTGTCAGCAGGTACGCCCCTCGCGTTGAAGAATATTCAGTTGATGAATGTTTTGCTGATCTGACTGATCTTTATACCTCAACAAAATTAAACCCAATTGAAATAGCCAGGAAAATTCAAAAGGAAATAGCAGATAGTCTCAATATCAGCGTTTCTGTCGGTGTGGGACCAACAAAGGTTTTAGCCAAGCTTGCTTCAAACTATAAGAAGCCACACGGTCTGACGGTTATTACTCAAACAAACAAGAATGAGCATCTGGCCAAAGTAGCAGTAGGTGATGTTTGGGGTATTGGTCGTCGCACAGCTATTTTTTTAGAGAAAACTGGAGTAAAGACAGCATTGCAATTCTCTGAGCTTTCAGAAAAATGGATTGACGCCACGCTTTCCAAACCATTCATCGAACTTTGGCATGAGCTTCGCGGTAACTCACTACTCAATGTTCATACTAGAGAAGAAGCCTCAGATCAAAAATCAATTTCAAAAACAGGAACATTCACTCCGCCATCCCGTAGCGCAATTTATGTTTTTGCTGAACTTTCGAAAAATATTGAAAATGCTTGCGCCAAAATGCGAAGCGAAGGTCTGCGCGGCAAAAGAGCAGTAATGTTTGTGAAGCGTCAGGACTTTAAATACCATTCAATAGAGTGCGTTGTACCGCATGCCACCAATAGTCCGGAAGCGTTTCTTTCAATTGCCAAAGCGCGATTTTCCGAAATGTTTAAGAAAAATGAAGATTACCGTGCCACAGGTATAACTGTCTATGATCTATCTCCTCTGCCACTTCAGAAAGATCTCTTTGGTGATACAGACAATACTGAGAAATTTGAATTGGTACACAGTGCAATGGATACTATCGATCAATTCTTCGGCAAATATACTGTCCATCTTGGCACGACAGCCAAAGCACTATTAGCCCGCGACGGAGTAACCAGTAGTGTGGCCAGAAGTACAACAACCAATCGAAATAGTTTTTTTGATCAATTCGCTATTCCATTCGGCGGGAGTGTAGCATAAGGGGAGTGTGGCATAAAAAAAGTCCGCATATTGCGGACTCTTACTCAATTCAGCCAACCTTCTTTGTAGTTTTTCACTTTTCCAGGGATCTCTTTTGAAATATAGAGTAATTTGTACATCTCTTGAATTTCATCAGAGACGGAGTCTTTCTCAGCAAGCAAGTCTAGTAGTTCTCCTTCTCCCTCAGTCTTTGTTCTGAAAGGATTTGAGTAACTGTTCTGGCTCGAGAAAAACCATTCAAACTGGCTATCAAGTTTTTTCTTCCTGATACAAGGTCTCTCAGAATATGGATTATTCATTGCCTTCTCCAGCATGAATTCACCCATATACTCTCTAAACATTTCAGAAATAGGGTCATCATCTTCCTCAGTCAAAACCCGGTCAATCATCTTTTCTATAATTGCCAGCTTAATAAATTCAATAAAATTAAATCTCGAGATTTTTTGTTCACCCACTAACTGTTTGAGCTTAAATGCCAGAGAGCTTCGTGACGGAAGGGCAAGGGTAGTCTCTTTTTCACTTACGTGAATTACAGCAGATACGTACTCGCCGTATTTTTCGAATTGAATACGTGGGAATTTTGTCGCCATATTATATTTTAATTTTCTATATTATATTACTAAAATAGGATTTGTCAATAATTATCAATAACTCGGGCAAACATACACATCATTGTGTGCTATATTTGCCCTATGAAATTACAAGACGAAGTCTTTGATGTCATCGTCATTGGTGGCGGTGCAGCAGGGCTGATGGCAGCTGGTACGGCTGCAGAAGCCGGCAAGAAAGTTTTGATTCTGGAAAAAAATAAAACCCTAGGTGAAAAATTGAAAATTACCGGCGGCAAAAGATGCAATATCACCAATGCCGAATATGATGTCCATAAACTCCTCAAGAACTACGGCGTAGCCGCAGATTTTCTGTATTCGCCGTTTTCGCAATTTGGGGTAAAAGATACGTTTACTTTCTTTGAATCCCGTGGCTTGCCGCTTGTAGTACAGGCACGCCTTCGTGCTTTTCCCAAAACTGAAAAAGCTATGGATGTTTACAAAGTTATGGAGAAATACATTAAGGACCAAAAGGTGCTGGTTAAATTATCCTGCCCGGTTGAAAAAATATTGTATGAAGACGGAAAAAAAGCAGACCTGAAAAATTCAGAAGAAAAAAATAACGAAGCAAAATCTGACAGCGTAAAAATCATCGGTCTCGAAACCAAGCAGGGAACTTTTCGCGCCAAATCATATATTCTCGCCACAGGTGGCATGTCGCATCCTGAAACTGGTTCAACCGGTGATGGTTTTGAATGGCTACGTGATATCGGCCATACCGTTAAGTCGCCAACGCCGACAATCGTGCCTCTCGCAGCCGAAGAAGCGTGGGTTAAATCACTTTCCGGCACATCGCTCTCTTTTATGAAAATTACTTTTTATCTTGAAGGTAAAAAACAGTTTAATAAAACAGGCAAGGTTCTCTTTACTCACTTTGGGCTTTCTGGACCGCTCATTTTAAATCTTGCCGCTCAAGTGGCAGACCTTCTCTATTCCGGCACTGTAACAGCTACCATTGATGCTTTTCCCGATACGGATCTCGGTGCGCTCGACGATCGCATTACAAAAAATTTTGATATGAATAAAAATAAAGATTTTAAAAATATTTTCAAAGAAATTACACCAGCCGGTACCGCAGATGCTATTATGTCTCTTTTTTCTTTTGATACAGCCAAAAAAGTTCACAGTATTACGAAAGAAGAACGAAAAGAAATTACCCGGATACTCAAAGCTTTACCAGTTACCATTACTGATCTTATGGGCTACGACAGGGCAGTTGTGGCGGATGGTGGCGTAGCGCTTCCGGAAATTGATCTCAAAACCATGCGCTCAAAAATCTTCTCAAATCTTTTTATTACCGGAGACTTGCTGCACATCAATCGTCCATCCGGCGGCTATTCACTCCAACTCGCCTGGACAACAGGCTTTGTGGCCGGCAAACATGCTTAGATAACTCCATGCATAGCTAACTATTTTGGCTTCACTTTACAAAATATAAAAAATATTGTTTTTTACAATTTACGCTTGCGCGGTACACGCAACAGGTATAGATTGAAAATGAGGCATAGAAATCAGAAGACCGTACTGTAAAGGAAAGTCAATCTATAGCAATATTGATATAACTTCTATGCCTCATAAAAAACACCACGGCGCAAGCCGGGGCGTTTTTTATTTATATAGACTATACTAATAGTATGAAGAAGCACACAAATAAAAGGCTCATTATTGGAATTATATTTATCTGTATCGTAGCTGCCGGTGCTTATGTTATAAAAAATAAAATAGGCGGCATAGGTATTCCACCTTCAGAGACACCTGACGGCATATCAGATCAAACAAATCAAAATCCGACAAAAGATCCTCTCATTGCCAAACTTTCAATTCCGAAAGATTTTGCTATGCAAATATTTGCCAAAAATATAAAGGGCGCCAGAGTAATTACTTTTGATTCAAAAGACAGAATGCTGGTATCGCAAACAAGTGAAGGCAAAATTGTCTCGCTTGAAGATACGAATAAAGATGGCACCGCTGAAACAATCAAAACATTAGTTACCGGTCTTTCCAAACCGCACGGACTTGCAATGGATTGCGCAGATACATGCACACTATATGTTGCCGAGCGCAGCCGACTCTCAAGTTACGATTATGATCCTGTAACCAGTACAGTTTCAAATAGTAAAAAACTACTAACTCTTTCATCAACTGCGACCGACAATCATTCTACAAGAACGCTTCAGTTTTTGCCGGGTACTGATAATAAAACACTTCTCATTTCCGTCGGTTCCTCATGCAATGTCTGCATCGAATCTGATACTATGCGCGGGCGAATCATGGCCTACGACATTCCTACGGCCAAAGTTTCAGAGTATGCTCGTGGACTTCGTAATGCGGTTTTTATGACAGTCTCTCCTGGCGGCAAAGTTTTTGCCAGCGAAATGGGACGTGATAGTTTGGGTGATGATATTCCGCCGGATGAAATTAATATTATCGAACCAACCAAAAATTATGGCTGGCCGAATTGTTATGGTAAGAATATTCATGATTCAGATTTTGATAAAAAAACCTACATTAGAAATCCATGCTCAGAACCTTTTGAAACACCGGCCTTTATTGATCTTCCGGCTCATTCAGCGCCGCTCGGTATTGCTTTTGTACCGGATACCTGGAAAGACTATGCCGGCAATATGCTAATCGCATTCCATGGATCATGGAATCGTACCGAACCAACTGGTTACAAAATTGCCCGTATTATTTTCGACGCTTCGGGCAATTATGTAAAAACTGAAGACTTTATAACTGGCTGGCTGACAAAAGATGGCTCAAAACTTGGCCGCCCGGTGGCCATAGCCTTTGGTAAGGACAATGCGGCCTATATTTCCGATGATAATAATGGGGATATCTATAGACTTTTTCCTTTAAAATAGTTACAGTCAAAGTAAAGCACTAAATAAAACTACATAATATGGAGACTAAAGAATTACTTGACGGCAAAAACGGAAAGGTAGAAGCCCGAAGAACATATAAAGAAAATGTTAAGAAGTTGAATGGAGCTAATCTTATATACGAAAATGAGAAAGGTGAAATTCTTCTTGGTTTGAGCGGCTATGCAAGCCAAACTGATGGCAAGTACCGATATATGCTCCCTGGTGGAAGTATTGAGCGAGGTGAACATCCTTGCCATGCCGCCTGTACTGAAATGGCAGAAGAAACCGGTATTCATTTCTTTGAAAAAGACTTAGAGTTGGTTGCTACTTTTATGCAAATAGTCATTGGTGTACCAGAGACTAACGGTGTTGTATTTTTGTTTCGTGCCAAAAAATATAAAGGCGAACCAAAACCATCGGAGGAACTTACTGAGTATAAGTATTTTTCACATGAAGAAATTATCTCGCTTACTCGAGATGAGGAAAAAAACACAATCGGCCTTGGTTATTTAAGAATGATTTGTCACTATTTGCGCTGGAGGCAGTCAAAGGAAAAAGAAACTATTATTGCCAGACTTTCAGACAAAGTTTCGATTTCACAAGCAGTTAATTCTCCGCTCATTGAGGTTTAATTATTAGGATTGCATTAAAACCGGCATATTTGGGCCGGTTTTTTATTTAGGTATACTATACATTATGGACGCAATCATTTTTGCCGCAGGAAAAGGGAAAAGACTAAGACCACATACTGAAACTACTCCAAAGCCACTTCTCGAAGTTACTTCAACCAGAAAAATTATAGATTTTGTACTTGAAGCTTTGCCTGAAGAAATTGACCGGGTGATTGTTGTAGTCGATCATCTTAAAGAATTACTCCAGTCATACCTACAAGCATATTTTCATGAAAAAAATCTGAAGAAAGAATTAATTTTTGCTGTACAAGGGGATATAAAAGGTACGTTCGGAGCTTTGCTCTCGGCAAAGCCACATATAAAGAGTGAACACTTCCTTATTCTCAGTGGCGACGATATTGTCGACAAAGAAAGCCTCCAAAGACTTATCGCTGAGAATAGGGCACTAGGTGTCTGTAAAAAAATAATGCCGGCATACTATGCTGTAGAGAGAGATCAGCAGCAAAATTTTTTGGGTTTTCGAAAAAGCCAAACAGAAGACGAAAAACGTGATGGCGCTGATATTGCTACCGGAACCTACGTACTAGATTCAGCCATTTTTGATTTTAAACCGGTTGAAATAAACGACGGCGAATTCGGTTTACCACAAATGTTTTTAGAAAATCTTGGTTCATATCCACTCAAAGTAGTCGACATGCAAACATGGTATCCGGTCAATACAATATCTGATTTGGAAAATTTGCGAAAACAGTATGAAAATGATTAAGCAATTTGAACATAATTAAAGCATATGAAAATATTTAATGAAGAATTTTGCCATTCATATAAAACGTATTCATTTGGCTATAAAATCCTGCTGGATCTTGAGCAGGGAGATTCTCTGTCGGAAATATATAATCTTGGCTTCCTGCCATATTCAGGAAGTATTGGCATAAAGAACAGATTTTATTTAGCAAGAAGTGCCAGGGTGCCGCTTGCTACGTTTTCACAATCAAGCGAGAATCGCCGCATTTGGAAAAAATTTGAAAATATGTTTACTGTTGATACCATTTCTGCCCAGGCATTATTAGCGGATGAAGAAGCTATTGCATTTTGTCTGCGCTATTTTGAAGAGCGGCACGGCAAAGATGTTATGAGTCGCGAGAGACTGATCCATATTTTAAGTGCTGATCTTAATTCGGCTGTTGCAGTATATAGAAATAAGAACGGCGAAAAAATTGCCTATGTCATTGAAAATAGTGACAATACGATGGGCCACTTCTGGTTTTCTTTTTATGATCTATCATATGCTTTTCAATCTCTCGGTATGTGGCTCATGATTCAACGTAACCAATCCGCAAAGCAATTAGGCAAGACCCACTATTATCTCGGCACCGTCTACGGCGAAAAAGCTTTATATAAAACTAATTTTCAAAATCTGGAATATTGGAACGGAACGACATGGGTGACAGATGCTGCAAAATTAAAAGCCGCGGCCCGTAGTGATAGTGATCGAGAGGTGACGTTGAAACAAATCTCAATGTAAGTATAATTGCCTCATGACTGACGACGAACTCAAAAATAATATTCCACCCGAAGACGATGAGGACATCGTTGAATTTGAATACAATGCCGACGGCGAAGAGGACATCAAGGCCACACTCAAAAAACTCCGCAAGCAACTTCGCGAAGCCGAAAAAGAAAAGCAGGAATATCTGACCAGCTGGCAACGCGAGCGAGCCGATTTCATGAACTATAAAAAAGGCGAAATTGAGCACAATCGCCGTATTGAAACTATGGCCAAAGAACATTTTGCCGAAGAACTTTTGCCTGTTCTCGACGCATACGATATGGCTTTCTCAAATAAAGAAGCCTGGGAAAAAGTCGACAAAAATTGGCGTACAGGTGTGGAGTACATTCATCAGCAATTACTCAAAGTGCTCAGCGAGCAGGGAATTGAAGAAATTGCCGTTACAGTTGGTGATTCTGTTGATCCGAATATGCATGAAGCTATGAGTGCGATAACAACCGACGAACAATCAAAAGACCATACCGTGGTCCAGGTTATTCAAAAAGGATATAAAAATGGCGACAAGATTTTCCGACCGGCCAGAGTAAATGTATTTGAATATCGGAATTAAACAACTTCCTCTTCAATATTCAGCAATGACTTCCTGCATTCAATAATTGGCATATTCATACAAGCTTTTACGTCAGCTTCGCGTTCACCCATAAGCTTTGAAAGTTTATTCTTAGCTTCGTTCACTTCTTCTGGCTTAAGAGTTATCGCATGAATATCATCAAGCAATGCCATCCATAGCGGCTGTCCGTCTTCAGACTGCATTGTATCTGACTTAAGTATCTCACCTTCACCCGCGCGTGGACCCACTAAATTTTCTTCATTATTTTCTTTAAACATATACTTAATAGTAGCGCACAGGGCAATAAAGTCAAAAAAGTTTATTATTTCTTAAACAATATTTCATACCGTAATGGTAGGCTATGGGTAGCCTCGGCAAAAGGGCAGCTTAAAACTAATTGACTTAAAGTTTAACTAAAGATAAACTTTAAGAATGAAAAGAAAAATGACTACAAAAGAACAAATTGTTCCGTTCAAAGAATTTCGTCTTAATGCTAAAAAATATATTGATGCCCTAGAAAAAGGTGCAAGTTTTCTCGTAGTTAAACGCTCACGACCGGTATTTCGTCTCGAACCCGTGGAAGAGGTTTGGGAGACTATTGGGGATTTTAGATCTATGCCGGGCGGAGGAATCTCGGCAAAAAAATTAGCTGCTATCCTTAGAAAATCTCTCAAAAAGTAATATATGCCGGATGCAATCAAAAAACTTTTGGCAAAGGTTTCGCCAAGGGAACATAAATATTTGTCTGCATTGGTGGATAAGATTGAAGTTGATAATTTAGCAGGACTGGATGTAAAAAAGCTTGCGGGAACCAAAGATATTTTTCGTGTTCGCAAGGGATCTTTCCGAGTAATCTTTACCCTGAGGATTTCTGGTAATCACATTGACACCATTGAGCGTAGATCTGAAAACACTTACAAAAACGTTCACCCAAAGTAATTTACAGGTTGCTATTTTTATTTCCCAAAAACCTCAAAAAGCACTTTCTCAGTTTCAGTATCAATCGTATCCGTCACCACAATCATCATCTCCGTCGTTAGGCCCAGATCTTTTTTAATATTGGTAAAAAATTGCTCAAAAGGAAAAGGGGAAACCCAGACCGAATTTTTCAAAAGTTCAAAACCGGCTTTCTTGAGTAAGTAGCGCAAAGCCTCGCGCTCGTTTTTGCGATCTTCCGGTAGGTCAATCATAACGAGGCGCCACTTGCCGTCCCAGGTGCGAGAAATTGGCATGCTCGTGCTCGAAAGTTCATCTCGGTAAAGCTTCTCGCGACCGGCAGCTGTGATGCGCACAAAGTCACTTTGCCCAGCCGAAAGCACTTCCGCTAGACCAGTATCGATCATGGCCTTTATTGCCCGTCCAACCGCATATGAAGGCTTGGTGGTGCCCTTATATTGGCCTTTAAAATCGCCCAAGAGAGCAGTTTCCGACTCAGACTTGAGTTTGTCCAAAGATAGGGCTTTTTTGCGACCCAGGACCTTTAAAATGGCAGATTGGGGGTTGTTTTTCTTCATTACAGCTTCATTTTATTATGTTATATTGTATTTGACAAGGAATTGGTGGTCACGAAAAGCTTGTCAAAATAAATGGGTAAGTATATAATTTGGCTACACAAACGCATATTTGAGAAATTATTAGTTATTAATAAAAATTTATTAAAATAATTTATTTAAAAATCATATGGTAGACCCAACAAAAGTAGACTTTAACCAATTGCCAAAAAAATTCTGTGACGGCGCACTCGGCGCATTTAATAAAGAAGCCGTCATGTTTTGCATGACATCAGGCAACAACCTCGATCCATACGCCACCACGCCGAAGGTCGCCAAAAGTATTGCCCTGTTTTTTTCTGAACAGATAGCAAATTATGAAAAGCAGTTTGGCGAAATAGATATGACTGCTCCAGAAATTCCAAGCCCATTTCAGTCAGCGGATTTTAAAGCGGGAAGTGAGAAGAAGTAAGTGTAGACGCGGAAAAGTTATAAATTAAATACAAATTATGCTAAATCAAGAATTAGAAAATAGATGGCACCAGAATTTTAGAGAACAAGGTTCAGTTATGCAAAAAATTTCAGATTTTATAGATCACTGGATTTTTACGATTTCTTTGGGTGCGATAGGCTTTTCTTTTGGTTTTGTTAAAAATTCTGAAAATATACTACGGTCTGATATTTTGCATTGGTCATGGATAATGTTTGCTAGTGCAGCTTTCGCTATCGGGGTCTCATGTCTATTGGTAATACGAATATGTGGAATAGAGCAAAAACATATAAATGAAACTATGGCAAAGGGCATAAATCCATCAAATAATTATACAAGTGTGGGACGAAAACCCATCTGGAAAATTAAGTGGTTTACAGTAAGAAATATACAAATTTTCTTCCAATGGGCGGGATTAATTATTTTTACTAGTGCAATCATTACTTTTTTAGTCTTTGCAATTAGTAACACATAATCTTTTATAAATTAATTAATTAAAAATCATATGTCAAAAATAATCGGAATCGACTTAGGAACTACAAACTCAGCTATCGCCATCATCGAAGGCGGTCAGCCGAAAATAATTGAAAATGCTGAAGGTCAGCGCACCACGCCGTCTGTTGTGGCAATTTCAAAAACAGGTGAGCGACTCGTCGGTCAGCTCGCCAAGCGCCAGGCCGTCACCAATCCGCAAAACACTATCTACGGCATCAAGCGCTTCATGGGTCATCGCTTCGAAGATCCTGAACTCAATTCAGACAAAGAAACCGCAAGCTACAAAATTGAACGTTCCGATGATGGCGGTGTCAAAGCCAATATTGGCGGCGCAGCATATCGCCCGGAAGAAATTTCGGCGATGATTCTCGGTAAACTCAAAACTGATGCTGAAGCCAAGCTCGGAGAGAAAATTACCCAGGCCGTCATTACAGTTCCGGCCTACTTCAACGACGCGCAACGCAAAGCTACAAAAGATGCTGGCGCCATTGCCGGTCTTGAAGTCATGCGTATCATCAACGAGCCAACGGCTGCCGCTCTGGCATACGGTTTTTCAACAAAAAAAGATGAAAAAATTGTGGTCTTCGACTTTGGCGGCGGTACGTTCGACGTTTCTGTGCTCGAAGTTGGCAACGACGTGATCGAAGTAAAATCAACCGACGGTGACCACCACCTCGGCGGACGTGATATCGATAAAAAAATTATTCGCTACATCGCGGATGAATATAAGAAGGAGTCAGGCGTGGACGTTTCAAAAGATCCGCTTGCACTACAGCGTCTCGATGAAGCGGCAGAAAAAGCCAAGATCGAACTTTCGACGACCAATGAAACTGAAATCAATATTCCATTCATCACTTCAACTGCCGAAGGCCCTCAGCACTTGCTCATGAAAATGACTCGTGCCAAGCTTGAGGAAATTGCTGATGACTTTATCGCTCGCGCCATGATGATTACCAAGCGTGCTATGGAAGCGTCACCTTTCAAAATCGCTGACATCAATGAAATTATTCTTGTTGGTGGCCAGACTCGCATGCCGAAGATGATTGAAGAAGTGAAGAAGTTTTTCGGCAAAGATCCAAATCGCTCGATCAATCCGGATGAAGTTGTAGCGCTCGGTGCAGCTGTGCAAGCCGGTGTCTTGCAGGGTGATGTTAAAGATGTTCTCTTGCTCGATGTCATTCCTCTTTCACTTGGTATCGAAACACTAGGCGGTGTTGCGACCAAGCTTGTTGAACGCAACATGACTATTCCGACTTCTAAGTCGCAAGTATTTTCAACCGCAGCCGACAATCAAACCCAAGTCGAAATTCATATTGTCCAAGGCGAGCGACCTATGGCTGCCGACAACAAATCACTGGGCCGATTTATTCTCGATGGCATACCACCATCTCAACGCGGCATGCCTCAAATCGAAGTCATGTTTGATGTTGATGCCAACGGAATTCTCCAGGTGAAGGCAAAAGATAAAGCTTCAGGCAAAGAGCAATCGATTCGAATCGAAGCTCGTTCTGGTCTCACTGATGCTGATATTGAACGCATGAAAAAAGAAGCCGAAACACATGCTACCGAAGACGCGCAAAAGAAAGAACTCGTCGATGCAAAAAACATGGCTGAACAAATGCTTTTCACTGCCGAGAAAAGTCTCAAAGATTATGGCGACAAAGCAACACCTGAAACAAAGTCACTTGTTGAAAGCAAAATAGCTGAACTAAAAACAGCTAAAGAGGGAACTGATATGGCAGCTATAAAGACTGCAACAACTGCACTTTCTGATTCGCTTACAAAAATTGGAGAGGAAATGGCCAAAGCTAGTTCAGCGCCGACAGGCGAGCAAGCTCCGGAAGGTGCTCAGCAAGCAGACAGCACAAGTGAACCGAAAGCTGAAAGTACGACTGAAACTCCAAAGACAGAAAGCGAACAGAAATAATTTCACTCACAATACATTATCATCAAATTAAATTAGTAAAAATAAAAAAGCCCTGAGAATTTTCTCAAGGCTTTTTATTTAATTGTGTACCTCATTTTTTTCCGCTACTTTTCGTTCCAAAAAACATTACCTTAATTACGTATAGAACAATCGCGAGGATTATTACTAATTGGAGGCATGCCTGAAAGAAAGCAGGATGAAAAAGGAAGTAAAGGATAACAAGTGCGCAAATTGTTACCGTTGTGCGCTGCCTATTACCAAATGCTGCATCAAAAATGTTTCGAAAGATCATTGCTATAGTGTCCATAGTTTTAGCTTTTTCTTTATTATATCACCTAAAACTATAAAAGTCAAGCTCTTCCCTAAACCCTTTACAAATAAATATATAGTAGTATAACTAAGCAAAACTATCCTAAAAACAATTAAAAACTAAATAGAATGTGTGGAATCACTGCTTACATTGGTCATAGAGAAGCTATGCTAGTTATTCTTAAGGGACTGAAAGCCCTTGAATACCGCGGCTACGATAGCGCGGGTCTCACTATCCAGAAAAACGGAAAACTAACGACAATAAAAGCGTTAGGTAATATTGATAAATTGAATGAGGCTATCGCCGGGCAAGATGCAAATCTCAACGTGGATCTCAACGGAACGGCGGGTATTGGTCATACACGTTGGGCAACACATGGTGTGCCAAGTGTTATAAATGCGCATCCGCATCTTTCAGCTGATAATAAAATCTCTCTTGTCCATAACGGTCAGATTGAAAATTATCGCGCACTCAAGAAGTTACTTGAGCGTAAAGGTTACACTTTCAAAAGTGATACCGACACTGAAGTTCTGCCGCTCCTTATCACAGATATAATGAAGGAAAATCCTTCATTCAGTCTCACTGATGCGGTCAGGGCTGCTCTTCATGAAATTGTCGGGGCATATGCAATCGTTGTTCTACACGCAGACTACCCAAATCTTTTGGTTGCTGCGCGAATGTCGAGTCCGGTTGTTATCGGTCTCACTATGGATTACAAAGAATACATAGTTGCTTCAAGTGAAGGGCCAATAATTGGTTACTCTGAAAAAGTAATTAATCTTGATGACGGTCAGATTGCAACAATCATTCTTGATGAACTTCCTAAAATCACTGATCTTGAGCAGCGTGAAATTACTCCTTATTTGGATGAAATCACGATGACACTTGAACAGATTGAAAAAGGTGGTTTTGATCACTTTATGCTCAAGGAAATTCATGAGCAGACGAGGAGCCTCGAAGACACAATGCGTGGCCGAATTCGCCAGAAGTCGTCAAAGATTGTTCTTGGCGGAATTCAGGATGATTTCAAAAGATTTCTGAATGCCAGACGTTTCGTTTTGCTTGGCTGTGGTACGTCGTATCATGCAGCAATGGTCGGCAAATATCTTCTTGAAGATTTTGCCAAAGTTGCTACCGTGGTGGAAACAGCATCTGAATTCAGATATCGTAATCCGATTATTCATGAAGATGATGTCATTATCGGTGTCTCTCAGTCCGGTCAAACAGCTGATACAAACGGTGCGCTCATTACGGCCAGACCTAAAGTTGGTGACGTATTCGGTATTTGCAACGTTGTCGGATCAGAATTATCGAGACTGACCAAAGCTGGTTGCTACACGCATGCCGGAGTTGAAATTGGTGTGGCTTCGACAAAAGCTTTCACTGCTCAAGTTTCAGTATTTGCAATGATGGCACTCAGTATCGGTTACAAAAAAGGTCTCATTACGAAAAAGGAAATGCAGGGACATGTTGCCGCAATGCTCAGTCTTCCTCAGCAAGTGAAAATGTTACTTGATAAAACTGAGGAAATCAAAGCTATAGCCAAACAATATCTGCATTGCCCGAATTTTCTCTACATGGGCCGAGGTTATGGATATCCGGTTGCTCTCGAAGGAGCGCTGAAGCTTAAAGAGATATCGTACATTCATGCGGAAGGATTATGCGCTGCTGAAATCAAGCACGGTATCATCGCACTCATCGATGAGAATATGCCAACTGTTGTGATTGCAACTAAAGAGTCTGATACGTACGACAAAGTGCTCAATGCAATGAGTCAAATAAAATCTCGTAAGGGAAAAATTATTGCATTGTGTACTGAAGGCGATGAAACCGTAAAAGAAATGGCTGACCACGTTATTGAATTACCAAAGACGAAGGATTATCTGTACGCAATTACGGCATCAATCCCACTTCAGTTGCTGGCGTACCATACTGCTCATATGCTCGGTAAAGATGTTGACCAGCCTCGCGGTTTAGCGAAAGCGGTCACAGTTGAGTAATACGCAATTTTAAATGTTAAACAATTAGCCCCGGAAATTTCCGGGGTTTTTCTTTTATGAATTTTTTATCTTAAATAATTAATCATTTAAGATAATATTCAAGCGTATACAGCCAGTCAGTTTCGTCGGCAGGATTTTTCTTTTTTTCATTGTAGAGCCATTCCAAATAGCCTTTATCGGTACGTGCGACTTCGTCAATTGTTTTGCCTTTATGTTTGCCGAAATTAATATGTTTCAGGAGGGACGGCTTACCGGAAATTTCCATCATCATTTCGATAGCGGCATCATTTTCAATTGAATGCTTTTTACACATTTCACTTTCAAGATGGCGATATATTTTTTCCAAAACCAAAACATCACCCATAGCATCGTGTGCCGTAGCTTCAATATCGATATCGAGAAGATAGCGCAAGTACTGCAATTTATATGAAGGAATTTTACTGGCTTCATCAATGGCGCGAATAACTTTGAGGGTACAAATTGATTTCATCGGAATAATACCTTCACGCTTGAGCATTGCGAGATCAAACGGCGCATTGTGGGCCACAAAAATAGTATTTTCATCATGAGCCAGATCGTGCAGATATTTATGCGTTGCAGAGTATAAAAATGGCGGCTTGTCTTCAATCATTTTATTAGTTATATGATGCACAGCCATAGCATCAATTTGAATAGGCAAGGGCGCCTTAAAAAGCTCGGAGGCTGTCTGGCCTTCATACATATAGGCAATTTGAATGAGGCGGTCGTCTTCACGACTACCGGTTGTTTCAGTATCAAAAAAGAGGAGTTTGTAGGGTTTTTTCTCGGGCATAAGCGCATTTTAACACGTTTTTATTATTCTTTGATAAAATCTTCAGATCCGTATGCTTATATGGTAAAATGGCTATATGATACAGGATAAAATCAAAGAAGGCATAAAAGAAGCCATGAAAGCCAAGGATTCTGTTCGTCTTGATACTTTGCGCGGCATGTCGAGCGCTTTTACAAATGAATTGGTTGCTAAAGGTAAAACTCCACAGGATACGCTCGCTGATGATGAAGCTCAAACTGTTATGATGCGTCTGGCCAAGCAGCGCCGGGATTCTATTTCTCAATATAGAACTGGCGGCCGTGAAGATTTGGCGGCCGAAGAAGAAGCTCAGCTTGCTGTTATCGAAACTTTTTTACCAAAAATGATGGATCGCGAAGAAATTGAAATTCTGGCCAGGGTAAAAAAAGAAGAGCTCAATGTTACTGACAAAAGCAAGGCCGGCCAGCTTACGGGAACTCTTATGAAAGACCTGAAAGGCAAAGCTGATGGCATGTTAGTTAAGGAAGTCGTCGAATCACTTTTTTAAATTTTTTACACATATGAAAATCATCGTTCATTGGTTAATATTGACACTTGCCGTCCTTGCGACTCCATATATTGTGAGTGGCATTCATGTGAGTGGCTTTTTGGCGGCAATTCTCGTGGCGGCTATTCTTGGTTTTATAAATACTGTTGTAAAGCCTATTGTCACGCTACTCACTTTGCCTATAAATATTATTACGCTCGGACTTTTTTCTCTGGTTATAAACGGAGTGATACTCTGGTTTGTGGCGACACTTGTTGCCGGATTTACTGTGGATAGTATTACTGCTGCAATATGGGGAGCTCTCATTATTTCAATTTTAAATTGGATTCTCAATAAAGCTTTTGGCGATAAATAATATAGAATAATATGCTTAGTTTTGATGCTATTACCAATTTTGCCCAAAACCACCAGCTCGCTGGCTATTTTATTGTTTTTTTAGGTGTCCTGATCGAAGGTGAATTTACGCTTATTATTACGGGAATTTTAGCTCATATTGGTGCTTTTTCTTTTGCCGAAGCCTACTTAGTGGCCATTGCCGGCGGTTTGTCAAAAACATTGATTGGTTATAGAGTGGGCCGTTTTCTTCGCCGTAAATATGCCAACAGCCGATTTTTTCGTTTTGTCGTTCGCAAAGTCAGAACTTTATTACCGAAATTTAGAGAAAAACCGTTTTGGTCTGTCTTTATTTCAAAATTTATTTTCGGACTCAATAATCTCGTGCTCATTTATTCGGGCTTTACCAAGGTTCGCCGCACGACGTATTTTAGAGCCGAAGTTGTTTCTTCGGTAGTCTGGGCTTTTTTGGCGCTTGGTCTCGGTTACATTTTCTCAATTGCGGCTTTCAAAATCAGCCACGATATCAGAAAATTCATGCTTCTTTTCCTGGCATTCCTGGTTGCTTTTGTTATCCTCCAGCGCATCCTTCAGTTTATTATTGAGCTATACGAAACCAAGAGAGAGATTTTGGAAAAAGATGTCTGGGAGGAATAGAAGAGGAGAGCATGATATTATGAAGAAGTAATGAATTTTTTCTAAAGCGTAATTAAAATAGTAAAAATGAACGACAATGATACAAAAGAAATAAAAATCGTAACCCACAGCGCTTCTTTTCATGCAGATGATGTTTTTGCAGTGGCGACACTTTTGATGATGCTCGGAGAAGCAGAGCAAAAAGCAAATAGTTCTGAGCAAGTAATTAAGGTTATTCGCTCCCGCCATCCCGATGAAATTGCGACGGGCGACTATGTCGTCGATGTCGGAGGTGAATATGATCCAGCATGTAACCGTTTTGACCATCACCAAAAAGGCGGAGCTGGTAAACGTGATAATGGTGTTCCGTATGCATCATTTGGTTTAGTCTGGAAACATTTCGGCAAACAGGTTTGTGGAGACGACGAAGCCTTGTGGCAAAAAATAGAAAATGAGCTTGTTTGCGCAATTGATGCCAATGATAATGGTTTTGATATTTCCAAAAATTTGATCGAAGGAGTTTTTTCGGCGCCGGTCTGGCTTTTTGCCATGATTGAAAAACCAACATGGGAGGAAAAGGGTAATGAAGCTCTTATGAATGAACGATTCACAGTAGCAGTTTCAAAAGCCAAAGCTTTTCTTGAGAGATACATTATCGTACAAAGAGCGAGTCTGGATGCGGCCAGAGAAATTACCGAAACCTATAACGCCAGCAACAATAAGTCACTCATTATTTTTGCCAAAGACTATGAACGCATTAATTTTATCCATACGCTTTCTGCTTTGCCTGAAATAAAATTTTTCGTCTATCCGAATAATGGTGGAACGTGGAGTGCCGAAACGGTTCCGATTTCAGAGAGCTCATTTGAAAAAAGGAAATCATTTCCTGAGGCCTGGGCCGGACTTTCAGATAGTGAGCTAGCCAATGTTTCCGGCGTGCCTGATGCAACTTTTTGTCATAATGGCCGATTTCTGGCTTTTGCCAAAACCCAGGAAGGTGCCATTAACCTTGCCAAAATCGCTTTAGAATCGTAGAGTAGTGCGGTAGCAAATAGCTGCACTAACAAAAAAATCCC
This sequence comes from Minisyncoccota bacterium, assembly GCA_043718505.1. Classification (GTDB taxonomy): domain Bacteria; phylum Patescibacteriota; class Minisyncoccia; order Phycocordibacterales; family UBA9973; genus JAGOSA01. The sequence continues at coordinate 5,458 of JAYSVN010000029.1, read as the reverse complement.
CATGGCACTTATTGATGAAATTGAAATAGAAGCAATGGCTGGTCGCGGTGGCGACGGGGTTGTTCGTTGGCGCCAGGAAAAATTTATCGATCGTGGCGGCCCGAATGGCGGCGACGGAGGCAAAGGCGGAGACGTCATCGCGGAAGCTATTCGTGATGTTTTTGTGCTGGCTGACTATAAATCAAAAAGAAAAATTAAAGCCGGACGTGGTGAAGATGGTGAAGGTTCAAGTCGCAAGGGCGGTGATGGTGAAGACTATATTATGAAATTGCCGGTGGGTTCTACTATTACCAACCTCAATACCGGCAGTACGTATGAATTAGTTGAAACAGGTGATCGTGCCAAAATTCTAGCCGGTGGTTCAGGCGGTAAAGGCAATGAACATTTCAAAAGTTCGACCAATCAGTCGCCTCGCTGGGCAACAGCGGGAAGGGAAGGTGAAGAGGCGCGTTTTAAAATTGAACTTTCGCTGTATGCGGACATTGGCCTGGTGGGTTTTCCAAATGCCGGCAAATCGAGTTTGCTCAATGCGCTCACAAGTGCGCGTGCCAAAGTCGGCGATTACGCTTTTACTACGCTTGATCCGAACCTTGGTGATTTTTACGGACACATCATTGCCGATATTCCGGGGCTTATTGAAGGAGCATCAGAAGGTAAAGGTCTTGGTACAAAATTTTTGCGACATATTACAAAAACAAAAATGATTGCCCATTTAATTTCTTTTGAAAATTATTTAGGCCATGGCGAAGAAAATGTTGAAGTAAATGAAAGTAATAAAAAAGGCAGCACTGGAATGCTCGAAGCTTATAAAGCCATTCGTAATGAACTTGAAACTTTTGGTAAAGGCCTTGAACATAAAGAAGAAGTCATTATTCTAACCAAAACTGACCTTGTTGATCCAAAAATAATTGCCAATGAAGTAAAAGCTTTCAAAAAATTGAGCAAGCACGTGCTGTCAGTTTCAATGTTTGATGACAAAGAGGTGAAAGCAGTTTCTGATTCTTTGATTAAGTTTTTGGGGGAGGAGAAGAAGTAACTTCTTGAATCCAGAAGCAGTATTGTAGTGTGCGCGGTGCAAGGATCGAACTTGCGACCTCGCCGACGTCAACGGCGCGCTCGTACCAACTGAGCTAACCGCGCAAGAATTTCTTTATAAATCCTCTACTAAGATATACTAATTCTCTTTGAATCGCAACTGAGCCACCGCGTACTAAACATACTCCTTTATAATCTGGGTATGTTGTTTTGCCAACTGTTCTTTTGTCGTAAGAAATTGTCCTACAGTTTTGAACTGGCAGATTTAACTGATTAGCCCAATATATTTTCAATGTATCACCATCCTGGTCTGCTCGAAGGTGTAAATCAAACCTAATAGTATTTCTATCTACTTTATATAAATGAACAAGTGATTCAATAAAAAATTTAAGAATAAGTGGGTCGCTGTTACCCATAGAAGTTGCAATACTTTTCTTGCTCCCTTCACCTAGATATAAAGAAGATAAAAATAACTTTGCAATAATAATATTTGTAAAATCAATCAATAGCAGCAGTCTGTCAGCTTCAGTTTTAGCTGCCAGTAAACGATTCTGTTTCTGCATATTATGCCAAGCAATTGCATTTACCCGCCCCTTTTCCAAATTTTTCCATATGGGTGTTCTGAGTTTTTGTCTATTCTCCTCTGGAATAATTACTTCTTTTAGCCACCCACTTAAAGTCGATCGAGCAATTCCAAGCAATTTTTCGATTTCTCTTATGGATGTACCCTCGAGTCTAAGGGCGATAGCCTGGGGTTTTAATTGTATCCATTTTGATGTCATAGCTAATATAGTACCGGGATTGCTATTAATAAAATCTTAATTAAATATTAAAAACACTTAAAAATTGCTAAATAACCCAAACCATGGTATATTCACAACCTAAGTAATGAATATACCAACCCCGGGCGCTAATGGCCCAACGTTTCGGAATCTTGGCATCGCGCCCAACCTCCTTACGATCTTAGATAAAATCGCATATACGACTCCGACTCCAATTCAAGAACAGGCAATTGCGCCTGCGCTCGCAGGTAAAGATATTGTCGGTATTGCACAGACAGGAACAGGTAAAACCCTGGCTTTTGGCATACCTGTTATTCAGGGTCTTCTTTCCGGCACCGGTATGGCGCTTATTGTTGTTCCAACACGTGAACTAGCACTCCAAGTCGAAGAAACATTTTCAAAAGTTGGTACGCCACTCGGTGTTCGTCCTGTTGTACTCATTGGTGGTGCACCGATGCGTCCACAAATTGCTGCACTCAAGCGTCATCCAATGGTTGTCATAGCAACTCCTGGTCGTCTCATCGATCACATGGAAAATAAAAACGTAAACCTCAGTAAGGTAAAATTCCTTGTACTCGACGAAGCTGATCGCATGCTCGACATGGGATTTTTGCCTTCGATCAAACAAATTCTTGCCGCAATTCCGACTGAGCGTCAAACAATGCTTTTTTCGGCAACTCTTTCGGCTGAAATTTTGACTATTGCAACAAAAGCTATGAAAATTCCTTTGCAAATTGAAATTGCACCACAAGGAACTACTGCCGCAAATGTTACGCAGGAAATTTTTGTAGTACGGCGCGATGACAAATTACGCTTGCTTGAAAAAGTTCTCACTGATTACAAGGGCTCGGCAATTATTTTTACTCGTACTAAACACGGCGCAACTAAAGTTGCCTACAAAGTCATGCATATGGGTCACACCGCTGCTGAAATTCACTCAAACCGTTCACTCAATCAACGCAAAGCCGCACTTGAAGGATTTAAAGCAGGTAAGTATCGCGTGCTAGTTGCGACTGATATTGTGGCGCGCGGAATCGATGTCAAAAATATTGAACTCGTCATCAACTTTGATTTACCGAGCCAGTCAGAAGATTATGTTCACCGCATCGGCCGAACTGCCCGTGCAGGTGCTGCCGGTCATGCGATTTCTTTTGCTACGCCTGAAGAGCGAAAAGATATTAAAGATATTGAGCGTCTTATTCGCAAACCAATTAAGATGACACCATTGCCGAGTGATTTGCCAGGTGTTTCAGCAGCACCTTCAAATTATCAAGGCAGTAATCCAAGATCAGGATCATCCCGCAGTGGTTCTTCACGACCAGGCGGATTTCGCTCCTCGCGCGGCGACTCATCACGCCCGCCAGTGCACCATGGTGTATCAGGATCGCGTCCTTTCGGTGCGCAATCGTTTGGTTCGCAACGTTCAGGCGGTGCACAACGCCCACAGCGCTCATTTTCAAAATCCAGCGGTTATGCAAAGCGAAGTTCATCGAGTAGCAGGTTTTCAAAACCCGGATCTTCACCGAGTAGATCAGGCGGACCAAAGAGAAATTTCAGTAAATAAAAATTAAAGACAAATATGAAAAATTCCGCAGCAATGCGGTTTTTTTGTACGAGCGCCAAGCTATTTGACAATATTTCTTTTTGATGTAAAGTACAAGCAATATTCTAAACATAGTTCTAATCCCAAAACCAAATAAACATGAAGAAAATCTTTATTATTACCGCACCAACTTCAAGAATAGCGTCCGAATCGCTCAGCGAAGCCAATCAGAAAAAATTAAATGAATTGGCAAAAAGAATTCTGTTCTTTGATGACGATGCTGGCGATGGCCTAAATACTGCCATTTTTCTGTTCAAACATACCGGTGAAGCTGGCAAAACAGCACTTGGTATTGTCCAGGCCTTACTTCCGCAGCCACCAAGTTCGACTGAACTTTCTGATTCTGATAAGGATAACAATATCCTGATCAAGGCGATCAGAGAAACGTTTAAACCGGCCACATTCATTATCATTATGGATGTCAAAAATGTCCGTGGTTTCATCAATAATTTACTCATGCGTGACAATATGGACTATACTCATGTCATACAAGGAAATAAATTGGAATCTCTCGATGTCGTCAGCTTTATTCCGGGAAAAGAAAACAGCACTATCTGGCTCAAGAACGAATCAAGAGTTGATGGGTTTATCGGTACAGGAAATGGCATGGATAAAGTAGTTCGCAGAGTCGGCAGGTCACTGTTTGGGCTTGCTGATAAGGCTGAAAAAGGCGGAATTGGTCTCCTTAAAAAGATTCGTGGCGGTATCGATGATATTGTCAATGATCTCGAAAAGAAAAAGTAAAAAAGAAAAAGTGTATTGGAAACGCTCCTCACGGGGCGTTTTTTTATTGACAATAAAAAAACATTATGCTTTAATCATAAAAAAATGTAATATGAAAATCACACCGCAAGAAGCAAAGTATATTTCTGGACGCACCGTAATCATTCTTTTAAAATCAACAGGACTCACATTAGTTACTATCTCAATCTGGTATCTTTTCCGGGAAAATATTTATCAATTCTTTGGAATTGCCGATCCCGCAACTGCCGTAATTGAACCAAGGCGTGAAATAATATTTTTCATGCCGAGTATTTTGTATGGTACATTGCAAGGTTCTATTTTGTCCAGAATGATTAGACAAAATAGCAGAATTAAGTCAGCTATAGATACGTATAATGCCAGAATATTTCTGGAAGAACGTGACAGGAGAATGCCGCGCATTATCCATACCCTCATGTTTTTCATTTCTGCAGTGACTATTGGTATGGCATCGATCTATCAGTATCCGAACATTAAGCTTGCACTGTTTACGATCGGAAGTTTTACTTTTCTGTCGATACTCGCATTCTTTATCGCCATTGAAATTGATAATCCGTTCAGGGGAGCTTCAAGAATTCCACCCCATAGGATTCCTGAAGGTTGGATGACTATGAAAATTGATGACATTGTTTGTGGAAGGGTGAAGCACTATGGCTTTTCAGTTAGTATTCATGATGATGACAGTAAAACAGATGCCCACAATAGTAATGGAGCTCGAGTCATGGATGAAGTTCCAAAATAGCTTGTAAAATAAGGTTATAATAGCACTAAAGCCCCGATTTTTTCGGGGTATTTTTTTATTTCCTATAAAGCAGCAATAGCCTTGACAATACAGTATATATATGCTAATTTAGCCAAAAGACCCTCAAATAAAGAGGCTAAAAAATTGAACATTGAAAACCAAAAAATAGACAAAAATGAGCACTAACAAAAAAAGTGGAAATTCAGATTGGATTTTCGAAGAACAAGGTAAAACCGAAGAGGTAAAAGCCAAGCTAAAAGCTAAAATCGGTCACGATTATAGCGATATGCTCGAAATGGTGGCGGACAATAAGAATCTTCAGGATCAAGCTATTCAGAAGATTATGGACGCCAAACTTGAGGATATAGAAGCGATGGTAAATGCTGATCAGGATGATCTTAAAACGATTATCGGTGATCTTATGGTTCGCGCCAATTCATTCGGTGGAAAGTTTGAGTCATTAAGGAAACTTAATGCTATGGAGCAAGGAGTAATTGATTCAGCTATGAATGCATTAAAGTTTGCGGAAGAAGA
>JAYSVN010000028.1:0-5255 GCA_043718505.1 Minisyncoccota bacterium | reverse complement strand
AGTCGCTTGTGATAAACTTGATCGAAGAACTTTCCCGCATGCACATTTACCAAATGCTCCTCGAATCAATGGCGAGCGAGCAGTCATCAAGAATGGTGGCCATGAAGAATGCGACCGATGCGGCAGGCGAGATCATCGACGAGCTCACCCTCGTCTTCAACAAAGCCCGCCAATCGTCGATCACGCAGGAAATATCAGAAATTAGCGCCGGTATGGCGAGTGTGAGTTAAAAATTATGGAATCTGACCCTGTATCAAAAAATAATAGTGAAGAGGAAAAACTTCAAATGGAAGCTAAAAATAATCTTGACCCAGAAATGTATGCTCTGTTGCTTGAAAACCTGGGCAATATTAAAAGTCAAAAAGAGACAATTTCAAAATTGCTTGATCCTGTGAAATCTGATGATTCTGCAGCTGCCTGGCAACTACGTGAAAGTTTCATTAAATCTCTTGTGAGTATCGATGCCGACATTCATTCTCTTGAGAGAGAAGTTGATGATGCCGTATACGATCTAGACACAGGAGAATTTAGTGATGATATATACCGTAGTCCAAAAATCCAAAAATTAGGGCTAGATGCTTTAAATAAAAAAATACTGAAAGATGAGGTGTTGGCGCAATTAGCACTAAGTATTACTGGTATTACTAATGAACCCTCATTAGTTTTTAGAGAACAATTGTTTGAACTTGGGGTTAATCCCGTCGATTTAGTAAGTAGCTTTAAAGACGTAAAGTATTTAAGTGAACACGCTAACCAATTAAAAGAAAGATATTTTAATATTATTGAAAAAAATAGCCAAATAAAATAATCATATGCACGGAAAAATAAAACAAATCATCGGACCAGTCGTAGACGTCCACTTTGCTGAAGGGCAAATTCCGGCTGTCTACAATGCGCTTGAGGTCACGCTCGGCGGAAAAAAAGTTATTCTCGAAACCCAATTCCACATGGGCGGCGATGTTGTGCGCACGGTGGCTATGGATACCACAGACGGCCTGTCACGTGGGCTTGAAGTTGTCGATTCGGGCGCGCCAATTACCATTCCAGTCGGTGAGCCAACGCTTGGCCGTATGTTCAACGTTCTCGGCGAAGCTATTGATGCCAAGCCAGAAGCCGCTCGTACTAAAACTCTGCCGATCCACCGCAAAGCTCCAGAATTCACCGAACAAGCTACCAAAGTTGAAATTCTTGAAACCGGCATCAAAGTTATTGACCTCATTTGTCCGGTTCTCAAAGGTGGCAAAGTCGGACTATTCGGCGGTGCAGGTGTCGGCAAGACTGTCGTGATTCAAGAACTCATCCACAACATCGCGTCAAACCACGGCGGCTATTCGGTTTTTGCCGGCGTTGGTGAACGAACACGTGAGGGTAATGACTTGTACCACGAAATGAAAGAGTCTGGCGTATTGGACAAAGTCGCCATGGTCTTCGGACAGATGAATGAACCGCCGGGCGCGCGTCTGCGCGTGGCGCTCACTGGGCTCACTATGGCCGAACACTTCCGCGACCAAGAAGGCAAAGACGTGCTCTTCTTCATCGACAACATTTTCCGCTTCACCCAGGCCGGTTCTGAAGTTTCGGCCTTGCTTGGCCGTATTCCTTCGGCTGTGGGATACCAACCAACCTTGGCATCTGAAATGGGCGCCATGCAGGAACGCATTACTTCAACTGACAAAGGCTCGGTTACGTCAGTTCAGGCTGTCTATGTGCCGGCCGATGACCTCACCGACCCAGCGCCAGCGACAACCTTTGCCCACTTGGACTCAACTGTGGTCTTGAACCGTTCGCTTTCTGAGCTTGGTATTTATCCGGCTGTTGATCCATTGGACTCATCGTCAACAATTCTCGATCCAAACATCGTCGGCAAAGAGCACTACGAAGTTGCCCGCGAAGTCCAGCGTATTTTGCAAAAGTATAAAGACCTGCAGGACATCATTGCCATTCTCGGTATGGAAGAATTATCGCAAGATGACAAAGACCTCGTTGTCCGCGCCCGCAAAATTCAACGCTTCCTGTCGCAGCCTTTCTTTGTCGCCGAACAGTTTACGGGTACGCCAGGCGCATATGTTTCGCTCAAAGATACGATTCGTTCGTTCCGTGAGATACTAGAAGGGAAGCATGATGAAAAGGGAGAGCAGGAGTTTTATATGCAAGGGAGTCTGTAAAGACGTACACTTGTGCACTGCAAAGTGCCAAGGGAAGCCTGTAGGCGACACTTGCGCTGGTGAGGGAGGGGGCGTTGTAAAAGAAAAACCACCTGCTAAAATTGCAGGTGGCACTCCATTCAGTATTTCTTTTCGACCCATTTTTGACTCTCGGAGGCAAAAGCCAAAGCTGGAACTACTGTAAACAGAAAGATTCCAATGATAGTAAGGTCTTTTGATGAGTAGGGATTAACTCTCTCAATGAAATCCACGTAAGGGGTATTGAAGAACAGTAATCCAGCGACGTTTACAGCAAAAGCAGTAGCGAAGAATATTGCAGAAATTTGTCTGCTCATAATTGTTTTCCACATAGATGTAATTTTTTATATTGTATCATAGATATGTACTTATGTCAACCCAAACCCTAAAACTCAAAATAGTCACTCCCGAACGCCTCGTGCTTGAAGAAGAGGTGGCTTTGGTGACTTTACCAACAACTGAAGGCGAAATTACCATCTTGCCTGGCCATGTCCCTCTCATTTCAAGTCTGGGTTTGGGTGAGATCCTGGCAAAGGGAAACGTAGAAACTGGTCAGGATGATGTACCAATGGCAGTCTCCGGCGGATTCGTGGAGATCAAGCATGTGCCAAGCGCCAAAGCCGGACAGACTGAAACTGAAGTTATTGTTCTCGCCAACACCGCGGAGCATGTTTCGCAAATCGATGTTGATCGTGCCAAGAACCGTGCCGCCGAACTGATGCAAAAGAAAAACGAGTCTGATATCGACTTTGGTCACTTTGAAGCTGAACTCGAGCGCTCGATTAACCGCGTCAAAATTGCGGATAAGTGGAGAGGCAAGAAGTATAGGAAGATGCCTTTTCATTTATAAATTTATTTTTGCATATAAAAAACTGCCATATGGCAGTTTTAATTAAAATCTGGGACCACTAACTCTATTGCGCTCATTAATAAATACGTCTGTATCCACAGGTTTATGGTTAAACCAATTTGCTAATTGCCTGTAAAATTCCTCATCGATAAGTATTTCAGCTTTATAGGGGACATTGCCTGTTTCTTTGTAGAACTCGTCATCCCAAGGTATTCCCTTATTGAGCGTAATCCATAACCCAGGTTTTGAGTCATCAAATTCATCAGGCTTAAATGAAATCCATAATTCTCGATACAGCTCTTTATCCCCATGGTTTTGACTAATAGAAATAAAATCATGGTCATCCTCAAAAGTTTCAAACCTCGAGGTTATATACTTACAGTCTGTAGAATGTAGATCTACTTGAAAGTGAAGGGGGAGATTATAAGGGGCTAGTTTTTGCTTGACCAACTCCATTATTGCGTGAATATAATTTGTCCATAAATTTTTTGCACTCAACGCAGCCTTAATTGTCAGTTCCATTTTTTTTGGGTTTTTTTCGATAATACAATTATATTATATCTTAGTCAAGTACACTTAAATATTAAAAATAGCTATTATGTAACACATGCACCAAATAGTGCTTTTCTATAAATACACGCCTGTAAGCGACCCTGAAGCCTTAAAAATCGAACAAAAGGCGCTTCTCGAACGTCTTAATATGAAGGGAAGGGGCATCATCGCTCATGAGGGTATTAATGCTACCTATGAAGGAACAAAGGGTGCCATTGCTGAGTACATGGATTATATGAAGAAGCTTGAATTGCCTGGACAGACGGATATTAAGCCTTTCGCAGATATTCACTGGAAACTTTCTGAGGGTACTGAAGATGGCACTGCTTTTCCGCGACTCTCGGTAAAAGTGCGTAAAGAAATTGTTTCGTTACACCTTATTGATGGCACAGAAAAAGAGGAGGAACGAGCGAGCGCTGATATAAATCCAAACGAAATAACAGGCACGCATTTAAAGCCGGAAGAGTTGCGTTCATGGTACGAAGAAGGCAAGGAATTTTATATCGTTGATATGCGTAATGACTACGAACTCAAATCAGGAAAATTCGAAGGTACGATTTTCCCCGGTATGGAGAACTTTAGAGATCTTAAAGAGAAAGTAAAAGAAATATCAAATTTAAAGGATAAAACTGTGCTGACTGTCTGTACTGGCGGAGTGCGCTGCGAGAAAGCCTCAGGCTATTTGAAAAGAGAGGGTTTTAAGGATGTGTATCAGCTCGATGGCGGTATTGTTTCGTATATGGAAAAATATCCGGGCAAGGATTTTAAGGGTTCTTTATATGTTTTTGATCAACGCTTAACAATGCATTTTGATGATTCAAAGCGGCCGGATACTATACATGACATTATCGGGACATGCGAAAAATGCGAAGAAAAATCCGAGCATTATGTTAATTGCGCCAACCTCAACTGCCACAGACACTTTATATGCTGCGAAAATTGTCTAGAAGATGGTCTCGCTACTTGTACAGACACCTGCCGGTCTTATCTACTCCGGTCAGCTCAAAAAGTTTAGAGCAGACGAGTTCGAGAGAGCTCGTTTTTGTATAAACGTGATTCTCACCCTCAAGCAATGTCATGTCAGATAATTTTTTGGCATCTTTGAGCGCTTTATCAAGCAGTGGTGCCTGTGACGGAAGGACAGTTGTATCATCAAGTCCCTGAATAATTATTGTTTTATTTGTATCGCCAAGATTTTTAATTCGATCAACAATACTAGCTCTGGCGTAGAGACTATTGTTATTTTCCTGGGGTCTGCCGCCAAAGAATGTATTAAAGATGGATGTATCAAGATGATCAAGAAATTCACTCCAGTCTGTTACACCATTGACTGAAAGAGCGCCGGCAAATATTTTTGGGTAAGCAACTTCTGATCGCAGTGCGAGGTAACCGCCGTAACTGTTGCCCATTGTGTATACTGATCCAGTTTTGTACGAAGTCTTAACGGAGGAAAGCAGACTCATAACATCAGCCACATCGCCGCGGCCAACTTCGCCGACAATACTTCTCGGCTTAATGGTGCCAAAACCAAATGAACCGCGATAGTCTAGTTTTAGAACACGGGCCTGACCTGTTTCTGCAAGTTCTTCGAGTGCCCAATCATATGCGCCATAGCTTTTGAATGGATGGTATTGCTTGGCTGATTCTCTATATGGTCCGCCATGCAGCCA
>JAYSVN010000027.1:0-5300 GCA_043718505.1 Minisyncoccota bacterium | reverse complement strand
TCGTAGCCATGAAATTTGGTCTACCAACCCAAGAGCAACTCTGGAAACATTACAATAAAGACGATGCTTGGTTTACCAAAAAAGGGGAGAGTATTGTTGAAAATAAAAAGAAAATCGGTTTGCCGGTTGAAAAAGAAGCGATTGAATACGGCCGCGATATTATCAAAGGCATTGTGAAATATATGACGTCGAGCCCTGTTATCATGATGATTTGGGAAGGCAATCAGTCTGTAGCGATTATTAAAAAACTCGTTGGTGGAACTGAACCTTCAACATCTGATGTCGGTACAATTCGTGGTGACCTAACTGTCGATTCATATCACATGTCAGATTTTGACGGCTCTCGTGCTATCAGAAATCTCATTCACTGCACAGACAATCCGACTGAATCAGATTATGAAATAAATATTTGGTTCAAACCTGAAGAAATTATCAATTACAGACTTGTACAGGAAGCTATTTTGTACGATGTTAATCTTGATGGCATGTTGGAATAGTAATTGATGTCTGCACTTGCAAAATTCTCAGAAATATTTCAAATAAAGAAATCCTGCAACATGCAGGATTTTTTCTTGCCTGTCTATATTGTTTGCATTCTGCAAGAAGCGTACAATATAGGTACGGTTATTTGAATGTATTACCTAGAACACCTTTTGTATGAGAACGTACTGTTTTCGTACCCTGATTGAGCACATTTATGAGTTCGAGACGGCCGGAACGACGTACTCACCTAGTAAAAAGCTAGGGTAATATCATCCAAATAACCGTAACAAGGCTCCGATTGGCTTCGTCATCAGGCGAAAGCGGTCGGAATTTTGTATTTATGGGCTGAACGTGCAATAATTTCGCTATATGACACAAAAAGAACGGGCAGTAGTGGCATTTTTTCTGGCCTGGGCCATTTTTTTCCTTAACTTAGGTGGTGGCTATTTCAGCTGGTATAGCAGTTTATGGTGGTATGACATGCTCATGCACTTTTCCGGCGGTATTATGATAGGTACTGCAGCTCTTTTATTCGCTTTTTCGCTTAAATGGCCATGGTTTGGTGTACCAGCCAAGCCAAATTATCCCCGGATCCTGTTTGCTGTCATGCTGGCTATTATTTTTTGGGAAGGGCTCGAATTTGGACTTTCAACCTATGGCGGTGATGAATTCCATACGCTTGATTCACTGAGCGATATGCTTCTTGGTGCCGGCGGCGCACTGTTTGTTCTGGCTTTATCAAATGTTTTGACCAAAAAAGTTCCGGACGAATCTATTGATAAGGAAAATATAAAAGAAAAACAAACAGAAGTGTCAAATCGTGTATAATAGGGATTCATGGCGACCCAAAAAGTTTCAATTACATTTGCTGCCGGCGCCGGTACTGTTACCGGAGCCAATTTTTTTGTCGACGGCGGAGGCAAGAAATTCCTGATTGACTGCGGCTTGGTGCAAAGCGAAAAATTGGCTGATGACTTAAACTGGGATCCGTTTCCATATGATGCGGCTTCAATCGATACACTTTTTATTACCCACGCTCATATTGACCACATTGGTCGTATCCCGAAACTTGTCCACGATGGTTTCAAAGGCAAAATCATTTCATCTATTCCGACCAAAGATCTCGCGCCAATCATGCTCGAGGACACGAACAATATTCTCGGCCACGATCGCAATTCTCCGCTTCATGCTATTTATACAAAAGAGACGCTGAACAAGATTATTGCAATGTGGGAGACAAGGGAAATGCATACACCTTTCGAATTCGGCGAATGGCAGGTCACCATGAAGGACGCCGGGCATATTCTCGGCTCATGCATGTATGAATTTAGTCTCAATGGTAAAAAAATAGTTTTCACCGGTGACCTTGGTAATTCACCATCTCCGCTTTTGCCTGATACTGATCCGATTACCGACGCAACGTACATGGTTATGGAAAGTGTGTACGGTGATCGCAACCATGAAGCTCGTAACGAACGTAAGAAATTGCTGGAAACTTATATCGAAGATAACTTCAAAAGAAAAGGCACTCTCATTATTCCGACATTTTCACTCGAGCGCACCCAGGAATTACTTTTTGAAATAAATGACCTCGTTGAAAATCATCGCGTACCACATATGCCGATCTTTCTTGATTCACCACTCGGTATTCACCTCACTGCTGTTTATCAAAAACATAGTAAATACTTTAATGCAAAAGCCCGCGAGCTTATCAGTCACGGTGATAATATTTTTTCTTTTCCGGGACTCTATCTCACCACTGAAACTCAGGAATCAAAAAATATTTATAAATCTGCCAATCCAAAAATTGTTATTGCCGGTTCGGGCATGAGTAATGGGGGACGCATTATTCACCACGAAGTTAATTACTTGCCTGATCCGAACAATACACTTCTTTTGACCGGCTATCAATCAATGGGTACGCTTGGTCGCAAAATCGAAGATGGCGACAAAACTGTGCGTATTTTGGGCGAAGATATTCCGGTTCGTTCTCACATTGCTAAAATCAGCGGTTATTCCGGTCACAAAGACAGTGATCACCTTGTTGATTTTGTCCAAAATACAGCTGAAACACTTAAAAAAGTTTTTGTCTGCATGGGCGAACCAAAATCTTCTATGTATCTGGCTCAGCGCTTGCGTGATGGTCTCGGTATCAATGCCTATCCACCCAAGGGAGGGGAGAAAATTGATATTGAACTATAAACCAAAATTGAATTATAATAGACGAACAGCATAAATAACCGCGCGGAAAAAAAATATGGATATAACATTTGAAAACGATAGTAAGCATAATCATCTCAAGCCAAAGCTTGGTGTCTCAGGTGCAGCTGAAACTGGTCACTGCGGTATCGACGCTCTCGAGAAAGCCAAAGAGCTCGGCCGCCAAATTGCTTTACAGGGTGGTATTCTCATGACCGGTGCCACCACGGGCTTTCCGCTCTGGAGTGCTATGGGTGCCAAAGGAGTTAGAGGACTCTCTATTGGTCTTTCGCCGGCAGCAAGTGAGCAGGAACACGTCAATGCCTATAGATTACCGCTCGATTATATGGATCTCATTATCTATACCGGTTTTGGTTATCCGGGTCGCGACCTTCTTTTTACTCAAAGCTGCGATGCACTTTTTATCGGTTGTGGTCGGATCGGTACTATTCATGAATTCACAATCGCTTTTGAAGGTGGCCGTCCGATCGGTATTTTGGAAGGGGAATGGGATATGGACGAAGAACTTCGTAGCATTCTGGAAAAAAGTCATCGCCCAAACGATAAAATCATTTTTGACCCTGATCCAAAATCACTTGTCGCTAAAATAATGGAATTAGTGAAAAAAGATAAAGTAAAAGAATTTAATCTAGCCGCACCGACTACTCCGTTTGATGTCACTAGTCTCCATGTGCGAGATAATGTTCAGTAAAACTAAAATAAATCAAAATATAGAAAAAATTAACAAATAAAAAATCCCTCTATTGAGGGATTTTTTATCAGGAGTGTATTTTTCTGACTACTTTGCGTGAGCGAGGACCTTCTTAAATGTTTCAGGATGAAATTCAGCGAGTTCAGCGAGAATCTTTCGATCGAGGCCGACATTCTTTTTCTTGAGAGCACCCATCAATTTTGAGTAGGAGAGACCTTCGGCGCGGCTACCGGCATTGATTTTGACTTGCCAGAGACGGCGGCGATCAGACTTCTTATCTTTGCGGTGAGCAAAAGCGTAGGCACCGGCATGCATAAGTGCATCGCGGGCTGCGCTTTCTTTGTTGCCGCGGCCAAAGCGAAAACCCTTAGCTCGGCCTAAAATATTTCTTCGTCTTTTGAGTGCATGCACTCCTCCTTTTACTCGTGGCATATAGTGAAATTAAAATTAAGAATAATTAAAAAATAAAGTCGCATCGATTACTTACTGGTATTTGGCAGCATGCGGCTTCGAGGCTTGTTCTTCATGACGAAGTTCTTACCCTTTTTACCGTTAAGCTGCGTGGCTCGGGATTGTTTGGCATTAAAGTGGTTAAATCCCGGCTTCCGCGAAATAAGCTTGCCGTTTTTGGTGACCCTAAGTCTTTTGCTAAATGATTTGTTGGTTTTCATATAATTGGTATTCTGCGAATTTATATTTTTGAAACTTACGCTTTTGGGGCCTGAGCAGCCGGTGCTGCCACCGGAGCGGCGACCTTCTTTTCTCTTTCGATGGTTACGATGTAGCCTTTAGGGCTTTTCTTAAACGAATCGGAAATTTTGAAGTTAATGGTAATGAGTTTGAGAACTCTTTCTAATCGTTCCTTCAGAAACTTCTCATCCATATACTTAGCGCGGCCGGAAAGGTAGAGTTCAACTTTGATTCTATGGCCTTCCGAAAGCCAGGTCGAAGCGGTCTTGGCCTTGAGTTCAAGGTCATGGTCGCCGGTACCTATTTTAATCTGAATGGCTTTAGTTTCAGTTGGCTTGGCACCTGCCTTGGCCTTCTTAGCCTTTTTGCTTTCCGCGTACTTATATTTGCCGAAATCCATGATTTTGGCGATAGGCGGAACGGCCTGGGGCGCGATCTCGATGAGATCTACTCCCTGATCTTTGGCCTTCTGGATAGCATCTTCCGTCGGCATGACACCGAGGTTAACACCATCTGCGTCTATTACCCGCACTTCACGGGATCGTATTTGGTTATTGATTCGTTCTTTCAAATGATTATTGAGTATACACCTTATTCAAGAGAGTCTACTGCTTCGCCATTCTACCCGATGAGGTCCAAACAGTCAATGGCGCGGCAAATAGCCGAAATTAGCTATATTTTAGGCTGTCAGGTATGGTAAAGCCATGGAATTAGTCCGTCATTTCTACAAAAACCTGGGCGAAACACCGCTTGAATGCCTCAATCGCTTTAAGGCCGAGAACCCGGAATATGCAGATCTCAAAGCCACCTATGCCGGCCGCTTAGACCCTGCCGCAGAGGGCGACATGCTATTTCTGTTTGGTCACAAGGTTCACGAAAAAGACTCATATTTAAAACATGACAAAATATATACGGCTACTTTTGCCCTT
Source organism: Minisyncoccota bacterium (assembly GCA_043718505.1). GTDB lineage: Bacteria > Patescibacteriota > Minisyncoccia > Phycocordibacterales > UBA9973 > JAGOSA01. The sequence goes on along the minus strand of JAYSVN010000027.1, from coordinate 287 downwards.
GGTGTTTCGACTGACACGCATGATTTGCTCGGGCTGCCACAACATTTTAAACTTTCACAAAAACAAAATTCACAGCAAACCACAAACAATGTAGCAGAAATAGATGAAGAAAAGATTAAGAAAATATTAACTGAGATCAAAAATATAAAAAACCAAACCTATCCGCTTTTCTCTTCAAAACCAGTTGATGGCAAACCACTATTTATCCACGGCAGGGAAGGGAATGATGTTGAGCGACCAATAAGGGAAGTTGAAATATTTGCCTGTGATCTAGTCGAAACAAAAAC
>JAYSVN010000026.1:0-17785 GCA_043718505.1 Minisyncoccota bacterium | reverse complement strand
TTTGTTGTTCCTCAAGGAGGCTGCCATTTTTTGAGGTAAAATGGCTGGGCAGATTTATTGCGGCATACATTTCATATTCCTTTTTATGCTCCCGAATGATTTGTTTTAAATCAATTTCTGATGAGTGCCACGTTCCGAAAATTTCACCTGTCGTGAGATAAAAAATATCGTCTGGATTGTCTAGCTGTCCGCTCTCGTAGAAAATTATTCCTATTCTCTTAAATATTTTTCGCACAACTGAAAACATATTGGTCCTGTACAGCCGCATGGCTTCCCTATTAGTGGCATATAAACGAATCATAGATTCTAAAAAACCTTTCTGTGTATATGTTTGCTTTTCTTTTTTTTCTGGATTGTACGAGCTATACAGAGTAATGAGGTTGGCAAATTTCTCAAAATTTTCCTCCAAATCTTCAGATTCGAGTTTAAGTTCATTAGCAAATCGACCTCCATAGGTAGTAAAATAGGATTTATATTTTGATTTTAGATTACTGTCATTTTCAAGAGCTTCCATAAATACAGCCCTATTTCCTTCCCTGAGAGCCTGTGTTGCCGGGCTATTAGACTCAACCGCCATTGCAAGCTGCTTGAGATTATGGACCTGTTCGGCGCTTACTGCTCTTGTTGTAATCCTCATATGACTAAGAGCATTAGGGTTATTTTTATGAACCATTCCGAAAAGTGTCATGAGCACCGTATCGTTTTCAACCGTTATATACCAGCTGCGCAGTAGCCCGTTCATGAGTTTGTCATATAGTTCGCTACATTGCTCTAATGATAACTTTTCAAAATCGTTGTTATTGAGTTTTAGTAATTCCCGCCTGACTTTTTGCTTAAAAATATATACTGTTAACGGTAAAAAAAATAATTTAATTGTCGCAATAACATAGTAGAAGAAAGAGAAAAACTTTGACGGTCGAATTGACTGAGGCAGTTCTTCCTTCACATTACTTGAAATCATTAATTCAAGATTTTTTTTATTACGCTCGTAACCTGGCAGAAATGACATCATTGCATACCAGGAATTCATATTGTAGTACATGCGCCCTTTTATATGAGATATCAGGGAATAAAAAATTTTCTTGTGTTTTTGTAATTTTTTACGCGAGACAAATGATGCCGCAAGGAGGTCTCGGTAAACTACAGAGTATAGATGACTGGCAAAAGAAAAAGTAAGTGGAAGTACTATGCCGGAGTAACTTTCAGCAATATTAGCACTATCGTAATATATAGTTTCCTCTGACTGGAATACAGGTCGTGTTATCGGTCGGGATTGCAATATATACAGTTTATTTTGGGAAAAACAGAATTCTATGTCCTGCGGGTATCCATATAATTGCTCAATTTTCAGTGCAGTTGTTATTACATCCCCCATCTGATCTTGAGTTAAAGATTGACCATGTGTTATTTTTTCTACAATAATTCCGTTTTCAAAAAAAGAAGAATGTTTATTTTGGGGTATATTTTTTGAAATTACCTTACTAGTCGATTTTTCGAAAATATACTCATCACACTGCATGCCTTTTACAACCGGATCACAGAGACCAAAGGTAGCGTTAATTACCATCTTCCCTTGGCCGGCATCGGAAAAAATGACTCCGGCCGCACTCGATGCAATAAACTCCTGCACAATAACCCCGCCTCGATGTTTGCCGTAGGAGGAAAAAACTTTCTGACATTCTTGAAAAATCTCTTCGCCTCTGACACCAAGAGCAGTATAGAATTTTCCGGCTAGAGATTCTGTATTTCCATCCTCACCCTCTCCAGACGATCGTACTGCAAAAAATATTGCGCTAGGTAACATTTGGGCAATTTTTATATTAATATTTTCCTTTGTATAATCATTTTGAGTAAAAATGACGAAGCGAGGAACTTGAAAGTTCGCGTCTGCAAGCTTGCGTAATGACAGACCCTTCCCGCCAAGTTGAGGGCTACTCTTATGTGACAAATTGTTTCCATTCATACGGATACGAAGAAAGATGTTGTTCGGCCAATGTCGCCAATTCCTGCTCGTAAGGATCTCCTTGCTTCATCTTTTCTAGATAATTTCTATACACTATATCTTCTAACTCCCCGGCTTTTTTGACGGCTTCACTGACTTCTTTATTACCTTCTGATTGCAATTTTTCAAGATAGTTATGAATCCAGGCTAGGTGGAATTTTTCATCTGCAACAATTTTTTCAATCAATGTTTTTAACTCAGGATCAACAGTTGAGACCTGCATATGAAGCGAAAAATGGAACGGTATGCGCATTTCGTATACATGAACTGCCGCCAGCATAGAAATTTCATCTTTGAGCGAGTGAAGGTATTCAAAATATTCATCTCTTTCATGAATTTGCTCAAGTGGTAATTGGCGATCGGAGAGAAATTTAACCCACATCCATGAATGCCTGGCTTCCTCAGAGCAGTGCTGAGTTAGCTGCACACGCAAATAAGGATCCTGAGTTAAGCGTGCAAATTTACCCAAAAAAAGGGCGCCCGAGAGTTCAGCGGCTGCATATCTACTAACGATAGTAATTTCAGTTTTAGTCATGTAGTGAAGGTAAAAATGGCAAGATTAATAGTGCAATAATATACTAGGACACTTAAAAACAAAAGTTTTTCGGATGCACTTTTTCTAACTCTACTATGTAATACCGAAGCGGCAATACAAATCATAAAAATGACAGCTGGAAATAATATACTGCCGCCAATGATTCCACGAATAGAGTTAAGAGAGACCAGGGTCGCAGCCATAACTATGTTTATAAATAAAATTGAGCCTTTAAATCCTAAATGATCGGAATAAGTATCTTTACCGGCAGTTTCTTCTGACGGTAATTTAACTTTTCTCATAACTTCAAGGAGAAGTGATAATAAAAAGATAGCTGCTAAATGCCACCAAATAATAGGGCTCATCGACAGATTCCATCTGAGCAATGTATAGATAACAAACTGCAATCCTACAAGCTGAAGCATATTAAGAAAGTTATACAAGAAAAAATGTTTCCTAATTCTATCAGCAACATAAAAATCTTTTGCTGCAATACTACTATAAAGGAAAAGCCCAATCGCTATAATAAGAGAAGTTAATGAATAGAAGGCGCAGATGCCAAAAAAAACGACTAGGGCTATCTTGCGTGCTATTTTGAGCTGTTTTATAGAAATGATCCCCTTTTGCACTGGTCGCTCAGTGTGGTACATCGTGTCATGACGAAAATCTCGAATTTCATCAATGGCCCGAAGATGAAAAAGAAATGCGATTGCCACTAGGAAAGTGAGAGTAATAAGGAGCCAGTTTATCGTTCCAAGTATTGCCGCCGACCCAAGAACACTCGTTAAAGTCGTTGGGACAAGTAAAACCAGCGGAAATCGGATTTTCTGATATTTAATAAGCGCGGAAAATAGTGACATATCAGTTTATTTCAACAATGTGAACTTTCTTATAAAAAAACCCTAGGTTTTTGGATGTAATTAATGCCTCATTAGATAAAACCGTCATGTTCGTCATGCTAGCATCATAGCTTCTTTCAACTAAATGGTTGATATATACTGCCCGACTTCCCTTTTTTGCATTAGACACTAATGATTGAAAAATCTCATTAGTTTCTTCAACTGAAAGTGATTCAAAAATATTTGATAAGTTAAACTTTGAAAACTTCTCAGCAGAACGCCCGAGAAAAGAACCGACATCTGCTGAAACAATGTCTATACGATCAAGCTTACTTTTTATTTTCTCTACATTTCCTTTGCGGAGATAGGGTGGCAAACTATCAGGCAGGTAGTTACCTAAAAAAATATACTGAAGAAAAAAGTTCATGGACGGATCAAGCCTAAATACCTGTTCGGCCTTTTTGAAATAGTAATCGGAAATGTTTCCCATGCGCACATACTCAAAGAGGTGCGGATTGCGACTTGCTCTCGACATAATAGTTTTGCTGAAGAAAATTTTGAAAATCAGCCTCCAGCGCCAGGTATTCCAGTTGTTTTGATAAAATAGCTCCTGCTCTTGTCGTGATTTTTTTCTGAATAATTCCCTAATAGTTCTGCGTGAATGTACTAGGGGCATAATAGTATTACGGAAAAACCCAAAATACTTTTCAAACTTACCACAATGTAAAATACCCATTTCGATTAAATTGCAGTTAGCGTCCCACCATGTTCTGGCCTCCTGGCTTAGTTTAACTTCAATACTTTTATAAACCGATATTCGATCTTTACTCTCTTGTACGCCCAGAAATGCCAGCAGCTCATCATGTTGCAAAGAGCGGATTGCAGCCATTTTGAGTTCAAGAAGATAATTTTGGGCACTATTAACATCGACAGCTACGACATGATTAGGATTATCCAATAGAAGTGTCAGTGTATTACAGCCACCTGAGGTTACCGAAAGCACTGTATCATTTTCTCCGATTGCCAGTCCTTCTGCCAGAACAAAGGGGTCTTCCCAGCACTGGCTATAATAAATTTTATTTTTCCAGTCTTTCTGCATTGAAATGCTGCTTGTAATAATTAGTCATAATCTGTATGGATTTCTGATCATCAAAGGCATGCGGGATAATTGATTCTGGAAATGTATAATCGATCGTCCAGTATGGCATAAAATATCTGGTATAGGCCAGGAGTTTCTCTTCGGCCGTAGCCAAATCCATGGCTGTGTATTCTTCCAGACTACAGTCAAGAAATTCTATTTTTTCTCTGAAGCCGAGTTCTTCAAGGCTTTTGCCGATAATTTTTTCAAAAGAAGTATAATGCGGATTTATGGCAAAAAAGTATCCCGTAGAGTGTTCCTCCACTATTCTTATTACGGCTTCGGCTACATAGTCCGCAGGGATAACATTCACTAAGCCTTCAAATTTTGGGAATCGAATAGTCTTTTCAGACTTAGCCATGACTTTTAATATTGAGCCAAGCACCATGTAATAGCCGGTGAAGTTTATTATTTCACCCGTCTCACTGTTTCCAATAATGATAGAAGGGGCCACAGTCGAAACTGGAAAGGATACGTTTTCAAAAACAAGCTCGGCATTTCGCTTATCTTTTTCGTACTGGTTATTGAAATCTGAGTTATCTCCTTTATAAATGTACGCTGTACTGATATGACAAACTGGCGTAGTGTTTTTCTCCGCATAAGCACGTACGTTTTTTGCCATGTTTTCATTACTCTCCCCTGCTTCAAGTAGCCGAACAATGCCGGCAGAATGGATAATGTAATCAATTTTTACACCAGGAGTACTTTGTAGTTCTTCTTTTTCAAGATCACAATACACCAAATTAAGTGGGATATTTTCATTATCGTTTAATTTTTTTATTTTTTCGAGAATGTCATTGTTAACTCCCTCGCGGATAGTGAGAAAAATTTTATATTTTCTTTTAAGTAAGGCACGGCAAAGTTCGTAGCCTAAATTGCCAGTAGCGCCAGTGAGCAGTATGTTCATTTTACGAGAGCTATTGCCAGAATTTTTTATTAAAGGCAGCAGTAGTCCAAAGAATGAGATAGACGAGACCAATAATCCATCCGGTTAGGTAGAGTGCAGTAATATTCGGATTGTTTATATTACTTGTTATAAGCACAATACCCCCTGCCACTTCGGCAATAAATCCATAGCGAAAGAGTCTGCTATAAAAGGAGGACTTGATCTTCGCAGCAACTGCATCAACTGCCGGAATAACTGCCAGAGAAAGACCGAAAATATACAGCATTTGAATGACAGGATGTGGATTAAAGAAGAAAAATCCTTCAGCAGAAAAACCCGGGGCTGATGGGTAAAATGCAGCTCTTAGATAGAGAAGTACGATCGCCAAGCCTACACCAATCACCATAACTGTTTTACGGTTACTGGCTGCCATATTCTGTACACCTGTCATCAGGAAGCAAACTAGAGAGATGACAAAGAAGATAACCCCCGTATTAATATAGCTATCGAGATTCTGAACTTTCCCGATAATTGCGACTGACCAGATGGTAAAAGCAACTGTGGTGAAAAGAAGTGCTGTGCCGAAATGTTTAAGTGTTCGATCCTTTTGGGATCTAAACTTGCAGCCCAAAATAAGCGTAGCGAGCGCATTGTGTAAAAAGAAGACCACAACAAGAGTATTCATAATGGTTATAATTTTTTATAAAAACTTATTTAGAGAATGGACTAATTCTCTGTATAGCCAAATACTATACCAATAGGTTATTTTACCCTACTGGTATGTGTGAATAGTGTCTTGTCCGCCCTCCTGGACTCGAGCCAGGGACCTCCTTGGTATAAGCAAGGCGCTCTAACCAGCTGAGCTAAGGGCGGAATTGCTAGTCAAGATTAAACTATATTTTACTCATTTGCAATCCTAAAATTCAAAACTGTCTTGAATATATTTAATTCCCATGAGTATTTTAGACGAGAGGTCTGTTGAGTATACAAGCACAGTACAAGTGCCCTGTCCAAAACCATTTTTATAGGTGATATCTGAACTTAGCGAATATTTTATGTATGATTTTTTAAACTGAATAAGTGGGATTTTTAGTTCTTCTGACCAGAATTTTTCCTGTTTTTTAACATCCATATCAGAATATAAATGTAGGTGAACTCTTATTTTACTCATTGGGATATTAAAAATATCAAGCCACTGTAGAAAAAATTTGAGCATATTAGGATTTGTATTAGTGAGGCAAGCCGTTCCATTTTGCGTTTTTCCTCCTTCGGCCCAATACAGGAACAGTCCACAGAGAAAGAATTCTCGCTTTGAAAGTTTGCCAATTTCATTTGCACTCCACCTATATGTTTCTTCCAGTTTTGCCTCGCGTTTTAATCTTTTTGTGTTTCTACACCTTTCGATACGCATCGGGCTATTATCTCGTAATTCTTTTATCCTTTCTTCTGAAAGTGGCATGGGATAAAGCCAATTACTAAGTGTGCTTTTGCTAACATTTATGGACTGCTTAATTTGGCTATAACTCATCCCTTTTTTTCGCATCATAATTGCTTGACGTTTAAGTATTCTGTATTCCATGTATATAAAATACACAGACAGCATAAAATTTTAATTAGTTTTATATAAAGAGATTCTCAATAAAACAAAAAACCCCTCACGCGAGAGATTTTTTGAATATATATAATGTATTGATTACGCAGTCGCAGCCTTCAGCTTTTTCATTTCTTCTTCACGCTTTTTGCGTTCCTCATTGTCACGTTGAATCATTCGAACTACAACAACAATTGCATACACGAGAGCGATGATAATGAGCCAGCCGAGAATTGAACCCGGGAGAAATCCGCTGCGATTTGAACTTCCATTCGAGCTATCAGCATTTGCGGCTGCAGCAGAAAGCGAACCTTTGATGTCCCCATTCGAGCTGGATGTGCTTGAACTATTTGAACTTGTTGAGCTCACATAAGTCGTGCCGGAATTGCTAGTTTTTGATTTCGTAGTTGAAGTTGCAACAGCGCCGCCTGTAGTCGTGAAGCTTCGAACGATACCATAGCATGTGCCGGCATTGTTACGAGCAACAATTCTGTAGAAATATTTTGTACCAGGAGTAAGGTTAGTAAGCATTTGAGATGAACCGGTACCGGTTGAGTCAATCAAGACAGTACGAGTAGTATTGTCGAGTCGGTCCACTCGAGTACCCCACTGGAACCAAACTGTAGCTGTGCCGCTGTCGACACTAGCTGCACCCTGAATGAGCGCGCTTGTCTTGCCAACATTGATTGCAGGTTCAGTTGAAACAACAGCTTTGCTGTCGACAACGATTACGCCGCCTTGGTTACTGCAATTTGGGTTTGAACAGTTAGTTCCATACGTACCGCCGTAATTAGTTTGATAATTATTTTCGGTAGTATTTCCATAAGTCGGATCATAATCGCCTGCTGCAGTTGAATAAGGGCCGGTGCTTGTCTGGTATGACGCCATTACCTTTCCAGAAGGTATAGAGAGAATGTATATGGCTGCTAGCAAAATGCCAAAAGCCATAGCTTTGTATATAGTTTTCGCTAATGTCATATAATTCATAATACTAGTATTGTATCACAAACTATGCTCTATGTCAATAGCAAAATAGGCTTCAAAATAAGGCCTAAATTCCCATTTCCGTAAGCTTACTGGCGAAAATCGCTATCCCTATAACCCCGGCTATAAATGCCAATCCCCCGATAACAATAGCTGACCACAGGACTATTTTGCCTACTGTCTTATTACTTGTCTCATACACACGCTTGAGCAGAAACCAGGCCAAAACAGCACTGAAAAGTGACAGAGCGAGCGCTATTATTTGATTTGATTTAACAAATGGCAGGCCGATAAGCGAAAATAGAGCATATAAAAAATTGCTGCCGATGGCGGCGAAGAAAGCTTTGTCCCAGGTTCGGTTGGCAACTTTGGCCATGCGCGCGCCAAAAGCCATGAGCAAACCTTCGGCAAACAGAAAAATTGGCAGAACCATAGCAAAGTACATCGGTGCAATTGGAAATGCTGTCGGAAATGCTTTGATTGTGACGTAGTAGTTGATGGCACAAGACAGGATGCCGAGAACGATAGTGAGAATGAGGTACGAGCGCAAACCGAACATTAGTTTTTTCGGCTGAGTAATAGAAGTTAACGGTGTACCTAGCGGCGGTGCTATTACTTTTGCTTCACTATCATTTCCACCTGAATTTTCCATGAATTTTTTCTAAGGAGCTTTTAGTTAGTGCTAATCAGTAATCGTGATCGGCTGCTGCCCTTTCTTCGGCATAATGCCGTTGGCGATAATTACTTTTTCATATTCTTCCTGTTCAAGTGTTTCAACTTCAATCAATCTGTTAGCAATAGCATCGAGTGCTTTTCTGTGTTGTGCCAAAACTTCTTTGGCGCGCTCGAGTGCATGATCAAGAATTTTTTTGACTTCAACACCGACTTTGGTAGCTTCAGTTTGCGAGACATCGTGTTCAACACCTTGGCCAAACATTGTGCGGCCGCCGTCAGATTCAAGCGCCATCGGACCAATTTCATCAGACATACCCCAGCGAGTAACCATGGCGCGAGCAAGTGCTGTAGCCACCTGAAGATCATTTGACGGGCCGGTTGTAATATCACCGAAAATCATTTTCTCAGCAGCATAGCCTCCCATCGTCATGGCAATGTCATCGAGGAATTCTTTTTTGCTTTGCAGCTTGCGTTCTTCAATCGGAATTTTGAGTGTATATCCGCCAGCACGTCCACGAGCCACAATTGAAACTTTATGAACAGGATCAGCGTGCGGCAAAACTGAAGCGATGAGAGCATGGCCGGCTTCGTGGTAGGCAGTGATTTTTTTCTCCTGCGGCGAAAGTAAATGGCTCTTACGCTCAGGGCCGAGCATGACCTTTTCGATTGCACGAAGCAAATCGTACTGCGTCACTTTTTTACGCTCTTCGCGTGCTGCCAAAATTGCGCCTTCATTCATGAGTGAATAGAGATCAGCACCGGAAAATCCCGGTGTTCTCTGGGCAATAACCTTGAGATCAACATCTTCACCGAGCGGTTTCTTGCGGGCATGAATGACAAGAATTTCTTCGCGATCACTTCGATCAGGCAGATCGAGTACAACGCGACGATCAAAACGGCCCGGACGAAGGAGCGCCGGATCAAGAACATCGGGACGGTTTGTCGCAGCCATGACAATTACTTTTTCAGTCGGCTCAAAGCCGTCCATTTCAACCAGAATTTGGTTAAGCGTCTGCTCGCGTTCGTCGTTACCGCCGCCATATCCCCCGCCGCGCACGCGTCCGACAGCATCAATTTCATCTACGAAAATAATGGCCGGTGCCGCTTTCTTGGCAATTTCAAAAAGATCACGGACACGCGAAGCACCCACACCGACAAACATTTCTACGAATTCAGAACCGGAGAGATGGAAAAATGGCACACCGGCTTCCCCTGCTACAGCGCGAGCAAGTAATGTCTTTCCTGTACCCGGCGCACCTGTGAGAAGAACGCCTTTCGGAATACGCGCACCAATGTCGAGAAACTTTTTCGGATTTTTCAGAAAGTCGACAATTTCGACGAGTTCTTCTTTGGCTTCTTTTGAACCGGCAACATCTTTGAAGGTCACACGATTGTTTTTATCATTCGGATCAGTGATTTTAGCTTTTGACTGACCAAAAGAAAATGCCTGCATGCCGGCGCCGTTCACCCGACGAGACAAAAGCCAGATGAAAATAACGAGAACAAGAATTGGCAGAAGAATAGGTAAAATATTTATGAGAAAGTAACCAACACCCGATTCGTTTTTAACCTGAATATCAACACCGGCGATTTTTTCTGAAGTGACTCCAAGCTGCGACAAGGTTTCAGACAGTGATGCTTCAGCTTCTTTCTTAGCTTCAAGTTTTGTGTCATCTTTTTTGACGATTTCAAGCGTACTTCCGGAAACCACAATTTGTTTTACTTCGCTGGCATTGATGCTGCGTGCGACTTCAGTCAAAGAGACAATTTTGGCATCGTTATCGTTACCGCTAAAGAGTGAATAGATGAAGGAAAGCGCCAAAAACAAAAAGATTGCTCCGAAAATATAGCTTGTAAATGAAGTCTTTTTTGGTTCTTTTTTGTTCGGACTTATCTGATTTGGTAATTTCATAGATAGGTCATTGTACAACAATTTTTCGCTTTTGAAAAATACTTAGTTTTACGGAAACTTAATAAAAAATTAAGTTTTTATTCATAGCCCTTATGTACTATTTTTCTGGGTCGAAATATAATTAATAGTAAGGTGTATACTAAACATATGGAAGAGAAATTTGAAGAAAAAGTAATTGAATATCCAAACCCATACGCAATTCTCAATAAATCCCATCAAGGTAAATGGGTTGTTTTATCTATCGATTGCACGAAGATCTTGCAGGTTAGTGATAATTTTCCGGACGTTTCAAATATGAAAAGGAGAGAAATACTCATCATGAAAGTTCTTCCGGACGCCACGTACATTCCCTACTATCGAACACTTTAGATGAAATTCAAATACCAGCCGACTCTTTCAGTAGATACGAAAGGCCGGTTTATTAAAAGACCGATTGTCATTTTAGAAATATTAGATAGTAATGGTAATTTTGTTGATCATGCTCTGGGATTAATAGACTCCGGAGCAGACAGGACGGCAGTACATATGAGTTACGCACCCGAAATTGGCCTCAACTTTTCTTTGACTAAAATCAACGAAGTGGCAGGTGTAAGTAATGACATTATTCCGGGACTATTAGCTTCAGTTCGTTTTAGAATAAAGGATACGAATGAAGAATTTGAAGTCCCAGTAAATTTTATTGACAGTGACCACATAGACGTACTTTTGGGACAGGAGGGATTTTTCGATAATTACAAAATTACATTCGAGAAGGACCATGACAGTTTTGAAATTGTAAGAGTTAAAAAATAAATGCTATTATCCCCTCATGGCCAACTTAGTGGACAACAATATCATCCGCCGCGACTATGAAATACTCGATACATTCGACGCCGGGATCGAGCTTTTTGGCTTTGAAGTTAAGTCAGTGAAAAATGGCAAAGGTTCGCTGCGTGGTTCGTTTGTGAAAGTTGTCGGCGGTCGGCCCGTCCTCTTAAATGCCTACATTCCTGAATATCAGAAAAATAATACGTCACCGGCATACGATCCTTATCGCACGCGCAACTTGCTGCTGACTCAAAAAGAAATTACTCAGCTTGAGCGCGATACAAAAGAAAGGGGTTTGACAATAGTGCCAATTGACTTGTATAATAAAGGCCGCTTAGTGAAGCTCAAAATTGGTTTGGGGAAAGGCCTCAAGAAACACGACAAACGTGAAAAAATCAAAGAGCGCGACACAAAGCGAGATATTAATAGAACTTTGAAAAACAGATAGGTGCCTTATGGCACTTAGACGCCCGGAGCGCTTGCGCGAAGGGTCCAAAAATTGGGGATGATTGGTGTTGATAGGTATGATTCCCCTCGATTAGTGCATACCGAGCTTTCGGACAACTCGTAAAACTATCCGTACCACGTAAATGCAAACGCATTTCGTTCAGTGAAGTCACCATTCGTGATGAACTTCGCTCCTGCATACGCCTAACGGCCGGCAGGTGTCTGTGTGAGACAGCGTCTCGTACGCTTGCATAGGCATAATACTTCGAGGCTAGGATTTCGCGCGCCCTCGCGAAACACCGAAACTTAGGGATCGAGTTCACGCTATTTTGTTGGCTTTGAAGGCGTGAGGTTTAAAAAAATCAAACTAACTATGTATGTAGATGCTACCGAGGTTCATATTTAGACGGGAGTTCGATTCTCCCCATCTCCACAAAAATTCTTTAAACAAATAAATATATGAGAAAGATCATTTCAATAATTGTATTTAGGCTATGTCTAAATATATCTCAATTATTCCGACTGGAATATTGGATTTTAGGTAACATAACTGGAAAACATAAATTCATGTTTTTCTTAGATTTGGGTCCTAAAATATTAGTTGTACGTGATGGAAAAGTTCTATCACTAGGAAGTGCATGTGCAGTTACATGTGCATTTGACGAGAATGGTAAAATGCTATTCTCTCGACCAAAATGTTTTGACACAGAACAAGGTGACTTAGTTTTCTATGGAAAACAAAAAGTTTATGATGCCTACAAAATGTTTTCAACAGAGAGATAGTGAGACTGTTAAGATGGCCATTAAAGAATTAAGCCGCTATTAATAACGCGGCTTTTTTATTTTCCTTCACTTCCCTGCATTTTGCTTCTAATCTCACTCAACAATCTCACAAATTTAATACGTGAGCTCGATCCTCTTTACATTCTGCGAAGCCTCAAGAGAATCTTCCGCTTCGAGCGAAGTTGTTTTAATAAGCGCTCCGTCCAAGAATTGCTCAATAGTATAACTTCCTGGATTGAGGATAATTAGCAGCGTATCAGTTTCCTGTCGATCTCCTGGATAATTTTGCGGAATAAGGGTGAAAGCTCCGGTCTCAACCTTGTACCTTCGTGAGTACGTGCCGTCTGCAGATTTGAAGGCGATCTCTTTTTGACCGGTTTTCTCTGTCCCTATCACTTTGAGTGATACCCAGGTCTTGCGACTTGTATTATCTCGGCCAGTCTTGATAACGCGCTCTTGCCTCAGTATTTTGTAGGGCGATCTGAACTTGATGTGTGACGGACACGGTCCTTGAATGCACATGAGAACTTGCTTTTGTGGTACGACCGGCAAGAAAAAAAGGGCAGCGAGGATGAAAATGATAATGGTTATTTTTTTCATATATTTTTTAACTAAAAGAATCGACAAATGAAAGGCTCGCCACCTGGCACGGGAGCAATTGGTATACTCGAACAAAATAGCCCGTAGGCGACCTTATAGAATACTAGTACTACGACAGCGACAGTGAGCAGTTTGTTTATCCTACTGTACACTTTTGGATTATTCGAAAAAATAGAAACGAGCGAAAGAATAATTAAGACCAACGAAAGCAATATTTTGCCACCATTGTACTTGAACAGAACTCCAGCGAAGATATACGACACAGAGTTTGGTGCTGTTTCTAGGTGGCCTGCCGAGTAAAGTGATGACTGTACCCTGTGAGTGTTCTGTGCACTTTCCCAAGTCCGGGTCGTACTCAACCCGAGCATGATTATTGTTACTAATCCGATAATGAGCGGCACAATGTAGTTCTTAAATTTTTTCACAATTCAATCATACTACTCTCTTATCTCCTTTCTATTACTACTTGGGGATTTCAGTTCTAATCTGGCTCAACCATCTCCACAAAATTAAGGGGGCACAGCGACTATAATTTTGTAGGATGCCGTGCGAAGACACGGCGCCACAAACATTGACATATTTTAATTTACGTTTTAATATCACAAAAACTATACACAAAAAAATGGAAAACTATAGACTATTCCCCTTCTTCAGAGTGATCGTCATGATTTCCCTGCTCTTTGCACAAAGCACTGCTTTTGCCCAATCACATACCCAAACTAAAAAAGTAAAAGAGTACTTACTACATCCGGTACATGAAAGGTACAACAATGACTACTGGGTGGAAGTTTCACAAACTACTTTTTATCACTTACATAGTGTTGCCGATAAACCGGAAATTATTACCGACACCTCAGCGGTGGATATACCTGAACCGCATGGCTTCAGAATCTTTCTTGATAAAGCCGGTAATCCGTACTACTGGATCCATCCCATGACGGCACCTGACACTATTCCGAGATTTTTTTCGAAGGAAGAACAGGAGGCCGAAGAAATGATTAATGCATTCTCTGCTGAATTTATTGTTAAGTACCCGTATGCCGAAGATACGGCAATGAAAGGCACGCCAAAGTATGCAGCCTGGAAACTCAACGAAGATACTTTATCCAAAAAAACAGGTTATCAATATACAAGAGATGACCAGGGTAATTTATTTGATAGATATGGGATCACTAATTCCGGATTCACACACATTGATATGCTTCTCAAATCAGCGACTACCGGGAAGCAGGTTCTTATAAAAGGCGAATCGATTAAATACGGCAGACTTTGTGTGTTATTACGGTTCCTCATGGAAAGTGATAATCAGCGTGAAGCTTTAATTATTTTCTTAACCCGAAACGGCAGGAGTGCTAGTCTAACAAAAGGTAGTGGTAACTTTCAATTTATTTCCAGATATTTTATGGAAATAATGCCTGACGCCCTCGCAAAACTCGCAGCCTTTCATCCATTCCCGTTTGAGCGAACTGATCTTGAAAGAGATGTTGAAATGCAGGCAGAAAAAAGAATCACGTTTAATAGTGCAACAAAATAAAAAACCCCGTACACGCGGGGTTTTTAACTTGCTTGCATCATTTCTGCAAGTTTGAGTTTTGAGTAGCGCATTCTGCCTATTGCTGTGTTTCGATTCAAGCCGAGACGCGCAATAATTTCCTTATACGACATACCGAGATAGCACCTCATAATGACGATCTGTCTTTGGTCAAAGGGCAGCAATTGTATACATTGCCTCAATTTAATGTGCTCCTCGCTTTTAATCGCTTTTTCTTCCAAATTGTACTGGTCATCACCTTTTGCCGTGACCAATTTTGGATTGTCATCGTAGCTTGATGTTGGGCGCAATTGCTGCTGTCTCAGCCTGTCGATACAGACGTTATGACAGACCCTGATAATCCAGGCCCGAAATAAGTTGGTTTCGACATAACCTTTTTTCCTTCTCAGAATTTTTATCACCTTTTCAAAAAGATCCTGCAGCACATCCTGCTGTTCATCTTTGTCTTTGATAAGTATGGCGATAGTAGTTTTGAGATATGAAATATGGCGATCAACGAGAGCGGGAAAAGCATTGTCTTCGCCCTGCTGGAATTTGGCAACAAGCTCTGCGTCAGAAAAAAGCGCATACTTTTTAAAAGAACTAGAAACTTCCATGGTTTTTCTTTTTAATATATATCTGTGGAGGGAAAAGTCAAACCCGCTTGCAGCAGATTTTATTTTTTCCTAATCAAAAATTCATCACGATTATTTATTCTGGAGTCTGGTATGGCTGGGTTAGTCGTACCGTGGGGGTGCTAGATGGTCTAGGCTTTAAATCTTACCAGTTTGAAGTTGCGGGTCCGACTCCCGTCACCTCCACAAACAGACAGTTTCGCTGCAAATATAAAAACCGCTCAAAAGCGGTTTTTATCTCGTCACATCCACCAGCAAATCAGTTCTCGGTGACTTGCAGCCTCAGTGTTACCATTACTATTCTATTGCAAAGTTACTTTCTTGGCAACAAATTTTACTAGCTGCGTTCCCCAATCTGCTGCCTCCACATAGCGTGATAGAGACCATTATCCGTCTTGAGCAAATCTTCATGTGATCCTGATTCAACTATTTTACCTTTTTCTAAAACGTAGATTGTGTCAGCATGCATAATTGTCGACAAGCGATGCGCAATCAAAATTGTGATGTGAGATTTAATTTCCGAAACATGACGAATAGTTTTACCAATTTCTTCTTCAGTTAAAGAATCAAGCGCAGATGTCGCTTCATCAAAAACTAAAATCTTTGGTTTGCGCAGCAGTGCACGAGCGATGGAGAGACGTTGCTTCTCCCCTCCTGAAACTTTGACGCCACCTTCGCCGATAACCGTATCGAGGCCTTGGCCACCGCGTTCGAGTAGATTTTGACATTGCGCCTTGTGAAGCGCGTTTAAACATTCTTCATCTGTCGCATGTGGCGCAACGAAAAGCAGATTCTCGCGAATCGTACCTGAGAAAAGCTGTGTGTCCTGAGTGACAAAACCAATTTGCTTGCGCAATTCTTCTTTATCAATTTCATCGTGGCGAATGCCGTTGTACAAAATCTCACCTTCAGTCGGCACATACAAGCCAACGAGCAATTTCACCATCGAAGTTTTGCCCGAACCGGACGGCCCGACAAAAGCAATTGTCTTGCCTTGCGAAGTTGTATATGAAATACCAGAAAGCGCCTGTGTCGTTGCTGACTTGTAGCCAAAAGAAACATCCTTGAATTCAAGTTTTTTTACTTCACCGATAGCTTTTGGGCTCTCCGGACTAGGCTCAGGTGCAGTTTCCATGAGCTTATGGTAATTAGCGAGCGACGCCTGAGCTTCGCGGTATGTAGCAATCAAGGGCGCGATTTGCTGCAGCGGGAAGAAAAGGAAGAACGAATAAATATTGAGCGAGAAGTATTGGCCAAGTGTAATCGTGCCATTATAGATAAGTGTGAAAAGGAAAAGAATAATACCGGCACGGATGGCATTGGTAATTGTTCCCTGAACAAAATCGAGGCTGCGCAAATAACGCAGCTTCTTGAGCTCAAGTTTAAGAATTTTTTCGGTAGTCGTGTTCAGTCGACCAACTTCTTGCCCGGTCAGACCGAGCGACTTCACAAGTTCAATATTCCGCAGCGATTCTGTAGTAGCACCGGCAAGCGCTGTCGTTTCGGCAACGATGACGTTCTGAATTTTCTTGATGCGCTTC
Organism: Minisyncoccota bacterium; assembly: GCA_043718505.1. Taxonomy (GTDB): domain Bacteria; phylum Patescibacteriota; class Minisyncoccia; order Phycocordibacterales; family UBA9973; genus JAGOSA01. Next base: position 879 of record JAYSVN010000026.1, on the reverse strand, counting down.
GACATGACGATGCTTACGCCGCCGATAACAAAGATCATGCCGAAGAAAGCGACTGGAATGAGCCAGTAAATTGTCGCGGAGTAAACAGCGACGAAAGCAAAAATCACCAGCGAAACAAAAACAGTATTAACCAGTGCTAGCATGAGCTTTTCCGTATCCTGTCTGGCTTTTTGGAGTTTGCCAAGTGTTTCGCCGCTGCGCTCGTCTTCAAAAATCGCATACGGCAAAGCGAGTGAATGCTTCACCCCTTCCCTATACATGTCGGCACCGGAGCGCTGACTAATAGTGTTGAGGTAGTAGTCTTGGAAATTTTTGGCAATGCGGGAGATAAGCGCTGTGCCAATAAAAGCCAAAACGAGCCAGCTAACACCACGAATAAAATCCGCTTTACTAAAGTCAGTGTAGTGCGTGGCATAGCGATCAATGAGGAGCTGAGTGATGTAAGGCTCAAGCAGTGAAAAGAATTGATTAACGAGTGCCAGGACGAGCACTAGTATGCACAGCTTCCAATATTTCCTGAGATATTTCTTGAAAATTTTCATTGCAAAATCTGATTATAACAGAAAGCTCGCTGACGCGACGCCCAGGCCATGGTTGACAAAAAAATTGCTTTCTGGTATACTCTGATCACAATAGAGCTAGGATGTACTTAGTCGAGCAAACATGCGTTTATTGTATTTATTAATTTGTTGAAAAAAAATCAATGAACGGTGTAATCAAAAAACTCACTGACAAAGGTTTCGGTTTCATCGCCGTAGAGGGCCAGCAGAAGGACTTGTTCTTCCACTCAAACTCTCTCGTCGGTGTTACTTTCGATGAACTTCGTGAAGGCGATCCTGTTTCTTTTGAAACAGAAGACGGCCCGAAGGGCATGAGCGC
>JAYSVN010000025.1:0-18527 GCA_043718505.1 Minisyncoccota bacterium | reverse complement strand
ACTCTCCAAAAATTGGGGGATGATGGCCTGACTATTTCTTTTCCAGCCAGTTTTGATAACAATAATGCCTCAAGATGGACAGTTGCTATCCCTAACACTCAGGCCAGCGGTTACCTAACTGCCTATAATGCATATCTTGCTGCTCAAAAAACAGCTGATGGATCAATCGCTGATGCTTCGGCCACAGTGACAAATGCGCAGGCCCAGCTCGATCTCAAAAAGGCTGCGGCCCGAACTTCTGATATTAATCTGGCACAAGCTGATGTTGTTTCGGCGGCCGGTCAGGTAAGTAGTGCCGCTGCGATTTATGAAAATACAATTATCCGCGCGCCGGCTGCCGGCACGATTACCCGTGTCGATCTGCGCCTCGGCGAGGTTGCGGCTATCCAAAAAGAAGCTATGGTTTTGCAGGATGTTTCCAATTTGTATTTGGAAGCTAATATTAATGAAGCCAATATTTCAAACGTAAAAATTGATCAGCCGGTGACATTTACTCTTGACGCTTTTGGCGAAGATATGGTTTTTTCGGGCCATATTTCAGAAATTGATTTGGCCTCAACACTTGTGTCAGGTGTCGTTAATTATAAAATCACAGCTACAATTGATCCGATCGAAGGAATAAAGCCCGGAATGACAGCCAATATGACTGTACTGATTGCTGAAAAGAAAAATGTTCTGGTTATTCCCTCACGAGCTGTAGTTACTCATCCTGATATTCCGGCTGATGCTAATAAAAAGTTTGTTCGCGTCATCACTGATCCAAAAAGAAAGACATTTATTGAAAAAGAAGTTGTCGTCGGTATGGAAGGAGATGCAGGCATGATCGAACTACAAAGTGGTCTGGATGAGGGGCAGGAAGTTGTGGTTTTTATCCAGCCGGCAAAATAATTTCAAATAACACGCGCCCAGAATAGGGTGCAGCGATACTATGGCCTTAATAGAAATAAAAAACCTCGAAAAAATTTACAGTAACGAGGGTGTACCGACACCTGCACTCGAAAATATTAACCTCAATATAAAAGAAGGGGAATTTGTGGCAATCATGGGTCCGTCGGGTTCGGGTAAATCAACACTCATGCATATTTTGGGATTTCTTGATCGTTCAACCGACGGTGACTATTTTTTTGAAGGTAAAAACACTCGCGACTTTGACGATGAGAAATTAGCTGATATTCGTAACCGTCGTATCGGTTTTGTTTTCCAGTCTTTTAATCTATTACCCCGAACTAGTGTGCTCGACAATGTGACGCTGCCGCTTCTATATAGTCGGACACCCGGGGATCGTGAAGCCCGCGCACGTGCAGCCCTCACGGCTGTCGGACTGGCTGAGCGAATGGGTTTTATGTCTAATCAAATTTCAGGCGGGCAGAAGCAGCGCGTGGCAATTGCACGGGCTTTGGTGAATGATCCGGCTGTTATTTTTGCCGATGAGCCTACTGGAAACCTGGATTCCAAATCAGGCACCGTTGTCATGAGAATTTTGCAAAAACTTAATCATGACGGTAAAACTATCATTCTGGTGACTCATGACAGGCATACTGCAGAACATGCCAAACGAATTATTACTATTCGTGATGGCCAGATTGTTTCTGATGAGCATGTTGCCAGGCAGCATATTGCGCCGGAAGTTAAAATTGAAGATTAATACAGAAAATTAATTTCAGAAATAAAACATAAAAATTGTCATGAAATTTTTCTCACAATTAACATACACATTACGCGGACTGCTTTCGAGAAAAGGCAGAAGTTTTTTGACTATCCTCGGCATTATTATCGGTGTCTCCGGAGTAATTATCATTATTTCGCTCGGTGCGGGAGCTCAGGCATTGGTACTCGGGCAAATTACAAAACTTGGTACAAATATAATCGGTGTTTTGCCCGGTAAATCAAATGAGTCCGGTCCGCCGGCTTCGGTTTTTGGTATTCAAATCAAAACCTTTACCATGCAGGATATTGAAGCTATGCGTGACAAAAGTCGCGCGCCGAATATCACGGCAGTGGCACCGTTTGTGCGTGGTAATGCAACCATAACTTCCGGCGGCCAAAATGTTGATACAACATACAGTGCAACTGACGGCAATTATCCTTTAGTTGAAAATGTTGAAATGCAAAGTGGCCGGTTCTTTACTCAGGAGGAATCTGCGGGCGCGCAAGTTATTGTGCTCGGCTATGATGTGGCCAATCAACTTTTTCCGAGCGCTAACGGCGAGACAAGTGGGCCGACAGACTCAACAAATGAAGCTATCGGAAAAATCGTCAAAATCAAACAGGTGCCGTTTCGGGTTATCGGTGTGCAAGCTAAGCGGGGTACAGTAGCTTTTCAAAATCAGGATGATCAGGTTTTTATTCCTTTTATTATTGGCCAAAGACAAATCGCCGGTATTTCGTATGTTCAATATGCCCGTGCCAAAATTGATGATGCGGCTTATGTAAAATCATCGATCAATGACGTTGAAACAATTCTGAGGGAGCAGCACAAAATTACTAATCCGGAAAATGATGATTTTTCAGTGCGCGACTTGGCTGATGCTATCAAAATTTTAACTTCAATTACCGACGCTTTACGCATGTTCCTGGCACTTATGGCGGGGATTTCGCTTTTGGTCGGTGGTATCGGTATTATGAATATTATGCTTGTCACTGTTACTGAGCGCACCAGAGAAATTGGCTTGCGAAAAGCGCTTGGGGCAACGGGTAAAAATATCCGTGATCAGTTTTTAATTGAATCAATTTTGCTCACCGTTTCCGGAGGAATTTTGGGAGTAGTTGGCGGCAGCCTCATTTCTTTTCTCATTGCGCTTGGCGCAACATATGCAGGCTACGATTGGAAATTTAGTATTTCGGCGCTGGCAATACTTTTGGCAGTCGGAGTGTCAGTTGCAATTGGTGTGACATTTGGGCTCTATCCGGCACAAAAAGCTTCAAAGCTCGATCCGATCGAAGCACTTCGATATGAATAATTAATGAAAATATAATGAATAATTGATGAAATTTTTTTAAAATATGCACAACCTCTATCTATCAGAAGCAATAAAAGGACTCACTCGAAATCCATCACGGACGCTTTTGACGACGCTCGGTATTGTGATTGGTATTGCAACTGTAATTGTTGTTCTTTCTGCAGGCGCGGGATTTAAAAGTTACATCAATGCTCAGATAGAGCAATTCGGTTCAAATACGGTAACTATCGAAACACGCATTCCGCCTTCTACCAAAGACCGTGCACAAAATTCAAATGGAGAACAAGTAGATGATGTTGCTGTGCCGATTACAACGCTTAAGAAAAAGGACATTACCGAAATTACGCGTCTGGAAAATGTCGTTGGCGCATATGGTGCATCTGTCGGCCAGGCTATTTCTTCGTACAAAGATGTCAGCAAAAATGCCACTATTTTTGGTAGTGATGCCAGCAGATTCGATATCGATAAAGGGGTCATTGCCAAAGGACGTCCATATTCTGAACAAGAAGATCGTGCCCTGTCACAGGTCGCTGTGCTCGGTCACGATATTGCCCAGGATTTTTTTGGCGCCGCTGATCCGATTGGCAAAACTATTCGCGTCGGTACGCTTAACTTTGAAGTCATTGGTGTGTACGAAGCACGGGGCGGGGGAGGGTTTTCAAACGATGACGAGCAAATTTTCATTCCGGCTTCGACCTTACAGCGGAAAATTCTTGGTACCGACTATTATTTTTACCTGGTAGCTTCACTCAAAGACAATACCTATGCGGATTCCACTCAGCTTTCGATCGAAGACATTTTGCGCCAAAATCACGAAATTACTGATCCAATCAAAGATGATTTTTTGGTCAAAACTCAGGATGAAAATATGGATACATTTAATACAATTTTGTCAGCCACAACATTTCTCCTCATTGCCATTGCCGCAATTTCACTCATCGTTGGCGGTGTCGGTGTCATGAATATCATGTATGTTGTTGTCACTGAGCGTATTGCTGAGGTTGGACTCAAAAAAGCATTAGGTGCTCGCAACCGTGACATTCTCTATGAATTTTTACTGGAGGCAAGTATTCTTACTTTCCTCGGCGGACTACTTGGTATTGTAGTCGGGGCACTCCTGTCATTCGGCGTGGCGCAGCTGGCAGCCGCTTTCGGTTTTGCCTGGCAATTCAGCATTCCTGTCGGAGGGGTCATTATTTCAGTTCTGGTATCTACCGCTATCGGAGTAATTTTCGGTGTTTTTCCGGCCAGAAACGCAGCCAGGTTGTCACCAATTGAAGCGTTGAAGTACGAACCATAGGTGATATACTTGCCTCATTAGTATTATTATTAAAAACGCATAACTATGAAATCAATGCATACAATCGCATTCATACTTCTTATTGTCGGAGGTTTGAACTGGCTCTTGGTAGGTCTTTTTAGTTGGGATATTAGTCATCTTTTTGCAGGCGGTATGTCAGCAACTGTTCCAAAAATTATTTATATCCTAGTCGGACTTTCAGCTCTTTTTGAAATGTTTACGCACAAGAATCGCTGCAAAGAATGTGTAGTCGTAAAATCTGGTGCAGACAATCATTCGCACAATAGTGGTGCACAAATGTAGTTTTTATTCCTAAGTAATATTTTCACATGGCCAAAAGAAAAACCGGTATGAGCAGTACGAAAGTAGTGCCGCATCCTCATAAAACCAAAAAACGTCTCGCAATCAAGAAAAGCATGCTAGCGGCTAAGGCAGCCAAGAAAGCCGGCAAGCGCTCGAAAGCAAAGTAGTTAGAGTGGACAAAAGCCTCATCGTATGGCAAAAACATTGATTAATCCCAATTTCTATGGTATTATCAATGGGTAATGAGCAAATATGAACAAGCCCTGAGCATTTCCCAGGCAGAGCTTACCCCAAAAGACTTTATGGAGTCTTACAATAAGAACGTTCCGGCCAACTTCCCAAGGGTCTCAATTGACCTTCTCAAAAAATTTAAGGAAGCTCATGCCTCACTGTTTAAAAACAGCGAAAGCTGGTCGCTCGATCTACACCGCAAAAAACTGATTGACTGGCTACCAAGACATATTGGAGTATAGATTTCCCAGTAAAAATATTGTATAAAAAAAAGGCGCTGTAAGGGCGCCTTTTTGATTTGTTACTTTGATTTTCTAAAAATAAACATTTACATCTGCAAATCCGTTCCACCAAGTATAACCGATGACAAGGCGGGGTAACGTATTCCCGTAGGAATCATATCTACATGGACCATAAATCGGTTTTCCGCATCTGAAAGGATATTTACGCATGGGCTTCTTTTGCCAGCCGGCATCGTCAATATATTTCCAAACCTCGTAGCAATTACTGGTCACTTTCATGCCGCATGTACCGTATGGATTTACAATTCGTATTGAATATGTATTTTGGCGATGCTTAGGTTTTTTCTGTGCAATTATGTGATTTGTCTGAAAAAACAAAGGAATAAACAGGAGAAGTATTATTTTGTGCATGGTACATGTTTTGCAACAGTATAAAGCAATAGGGAATACTGCGCCAATATCTGAAAAGGGTTATAATAAAATCATTATGAACATCAACTTTAAAGCAATGACGATAGTCCTCACCGAGGCGATCCGAAGCTATGCCGAAAAGAGGATTGAGCCATTAGGGAAACTTTTGGGTGAGACCAGGGATAGTGCGATTGTAGACGTAGAATTGTCTCAGACGACTAAGCACCATAAGGGCGGTAATATTTTCAGGACAGAAATTACCATTAGAAATGGCGGCAATCGTTTTCGGGCCGTTTCTACCAAGGACGATCTCTATGCCTCTATTGATGATGCCAGAGAAGAATTGGAGCGTGAAATTATTGCCAATAAGGAGCGTTCCCGGACCCTTTTTCGAAGAGGTGCTCACCATGTAAAGAATGTTTTAAAGGGGATTGGAAGCATTCCAGGCCGCATAGGAAGGATTCCGGCACGCTTTCGTCGCGGACAGAAATAGCCCAAAAACAGATCAGTAATTGGTACTGGATTGACTTTGCACGCATATTGACTTTTTGCCTCACCAGGATATAATGAGGGCCAATTTCTTTAATTTAATAAAATAGAAACCTAAAAAACCAGAACACATGAGTAACCAGCGAGACATTTACGCAGCATCAATCCACAGGGAATTTCCTTCCAGCACGAAGAATGGAGACAAAAAACACTATGTTGTTTTTTCTCCGCTCGAATTAACTCGCATTTTTGCAAAAAAACTACCGAAAAGAAAGGTGGTAGCAAATGACACTGTTTTGGCAAACAGTGAAAAAGATGAGTAAAGGTTTTATTAGGTAATGAAAATAGCGGTCTTTTGGCCGCTATTTGTTTTTATTTACTACGCGAGTAATCATTGTAGTTAATTTCTTTTTTGCCTTCAGGTAATACTCTTTCGATTATAAATTGTCCGTTTTCAAAACGAGCTTTTTTTATAATTACTCTAGTTTTTTTGTCTGTAACTTGTTCAAAAAAGAAGAGGCCCGGCCAGCCGTAATATGCGCGATATTTTTTGTACAGTTCTACAGGATCGTCAGTCAGTCGTATTTCTCCGTCTGATTTTGTAATTTTTTTAGTGTATGTTGCTTTGTCGTGATCCTGCTCCTGTGCCTTTAATTTTCCCGAAAGAAAATCAGGCAAAATCGCAGCTAATTTTTCAGCGCCGATGGTAACTAATTTCTTCAAAATAACAGGAACTGTTTCTTCGCTATTGCTATCTTTCTGGCTACCGTTTGGTGCTTGATTGGAAATAGTAATTTTTTCCTGGGCCAAAATTGGTCCATGATCCATTTGGCTGTCCAGTACCATAATTGAAACACCGGTTTCATTTTCACCAGCCAGGATTGCACCTTCAACTGGTGCCGGGCCACGATATAGTGGTAAAAGCGAAGGGTGAATGTTTAGTGTGCCTTTTTTCGGAATATCGAGTATAGATTGCGGAATAATTTTGCCATACGCAAAGACAATACCGAGATCGAATTCGGCATTCTTGATTATGGTAATTGTTTCTTCGTTTTTTAAACTTTCGGGTTTATATACTGGAATATTATGTTCCTTTGCCCAAAGTGCCACAGGACTTTCTTCCATGTTCAGTCCTCGGCCGGCCGGCCTGTCAGGAGCAGTTACAACGAGAGCAGGCAAAAAATCCCGAGCTTTCAATCTATTGAGCACGAGCACGGCTTCTTTTGGTGTGCCAAAAAAAATGAATTTCATAAGCCTAATTTCATAAATATTTTAACTTTCTTTTATCGCGGCTTAACGTGACTTCGTTAGACTTGAAGGCGGCATATCCTGAACGTCTTTGGCGTGGTCGGTGAAGAGTATGCCGTTTAAGTGATCAACTTCATGTTGAAAAATTTGAGCCAAAAGTCCTGTTCCGGCAATTATATATTCTTTGCCGGTAATATCGTGGGCTTTCATTTTGGCGCGCGAAGCCCGGCGGGTATTACCATATAACCAACGGACAGAGAGGCAGCCTTCCGGAACAAGTTTTCGGTCTTTCGACATGGATATAATTTCAGGATTGATGCAGACAAGATCAGTCGGTTTTTTGTCTCGGGCAGAAGCTTTTCCACTGGCTTCAAAAGCGCGATGAGAGATAACAAAAATCCGTTTCGAAATAGCAATTTGCGGTGCAGCGATGGCTACACCGTCATCTTCACGTTCAAGTGCTTCTGTCATATCGGCTACAATTTTTTTGAGGGCCTTCGTGTCAAATTCGCTTTTACTAACAGGTTTAGCAATTTTGCGAAGCACCAGGCTGTCTTTTTGAAGGATTTTAACCATTGATCAAACGTTACAAATTAAAATCTTATATTAAAGTTCCTTAAGATATTGTGCCAAATCTTTTTGTTTAACTGTTTTTTGTGATCGAGTTTTCATGTCACGGACGATAACCGCATTTTCGATAGCTTCTTTCTGGCCAAAGATAATGGCATACGGCACACCAAGTTTTTCGGCATAGCCAAGCTGAGCACCGAGAGAATCTTTTGACAGCGACTGGCAAATAGGCATATGTGCTTTGCGAAGAATATCGATTACACCGAGACTCTTAAGCTTTGCTTCCATACCGAGCTGAATAAAATACATTCTGGCCTTTTTGAGAACGCGTGGCGGATGTTTCTTGTACCATGGCTGCATGAGGAGGCGGTCCACCCCAAAAGAAACACCAACAGCCGGAATGTCTTTCTTGCTGCCGAGTTCACGACCGAGGTAATCATAGCGACCACCACCACAAATTGTGAGCGGTTTGTCTTCGACTGTTGTAATAATTTCAAAAACAGTTCGAGTGTAGTATGAGAGTCCACGAACAAGGTACTTATTCATTCTATACGGAATACCCATGCTCTCGAGATACTCAAGCACTTCTTTAAAGTGTTTTTTACAGCTTGAACAAAGATAGGAAACAGCATCCGGTGCGTGTTCGTTGATGGCAATTGTTTTTTCATCTTTGGAGTCCAGGATACGAAGCGGATTATTTTTCAGGCGCTCGCGATCAATCGGACCAAGATCATTTATATGTTTTTTATAGTAATTGGTGAGTTCGCGGACGTAATGTGAGCGGCATTCTTTATCGCCGATAGAATTAATATCAACCATGAGATCAGTTGCACCGGAGTCTTCAAGAATGGTCCAGGCAGTTTTAATTACGAGGGCATCGTTGATTGATTTTTCTGAACCCAAAATATCAAGGTCAAACTGGTAGAACTGGCGGTAACGACCGGCTTGCGGATTATCATGGCGAAAAACCGGACCATAGTGGTAGAGCATGACAGGCTGCGGCTCGGATTGCATGCCGTGTTCCATATATGCTCTCACAATTGGCGCAGTTTGCTCGGGGCGCATTGCGATACGGTCACCACCCTTGGTGCGAAAAGCGTACATTTCTTTATCGACAATGTCTGTGCCTTCACCAATTGAAGTTGTCCAAATTTCTTCAGATTCAAGAATAGGTGTTTCAATTGGTTTGAAACCGTAGTAAAGAGCAATTTCCTGAGCTTTGTCATAAAAGCCCTGTAAATTAAAAAAATCATCAGCGAGGAGATCCCTCATGCCTTTTAATGTCTGAATGTCCTTCTTCTGAACCGTTTCTTTTTTACTCATTTGTATATTGCTGTTTGCCAGGGAAAAGACCTGCTTCTTTAAATGGTACTAATCGCACGAAAGCTCTGCCGATAATCATATCTTTGTGAAGTTTGCCCCAGGCGCGTGAATCATAACTGGCTTCACGATTATCGCCCATGACAAAGTAGTCTTCATCAGAAAGTTCTACCGGTGCCATATCAGAAAGCTTGCCGTCAAGATAAGATTCATCCAGGAAAAAACCATCTGTGTGTGCGGGATTACTTATTTTTATTTTACCACCGGTAATTTCAATAGTATCACTAGGCAAACCGATAATGCGTTTTATAAAGTATTCCCTCTGATTGTTAGGGAAGCGGAAGATAATAACATCGCCGCGCTTTGGGCTTTCGAGATGGTAGGTTAATTCATCAACAATGAGGTACTGCTTATCATCAAATGTCGGGTACATTGATTTACCGGAGACGATAAATGGTTGAGCAATAAAGAGACGGAATGGCAAAACGATGGCAAGTGAGATGAGACAGAATTTAATCAGGTCCCAGATAAACGCTCCCTTTCTTTTGGGATTAATAATTGTACCGTCATCAGTTTCCATTGATGCAATTGTACAGGATGGTTTGAATTGACACAATGGGGTGCCGTGTGGTGCTTTATAAAAAATAGCGCCTCTTGCAAAATATATGTATTTCGAGACGCGGAAATTTCTTGCTAGAAATTTCCTAGTCCTCGGACCGTCGTCCTGCGGATGTCTCTCAATACATATATTTTGCAAGAGACACTAAATAACTTATAATCACCACATGTTTTACATAGTCGGGCTTGGGAATCCAGGAAAAGAATATGAGGGCAGCAGGCATAATACGGGCCGTAGTTTTTTGGAACACCTCGCTAACAAGCATGATTTTGCTGACTGGAAAGATGATAAAAAACTTAAAGCTCGGACAGCAACCGGAAGTCTCGGTGGCAAAAAAGTTATACTCATTAATCCTGAGACATTTATGAATAATTCCGGCAACTCCGTGCGGCCGCTTTTACTTTCCAAAAAAGCCCTCGAATCTTTGTGCGTAATTTATGATGATCTTGATTTGCCGGTCGGCAAAATGAAAATTTCTTTTAATCGCAGTGCCGGCGGACATAATGGCCTGGCTTCGATTATCAAAGCCGTAAAATCTGAAGCCTTTCCGCGTATTCGTATGGGTGTTTCGCCGCATACACCAAAAGGTATTGCCAAAAAACCAACTGGCGAAGACAAGATTATTAAATTCTTAATGACTAAATTCCGTGATAACGATATGGCTGAGCTAAAAAAAGTCTGGAAACGCGCAAGTGAGGCGCTTGAAGTTATGGTTTCAGAAAGCCGCGAGAAAGCCATGTCGATGTATAACGATTAAAAAATCCCCGAAACGGGGATTATATTTTTGTGTTTGTATTATTGAATTCACTCTCTTTGACCGGGCATAAGTAGAATCCGCCATCTGCTTTATCGATAACATATCTTTTGCCTTTCTGTAGCTTGCTTATTCCAGTATAGTCACAGAGTCTAATTTTTTGCCTACGATCGGGATCAATTACTCCGGCATTCAAGTGGCGCACTTCTTCAACGACTGCCACCTTTTTCTTAAGTTCAACTTTATGAATTATTAGTTCCGCACCAAGATCAAAATCATTAATCGTGGACTTTGGATAATAAATAAAATCAACTCGCTCTTTTAGTTGGTAATGTTTTTTGAGTAGATAGGCAAAGGAGCATCCGACCAAAAGTGCTATGATCACAACGTCAAACCCAATTCGTACCCAAGTTTCGTGCTGTATTGTTTCCATATTCAGTTTTTTCATACCTTACGCTGTATAAGCAGTTTTGTCAAAATTAATCGAGAATAATAAGTTCTCCGACTGGTCCGCGAGAAAGCTTTTTCTTGTCTTTTATATATCGTAAAATCGCATAAGGCTTTCGCTTTTTTAAGTAATTCAAATTCATGGCATTACGATGCGCCTCCTGTTCTGCGGCAGTCCAGTAATAAGCATCTTTCTTTTTAAGTCTTAAAATAAGACGAGCGTATAGAAATTCAAATATATAAAGGAGAAGCGCAAAAATATGCAACAATTCAATTTGCTGCCTTAAGTGAATTTTTTCATGGTTGATAAGTTCAGGAATAACAGGATGATGTTGCAATGATTTTCTTATCCCGAGGATCGGCCAAAAAGCAAAAGCATAAGCTTCTTTGCCAAGTCCGATCCAGCTGCCGACAATTCGCACTAGTCGATCAGACCAAATGAGTATATAAAATTTCCGAAATTCAACTTTCATCTTAATCAATTTTTATTTTGCCACTTTTACTATAAACAAAAAACCGCCTTTCGGCGATTTTCTGTCTTTTACTTCTCTACATACGTCAGCGTCATGCGCTGATCCTTTGGTTCAAATAGTGTGATTTGGAAATTATAGGTTTTACCGAGTTCGAGTTTTTCACGGAGCTTCGATTCACCACCGAAGAGGGAATTGTGAACGAGGCCGGCCACACCTTCCTTGATCGAAGCGAGAGCGCCATGCTTATTGAACTTGATAACAACACCAGTGACGATGTCGCCCTTCTTGAGACTCGTCTCAAATTCTTTCCATGGATTTTCCTTGAGTGCTTTGATTGAGAGAGAAATTTTACCGTCCTTGATTTCAATTATCTTGGCGCGAACACTGTCGCCGATTTTGAAGAAAGCTCGAGGATCATCAACGAGACCCCAATCGATTTCTGAAATGTGAACGAGACCTTCGAGGCCTTCTTCAATTTTGAGAAATACACCGAAATCAACGAGGCCTGCAACTGTGCAATCAAGTTCATCACCAATGTTGTATTTGGCGATAACTTCCTGGCGTTCCTCAGGCGTAGATTCCTTTTCTGAGAAAATGAGTTTACCTTCTTTTGGCAAAGCCGAAATGATGGCAACCTGAATTTTCTTACCGACGAGTTTCTTGAGTTCTTTCTGAATCTTATCCTTGTCGCTGTCTTCAACACGAGGGTAATGATCAGGCTTGAGCTGAGATGCTGGCAAGAAGCCGGCAATGCCTTGCCACTCCAAAATGAGACCGCCCTTGTTGGCGTCTTTGATAACGAGTTCGAGAACGGTCTTAGCTTTGACAGCTTTTTCAGCTTCACTCCAAATGAGCGCCTGTTTAGCTTCTTTAAGTGAAAGTTCGATGTAGCCAGTTTCATTTGGCAGGTCAATAACTTTTGCCTTTACCAAATCGCCGAGGTTTATCTTCTTGATAATATCCTTAGCATTTTGAAATTCGCGGCCGTAAATAATACCTGTACCAAATGGTGCGAGATCGATGTAGACAGAGGCTTTCTGAATGCCGATAACCGGACCTTCGACGAGAGCTTCGAGCTGAGGCGGCATCGGCATCTTTTCCGCTGCCTGACGAATAGCGCTCATTTCATGAACGGCTTCACCTGTATTTGTTTCGACTGTTGGTAATGTTGCTGTTTTTGTTGCCATAATAGTTGTAGTTGTATCCATTTTTTGAAAATAAAAATCCGCAATAAATCCGCCAAAAGGCGGAGCGGATATAAGGTTCCGGGCTCTCTAGCTCTTGTACATGTGAGCGCGAGGATTATTCCCAAAATTCCGCTAATAAAATTACCCTCAGAATTTACCACACCTATACACAGATTGCAAATGGCGAGGCCGCGATGTTCATATATAATAGACATATGAAAGCGCACTATATATGTACTGGTGGCTGTGGCGGTGTCTCCGAAAAAGAGGGTGTTTGTCAGGCGCCAATTTGTCTTAAACATGGTTTGCCGCTAACTAAATGTGATTGTATCGACAACACTCACCACGGTCTTGTCTCAGCTTGCAAAGATTGCGGAAAACTTTGCCGCCGAAGCGGTGTTTGCGAGGTTGAACTATATAAACCTGAATTAACTGCCTAATACTGTAAGATACATTCCGATTGACAAGCTATGAGTGTTTGATCATAATAAAGGAAAATTCTCTAAAAAAACAAATATGCAACTGACAAATTATTTGCTGTACATCGGCCTGCCGATTGCACTGCTCATTATTCTTGCCAGAGTTTCAGTAAAGAAATTCTGGAAAATCCCATTACTTTCAAGTTCACGGGGCGATCAAAAAATATTCGGCAAAGTAAGTGAAATCAAAGAACTTATACCGGGAGTTTATGAAGTCGGCCTCGAACAGGAAGTGGAAGTAAAAGGTGTCCGCAAAGGTGGACTATCAGCGTCAAAAAGTGCTCACATTACAAATCTTGTGCACATTCGCGGCAGTAAAGAAGATTTACCGCCTCCAGGTAAACTGATTGAAGCTAATACGACGAATACTTTTTATCGTCTTACCGGCAGATCAATCAATTGGGTAAAAAACTGGATTGAAACACAGAGTATTCCATTTTCTTCCCAGGAGTTATCGATATTGTAATCGTTGGTGATGGCTTGTATGGTAGACCCCGCTCGAATATTGAGCGGGGTTTTATTTTTCCAGTGCTTTTTGCTATAGTTGTCCTATGTCAATCAAAGATTTTTTCATAAAACAAATGCTCAAGCGGCAGTTGAAAAATATGCCCAAAGAGCAGCAGGAAATGGTTACCAAAATGGTGACTGAAAATCCCGAGCTTTTCAAAAAGATTTCGGCAGAAGTTGAGCGTAAGGTTAAACATGAAGGCAAGGATCAGCAGGCTGCGACTTTTGAAGTTATGCGCAAATATCAGGGGGAATTGCAGAAGCTGATGAGCGGAAGATAGTACTATGACAGAAGGAATACCCGACAATCCTGGCAGTCTTGATTGGCAAGAAAATAAACCTGAAAAAATTGAGGGTAATGAAAGCCAGGAAAAATCACCTGACAATAGTCCTGAAAAAGAAAATAACAAGATAGAAACAAGTCCGGAAAATCTGTCGGCTGAATTTGCTATTGCCAATCAAGAAATAATTGAATTACAAGCTCAGTATGGAAAAGCAAACAGGGAGCTTGCTGCCATGATGGATAATTTGAATATCGATAATGTTTTAACCAATAAAACTGAAATTTACGCAAAAGAAAGAGAGGCATTTGATTTAAAAAACAAAATTGACGGTACGGAGCAATCTGTCAGGGATATACGCCTTCGAATATATGGTGAAAATAGTGAGCGGACGCTGACACCCCTTACTGCCGCAGAAATTGCCGAAGCCTCCAGCCGAATGGAAGATTTTGCCAAAAAAGAACCAGACCTACAAAGAGAAGGTCAAGCTGAGACTATAAAAGTCGAGCAAATGATGAAAGATTTTGAAGCTACACACCACCTTGAACTACTTCACGCCATTACTGAACTTGAGCCAAATTTGCATGCACTCATGAAAAAAGGCGAAGCTGCAACCGAAGAATATAAAGAATCAATGTTTGCGTTAATGCTACCGGAATCAATCGAAGCATATAAAATTCGAAGTGCCGCCAAAGCTGATCTAGGGAAAATAGATTTATGTATACGATCCATGCAGACTGAAATGAAAATTCCGGACGAGACAGTTAAAGAATTGAGGGTTAAATACAAGCTCTTATCGTATGCTGTGGGTATGGTAGATGGGGCAGGTAAGATTGATCATACAAGATAGAGTATCACTTGAAGGATATTTGACAATTCACCAAAAATATACTATTATATATGCTAATCATACGTACATTTAAACCTTATTAACTATGGATAAAATCACTAAAAGAAGCCTTTTTGGCAAGAATGGAGTACTTGGTATTGATCCAGGAAAGTGGGCCACAGAAGCCCCGCTTGTTGAGATCGACACAGTATTTAAGCCTTCGCTATCAATGATTAAAGTTGGATCGAATGTACAACTATCCGATCCTCACCTAATATCATTATTTAAAGGTGTATATAACCTTTGGAGTAAATTTGGTCCGTTTGGTGACAAGATGGTAATTTCTGAAATTGAGATGGGAGGGCATTGGCTCTATCTACTTGATTACATCGGTCGTCTCAGCTTTTTAAAGCCGGGGATTGCCGCTGATCTAGTCATCTTCGTCAGGGACACAATTGGAGCAGAATTTTTTGTCGGTATCAAAAGAAAAAATGATCCTGGCAAGGACAAAGCTGCTCTTGTCGGAGGTTTCAGGAATGTAAGAGGTTTTGAGCTGGATACTCCTGTTCAAACTGTCATCGAAGAAGCTGAAGAAGAAGCCGGAATCATTTTGAAGATTACTGGCGAAGGGAGACATCATATGCTTCAAGGTTATATTAATGTGGCGATTGCGTTCAAAGCAAAACCTGGTATCTCAAAGGTGGGTCAACTTCATCCAATTGGAACATTTCCAACTTCTGAATCAGAAGAATTCCGTCCACTCGGTATGAAAAGAGTGTATGAAACTACAGCTTATACTCTCAAGATCAATTTTGATAAGAAACTTTCGAAAGAAGAATTGGCAAGCTGGTTTGTAGCAGGTGATGATGCTTCTCATATTTATGTTGAGGAAATCGGAAAGCTGACCCCAGATTCATTTGGGCTTAAGCACCACGCAGATATTTTCTTCGCTGCGCCGGCACAAAAACCTTTAACTTAGTAAATTGAGAAAGTAATTGAAAAACAAAGTAATTTCGGAGAATGGCAAAAACCATTCTCCCTTTCTTAGAGATTCTTACTGAAAAGTAGGAGTCTCTTCAAAGCAAGAACATTGAAAACATAAATATAAAAACATAAACCATGAAGAAGAAAATTCTTTTACACTGCCCGGCGATGAAAAAGCTCGCTGATGAGGTTATTCGAAGCACTTCGGATATATCACTTGGTTCAATCAAATGGGAAAAATTCCCTGATGGTAAACCAAAATTATTTATTGAAAATGCCCGTGACCTCGCAGACAAAGATGTTATTTTCTTGGCTTCATTTATGAAAGACGAGGAAATGATCGCTGAACTCTGTGTGCTGTATGCATTGCCTTCGTTCAATATCCGCTCTCTCAAAGTTATCCTGCCGTATTTTTCGACAGGCACCATGGACAGAGTTGATGTTTTCGGACAAATAGTAACTGCAAAGTCGATGGCGCGTATGCTTTCGGCTATTCCACTAACCAATCACGGTCCGGCTCAAATAGTTATTTTTGACATCCATTCGATGCAAGAACAATTCTTTTTTTCCGATCAGGTGAGAGTTCGTTTGCTGAGTGCAATGAGTCTCATTGAAAGAAGAATGAGAGATAGGATAAATCCGGCTATTTGTTTTCCTGATGATGGCGCTTTCAAAAGATTCCATCATTTATTTTCAAACTATGATCAAATCATTTGTTTGAAAGTAAGAGATGGAGACAAGCGTAAGATTACCATCAAGGAAGGCAATCCAAACGGTAAGAACATTATGATCGTCGATGACCTCTTTATGTCAGGAGGAACGATGGAGGAGTGTTGGAAAACCCTGATGGCTGCAGGTGCCAGAAGTGCTAGTACCTTCGCGACCCATGCTGTTTTCCCAAATAAAAGCTGGGAAAAACTTAATCCCGACATGCCAATCATTACAACTGATTCATGTCCGGAAACTATCGACCTAATGGAAAAAAGTGGCTTTATCGATGATGATCTTGAAGAAGGCCGTTTCGTTGAAGTAATCTCACTTGCACCATTAATTGCAGATCTCTAAACAATTCAAACAAAAACACTAGAACAAAAACTAAAAAATGGACATTCTCAAAGAATTAAAGATTGCCATTTCGCAGATGATGGTTGTGCCGGGAAGGCCTGACCTCAACGCGAAGTACATGATTAAGGAAATAAAAGAGGCGATTGGTCGCAAGGCTGACGTTATCGTTTTTCCGGAAATGTGTGTGACTGGTTACATGATCGGGGATTTGTTTGAAAATGATTCTTTCGTCAAAGACGTGGAAATCTGCAATAAACAAATTGTCGAAGCATGTGCCAATTCACAAATTATCCTTATCTTCGGAACGCTTACCAACAATGCCGATCGAAAAGGTGAAGACGGCAGGATAGCAAAGTATAATGCCGCGATTATTGCCCAAAATGGCAAAGTAATTGACGAGGTGCATAAAACGCTCCAACCCAATTACCGAATGTTTGACGATGACCGCCACTTCTATTCAAATCGCAAAATGATTACAAACAATGGTTCGATGGAAGGTTCGATGGAATATTTATTGAATCCATCTGAAATTTCTGTAAAAGGGTTAAAGGCTAAATTCGGCGTCATTCTGTGTGAAGATATGTGGCATGAAGATTACCCCATTAATCCCACAGACATACTTGCAAGAAAAGGTGCAGATATTATTTTTAATCTTTCAGCTTCACCATGGAGCTGGCAGAAAAATAATAAACGTCATCGAGTCGTGAAGGAACTTCTCTTCTATTCAGACGTTCCCATGGTTTATGTAAACAATACTGGTGTTCAAAACAACAGTAAGAACATCATCGTTTTTGACGGCAGTTCAACGGTATATCACAGACAAGGTGAAATCATCTTCGAGGTTGAACCGTATAAAAGTGGCACCTTTGATTTTGAATTTTCAAAAATCAAACCTAGGACCGCAGGAACTGTCGATCAAAAAATGCAGGATACGAAAGAACTGTATCTTGCGCTTCTCTGTGCAATTACGTATACCTTTCGTTCTCTGCCTCCAAGTATGAGGCGAGTCGTGATGGGTGTCAGTGGTGGAATTGATTCTGCTGTAACAACAGCATTACTTGTCTATATTCTGGGAAAAGAAAATGTCTTCGGTATAAATATGCCGACCTCGAATAATTCAAGCAAAACTCAGAACATTGCAAAAAAACTTTGTGAGAATCTGAATATTAGCTACGAAAGTTGTCCGATTCAGGGAATCGTTGATGAAATATGTAAGTCGACTCGAACAGAAAAAGGTTCGATCAGCTACGAAAATGTGCAGGCGCGTGTTCGGATGGAAATCCTGGCTGCAAATGCCCAAAATGTTGGCGGAGTTTTTATCTCCAATACCAATAAAATCGAAGCTGCATTCGGATACGGAACAGAGTATGGCGACATCGCTGGTTTTATGGCTCCGCTTGGTGATTTACTCAAGCGTGAAGTTTATCAAATCGGCCGTTACCTAAACGACGTTATCTACGAACGACAAGTTATTCCGGAAGAGTGCTTTACAATCGCTCCTTCGGCTGAACTTAAACCCGGACAAGCTGATCCTTTTGATTACGGTAATACCGAAACATACGGTTACCACGATCAAATGGTTAGAGCTTTCGTTGAGTTTCGTCTTGGACCAGAATGGTTTCTGCTCCACTACGCCAACAACACTTTGGAGAAAGAGTTACATCTCGAACCAGGGCGTTTGGCAAAACTCTTCAAAACACCGACTGACTTCATCAATGATCTTGAGAAGTGTTGGTTAATGTTTATCGGCTCAGTGCGCAAAAGGCATAAAGCTCCGTCAATTCCAATTGTGAGTAAACGCTCATTTGGTTTTGATTTACGAGAGTCA
>JAYSVN010000024.1:0-5551 GCA_043718505.1 Minisyncoccota bacterium | reverse complement strand
GACTGAACCATTCCATGCGGGCTCATTTTTTGAGGGGGACTGGAGCGAAGGTAGCGAGATGACATTTTTGGGACCGAATGAAGACGGTACAATGTCCGGCATGTATAGCAAGATCAAAACCAATCGACCGCTCGAATTTATTTCGATTCAGCACTTGGGCGAAATTAAAAATGGCGAGAAAAAACCGTGGCCGGCTACACTTGGCGGCGGGGAAGGACTTGAAAACTACACGTTCAAAGATGTCGACGACGGCACCGAACTCACTGTTGAAATGGATTCACCCGGCGAATGGAAAGAAATGTTCGAAGGCATGTGGCCGAAAGCAATCGAAAAACTGAAAGCCTTGGCGGAGGCCAAATAAAAAAGCAAATAAAAAACTTGGGAGCATTTGCTCCCAAGTTTTACTTTCATATTACATATATTACTTGCATTCCGTCTCGAGTAATTGAAGAAGCTCGCGTGCCTCTCCGATTTTGCCCTCGATTTCACTTTGGGGAAAATATTGTCTTGCCCATTCAGTATTGAACTTAAGACTCCTGAGAAACGGTTCCTGAATTGCAAGTACTTCAATAGGCTTCTTATTCCACTCTGCCGCCAGTCCGAAGATAACTTGCTGAATCCAGGCAACGCTAAACACTTGACCCAAATCTATATCTCGAAGGATCTTGCCACACAAACTTAAGCTTTCTGAAGGCATTGTTTTTGGGTATGGATATTCAGTAGCCTTAATCAAGGTAATAATTTGAGGAAGATACTCTTTGTCCTCAGGTAAAATGAACTTCCGTAGGCCTCGGATCGAACGTTCGATATTGAGATCGTCATCTCCGATCATTCCGGAATGATTGAAATCATGGAAGAGAGCAGCGATGAGTAAAATTCGCATTTCAATACGATTCAATTTCTCAAGCTGAAATTCATTATCGTAAAATTCGCAAGCCTGGTTGCATTGCCAGGTCACATGCGTCATGTGGCGGAAGTTGTGATACGGATAAAGTACGTTTTGGGCCTGGTGAAAGATTATCTTAAAGTATTCCTTCAAGTTGCCTTCGTACAGATTGTTGTCGTTGCGGATAATTTCGGGGATGCTGCCGCGGGTTAGAGTTTGAAACATATGCATTTTTTTAGGTAATAGCCGAAAGTGGCTTTGATTTTATATTACTGATTATCGGGTGTTCTGTCAACAATATAATAACTCATCTTTTCTAGATACTTGACATTTTTATTTAATATGTTACACTTGAGCCGAACCTATTAATCGCGTTTCTTTAGCCAGAAACACACTTAGTTGACTGCTTTTACAAGGGGTACAGCAAGACAAATGTCACAACAAGGAGAATAACAGGTAACCGGCGACGACCGACGGGTTATGGATACAAGGTTGGCTAAAACCTCTATAACTTGCCCCAGCTTTTCCGACTAATTTTCCCCGGGTACATAACCTGAAGAAAAGATTAGTTAGTGGGTCTTTTATTTATCTAAAACGTAAATAAAAGAAGACTATGCAGATTGTTATTTCAAAATTACCATCGGTGTTATTACAACACAAAGACCATGTACTCCAAAGACTAGTCATTGACTGGTCGAACTACCTCATTGATCACTGTGTGGCCGATGCGGAATGTTCACTAGAGTATGTGAAAGAGGAAGTCGATCCGACTAACTGGAATTATTGCAGGCTTGTGCTTGAGATTAGAGAAAGCAAACATTACAATGCTGTACAACTTGTACACTTAGTTGATTGTTTGCGAGGGTTTCGTCAAAGAATGAACCTCTCAACCGAAATGCACGTCTGGCCTTGTGACTATCTAGAATTTCCGATCGAATTGTGAGATTAAACCCTGCGTAATGCAGGGTTTTTTATTTGTTCCGGACGCCGCACCATATTTTTGACAAGTCAATAAATTATGATATGGTAAAGAAAACATTTGGCAATTTCGCCAAAACCTAAAAAATAAAATATGGGAATGCCAAAAAACTTATTCCTTGTACGACATGGCCAGTCAGAAGGAAATCTTGTCAGGAAACAATTCGAAGAAAGCGGAAACGAATCTTTTTTCTCAGATGAATTTCTGGGATTGCATGAGTCACAGTATGAACTTACTGAACTCGGGGTAAGGTAAGCACAAAAAGCAGGAGCCTGGTTTCTACAAAATGGGTTCATCACCTTCGATCGAATGCTTGTCTCAAATAATGTGCGAGCTTTGCAAACTGCAGCACACCTGGGTTTCGAAAATCCAAATTGGATGATCGACCATAATTTGCGCGAAAGGGACGGAGGATTGTTCAATGTCATAACTCCGTCAAAAAGAGACACTATCTACGCTGATCAGCAAAAATTCTACAATACCCAGCCATTTTTATTTCGGCCTCCACAAGGAGAAAGTCTCGCTGATGTCTGTATACGAGACAAAGTAGTGCTCGATACTCTGGCCAGGGAATGTGATGGCAAAAATGTTGCCATAGTTTGCCATGGTCACGTTATCAGAACATATAGAATGATCTTGGAAAGAATGTCACTCCAAAAAATGAATGAGTATCTGCTTACCAATGATGAATGGGGAAGAGTTCCAAACTGTTCAATTATTCATTACACCAGAGATAATCCATTTGATGATAAACAAGGATTATCTGATCGTTTCAATTGGGTAAGAATAATTCGCCCGGCTGGCGGTGGTGAACCTGAAGATTCATTTTCCAATATTAAAAGGGATAAATATTCTAACAAACAGCTACTCGAAGAAGCGAAAAAGATCCGGACACAATAATATACCAATGCAATTTATAACTGCTGACGTAAGTCGGCAGTTTTTTTATACCTTGCTTAATTTCCAATTTAGAATATATTAAAGAAAAAATAATATGAAAATTATCCTTTCAACAACAAATCCGAGTAAGGCTCTCCAGATAAAAGCCATGTTCGACAGTCCCGGCATAGAAGTCCTGACGCTGAGAGAAGCGGGAATTGACGGCGAAGCAATTGAAGACGGCTTTACGCTTGAAGAAAATGCCCATAAAAAAGCAGTCTACGCTCGAGAACATTCAGAAGGCAATCACTGGGCGATGGCAGATGATACTGGCATTTTCATTAATGCCCTCAACGGAGAACCAGGTATCAAATCTGCACGCTGGGCAGGAGAAGATGCTACAACTCTAGAAATCATGAACCATTGTCTCAAGCGACTTGGCGGAGCGTCTGATCGATCGGCAATTTTCGAAACTGTTGTCGTTCTCATGTCGCCAAAAGGCGAGAAGTATGTTTTTAGCGGGAAAGTAGCAGGTAAATTACTTGATGCGCCTAAAATAGCACCGCAACCAAAAATGCCGTACAGTCCGTTATTTGTTCCGGAGGGACAAGAAAAAGTGTGGGCTGAAATGACAACTGAAGAGGAAAATGCAGTCTCGCATCGCGGTAAAGCATTCCGACAAGTCATTGACTTTTTGGAAAAAATGTGCTAATGTAGTGTAAATTAAAAAATAAATAAGAATGAGTACTACAAAAAGTAACTTTTTTGGATTCATGCTATTTCTGGTTGAGGAATTCCTCGACAGTATAAAAGAATTCTTTGTCATGCTATTCCTCAATACCTACGCTCTTTTGTGCGGTAATTACAGAATGGCAAAAAGCATACGAGTACTTATTCGCAAAATTGAATCACGTTCATTTACTTTTTTTAATGAGGAGTATAAAGAGCGTTTCGAAACGATGAAAGCTAGTAAGTATACGCAGCGGGAACATCTTCTTAAGATGATGTGGCTCCAGGAAGCCAAACGTCATATTATGAAGGAAAAACGACGAATGGAAGATGCCGCCGCCGAAGCGCTTGATTATCTCACGGCTCCGGAAAAGCATCCGTTCCAGGATGCTTTCGGCGATGATCAAAAAGCAAAAGAGTTTTTTGACTACTGGAATGAGCATGCTCTAGGATATGTAAAACGCAACGGCCTTCTTTCACTGCATGAGAATGATCATTTTGGCAGAACACTACTGCTCGATGAATTTATTCGCTACGGTCACAATGAGAGCACACGCGTCACTGTTTTCTTGAGACAAAACATGCGTAATCGCCACTTGGTTGATGTTGAAGCCCTTTGCAACAACGTACTTGATGGCCTGAAGGATATCACGACCGAAACGATACTATAGATTTTATTGCCCCTGCACTTAGCAGGGGTTTTTATTTACTTGGCAAATAAAAATCCCTACTGATGTAGGGATTTTGCAATGTCACTTCTGTTTAATTACCGACTGGTTTTAATACGTGGGTAGGGATATCGTATTCATAGCTAAAGTATGTATCCGCGGTATTGCAGACAATTCTGTAACTTTCCTGGCCCGGACCCTCAGAGAACAATTCAAATGTTGTAACTTTGTAAGGATATCGGCTGATCGGCATTTGCATTTGTGAAAAAACTACGGGATCATTTTTTTCTTGTACATAAATATAATCTCGCAAGCCATTCTTGCTTGTAAGAACAAGGAACATGGACTGATTATACCGCGGTAAATGCACAACAATTCTTCGAGCATGATATATAAGTTCGCTGCCAAGCAGCATATCTTTTATCGTAGAATTACTAGATAGAACCGGATAAGGAATTCTTAGGGCATAGAGCCTTTCGCTTTCCTTAGCTGTCTTTACTCTCGAAAAATTATCTGGATTTTTTACATCCTGCATGAAGGCTGCCTCCGCTGAATCATCAGTTGCTGAGACCATCAGAAATATCGCTGAGTCAGGCAATAGGGTATAGACATCGATTGTCCGGGTAAAATACATGAAGCTATCAGCGGTAAGTGTGTCTTTATTCACAAATTCCATTGATAACAATGTATAAGGATTTCTTTGCTCAAAATCGCGGTCAAGCTCAGCTTGAGTTTTGGGTTGCCCGTAGGCCACACCTGCGATCAGGAGTACAAGAAGTACTATTAGGTTTTTCATTTTTATATGTTTATGTAGGTTTTCCTTAATATACAAGATTTACATGTAAAGTCAATAAACTAAAAACCACCGATAAGTCTGGTGGTTTTTAGTTAAGAATTAATTTAAGATTAGTAAACGTCGTTTAGTGCGCAAGCAGTTCTGACACTTGTACCATTTGATGTACAGTATGAGCCAGAATTATTAGTACTTGACCCATATGATGAGGAATAACTGCTGCCATTTGGGCGTGTTACTGTCTCCTTGCACATAAACTTTGGTCTTTCACTACCCAAGTCTATGGTTCCTTCCAAAGACATATTTTCTGCCGCAGCATTTACAGCTACTGGCTTACTGATAAAACCACCCCCCATTACTAATAAAAAGGCTACAGCACAGAGACCCACTTTTATTAATTGCTTCATACTTTGAGTTTATGATTTCAGTACATATTGTCAAGCAAAAATTATTTGACAAGAAGAGAAATAATAAGTAATTGTATGGCTAATAATTTTGCAAAATAGTTGTGGAAAACTCTGCTTGCGTGATTCTTGGTTGATGCTATGTTTAATCAAGTGTATAAAACGTATTACAACGAACGAGAGAAAGAATACAACGTTTTATATTTTATTTAG
>JAYSVN010000023.1:0-50838 GCA_043718505.1 Minisyncoccota bacterium | reverse complement strand
CGACGGTAAGAAAGTAGTGACCATTTTTGGTCCACTTCTTATTATATGAATACACTGAGCAACCTGAAGTAACCCAATGTATCCAACCACCGTATCCAGCTAAACGATTATTTTTAATCGCAGGATGGGTAAATGGTTCTTGTAAAACATGCATTCTGGTAACTTCCGAGAGCTTAACCATGTAGTCTTTAATTTCAGCTCTACCCACAAGTCGATCAATATTGCATTCGATTTGGACTCTCTGCCTACAAAGTTTTGGCGCAAGGTTTTTCCATTTCATTTTTTTATTAATCGGTTGGTCTTTAAACTGTATCAAAGCTGTTGCATACGACTTTGAATGTTGCTTAAATATAATCCTTGCATGCTTCGCGACTTTTCGAATCTCTTGCCGAACTAACTTTTCTGGCATACATCCGGTTTCTATTAAGAGAGATGTACTCCAGCCTTTAGCAACAATTTGCTTAATGAGTTGCTTGTAGCTTCCCATTGGACCATTGGCGGGAAAAAGCATTTTATGAGGAATACTCCCCAAATCTCTATTTTTGTTTGACTCGAGAAGATATTCATTAGATCCCCACGGCAAACAAGCAACAATGAGAGCAGGTGCTTCGCTGAGCGCACTTAGGTAATCTGAGTTTATCGCCGAAAAAACTTTTGTCGCCTTATGCAGGCTGGCATTCTTATTTGAAAGTTTAACTGCGAAATTATCGATATCGACTCCAATTACTTTTCTCTTTGTCTCGAGAGCAATCGTTAAGCCGACAATACCTGTACCAGTGCCTACGTCGTAGACAATTCCAGCGGGTAATTTTCCCAGAAGTCTTTTTGCATCTTTGATTAGATACTCGGTTTCTTTTGGTGACGAGTAAAGTTTTTTACTTTGCTCAAATTCTCTTCTGTAGAAGACATGTACTGATTTTTTTGTTTTCATTTATATAGTTTTTATGGGTTCGATCGAGACCCACAAAATTTATATATCTATGTGAATGAACAATTTCATTTAGAGACCACCGGCATTGATGAGCTCTAAAATGTGGGCGAATTTTACTATTAGGCTCGCCCTTTTCCTTTTTGTACTTAATTACTTTATCCCTGTCTCCTTACTCCACTTTTCGTACAGAGCTTTATTGCAGTCATAGTATCCCGTAAAGAAGTCTGGGGACTTTTTGATAATATTAATTTCTGCATAACGACGTGTTTGAGAAACTAATTGATCAAACGACTGAACTACAACTTCTCTGGGTTCCAACCAGTAGGTTGTATCGGCGTTGGGTCGCACACTGAGTGCCGCCTTCGTGATGGTTGAACTAATGTTGATTGAGAGTCCTGATACCCAACTTGGATACAATCCAATGCATGATTGAATGTACTGCTTCAGAATAAATTTGGCTTCGCAGAATGATTCAATCACGAATGGTGTATGCTTGTCGGCAGCACCAGCTACTATGGCAATCTTGAACTTAACTTTATCTTTTTTTGTTCTACCCTGATTGATAAAGTTAATTCGAGAGACACAGTATCTGAGTAAATACTTGAATGAATTTACGTTGGTATCATATATTTCGGCCGGGATAGTTTCCATTGGCTTAATGTTTGGATATCCGCGTGGGTCGAACTTGTCGACACCGATCGTATGCAAGTAAATTATTTTCTTATACTTACTGAAATCGAGACTAGAGAATGTATCGATGATTGATTTCTCATCATTAAGGTGGCAAGTTATTGTGGTTAATAGGGGAGAACTAAGCTCAAGAGGCTTATTTCTGATTACTCCAATGCACTCGATACCGTTTTCTGTAATTTCTTTGCAGTATTGAGTACCTATTTCACCAGCTGCGCCAGCAACGATTATTAGTGTATTTTTCATATTTTTAGTTTTTATGGGTTCAGCTGAGACCCACAAGAACTAAAGTTGTATAGATCATTTCTTAGGCATATTATGACATCTATTTCACTATTTGTCTAATTATAAGGGTTTTATATTATAAAAGTAATTATATTGTTTACTTTTTGACCATCCTATGCTACTTTGAATGGGTGCTATTCCAGCCAAAAACAGTTGAAGAACACATCCTTGGCTTCATTCAGAAAGGTTCTTTGGGTACAGCTGACCTTCTAGCGAAAACCCAGGCCAACCGACCTGGCACAACTAAACAAGCCTTATACCAAGCTCTCCGCAAGCTTAAAAAGGAAGAGGTGGTCGTCATGCGCAGTAAGCAGGTCTCGCTTTCCCATATTTGGATCAATAAAATGACTGAATATTTTGCCACTGCCGAAAGATACTATGGCAATGAAATGCAAGGTGAAGATTTCCTGCAAATGGAAGACGGGGACAGAATCTCGTACACGTTTAAAAACCCGGTCCAAACCGATATGTTCTGGGGCCATGCTTTCGGCATTCTTACTGATGCTACAAAAGTAAGTGAGCCGGCTTACCTCTATAATCCGCATGAATGGTTTATGCTCATTCGTTACGAAAGCGAGCGTCACCTCTTTGACGAAGTCAGAAACAAAGGGAAGCAACTTTTCCTCATCAGTGGCAATAGAGATCCGCTCGATATCTGGATACACAAAGAATTTGATAATGATTTGAGTCAATATTATGCGAATGACCAGCTTCTCTTTGGCAAAAACAATTACTATTTGAATATTTTCGATGATTACATAATTGAGGTCTGGTTGGATACGACAACGTCCGATGAAGTAGATAAATTTTACAAAGAAACAAAAGAGTTCGACGAAAACGCGAAAGAAAGAATAAAGAAGATATTTGAAAAAAGAGGCAGAAACAAGTTTGTCATTTCAAAAAATAGAAGGAAGGCGGAGAAACTGAAGAAAGTGTTTAAGAAATACTTTTTGGTGAAGAGCTGAAAACTTGCCAATAAATTTTCGTGAGAATATACTTTAATTACTTTTGGGGTATCCCACGGCCTTAGCGAAAGCTGAGAAATATTTAATTTCTAGTCACTTAACTACCTTTATTGTATATTTAAGCCATGAAGAAAATTGCGGTTATCTTAATTTTTCTCTCAATGACGCTCGTCGCAATGCCGCTTACTACACTGGCTGCTGATACTTTTACTACGCCGCTCTTTTTGGGTTCAAAAGGACCGATGGTCAAAGTTTTACTCCAAACTCTGGCAAGCCAAAAATATTATTCCGGACCTATTTCGCAAACGTACGGTCCAAAAACCAAAGTGGCAGTCAGAGCTTTCCAAAAAACTAACGGTATTCCGCCGACTGGTACTGTTGGCCCGATAACCAGAGCGACATTAAACGCCTTGTTAGCTGATATGGCGGCTAATAAAAACACGGGTGGTGTCGTTAAAGTTGGCTACGCTCTCACGGGTGGCAATACTATTACCAAAGATCCGGCAGGTACAAATAGCTCTGCCACTACAAAAAATTCCTCTGGTACAAATAACTCAACCAATTCAAACAACTCAGCTACTACCGGCTCAACCGTCACCAACAATTCCACAAATAGCCCGCAGCAATCTACGCAGCAAGCAGGCAACCCTCAGACAGAAACTCCTCCTGCGACACCGACTGGAACTGGTATTCTGCCGAGAATCGAAATCAACAACAGCCTGAGCACTCTTTCGGCAATTACTATTCCGAATTATGTCGGAGGCTACAATTCGTATCTTCAAAATCCTTCAGTTGCTGCCAAAATTGTTTTCCGTGCCTATGACGACAGCAATGCCAGGATTAAAAATGGTTCAGTATCCTATGATGCCGATGCTTACAATGAATCTCATACTATTTCAGGACAAAATTACTGCCCCAATAATTCATCGCTCGAACCGAATGCCAAAAACCTTGATGAATGTTACTACATGCTCTACTATCGACCGGGCGTACCAGGCAACAATGGCCTTGTTCTTCATCTGACTTCACTACTCGCAACAATCGCCAAAAGTGTCCAGGTGACAGGTATACAACAAAATCTCGAACCTCCGCAAGTACAATCAAATACAGGCAACTCAGAATGCAATCAGAGTCAATCGAACGGTAATTATGTCTTTGACGGCTGTCTTGGTATTACAGCAACATCAAGTACTATTCGTTACTATTTACGCACGATTGATTACTCAATTATCAGCAGCAATATTACACCAAATGATATTTCCTTCAGTCTAATAAGCGGTACGCAGGCGATCAGCTTAATCAATGAGGGCACGCGCCTGGGGCTCACCAGTACGATTTATGTCGACAGCCAAAATCAACTCAATCTCAACGCTACGATAGCACTCGCTAGTAATAAGAGCGGGACTTTCCAGGTAAAAATTACCGGAACAGGCTGGGCGACGAGTGAAGACAGTACGCCCACAGTTTCTGTGCCATTAAATATCACAACGGAGGTGATCTCAACTACGATGAATAATAATTAGCTATACTCAGTCTATGAATCACGAATTTCCGCTACCAGCAGTAGAAACGCCGCCCGAATTCACCTCTATTATTGACCACAATAAAGAAATTAATTCTTTTATCGATCCCGAACATGCGGAATTACTCGGCGAACAAAGCATAGCTGAGGCAAAAGAAAAAGCTATTGAAACAGAAAAGATGCTGGCACAAGAACTTCAGTCTGGCGGTAAAGAAGTTGTGTATGATAAATACAAGAAATCTTTTCTCATTGATGGTGAGCCTGTAACACTCGGGCAAATGCTGGCAAGCAGGCATTTTGATGAACATATTAATATTCCGGAAAATACGGCAAAAACATTTGAGGGCAAGAAATTAGTTCGCATATACACGGAATACAAGGTTCGCGACATCCTGACTGAAAATCTCAACGGCAAACTGGCGACAGCACTTGCTGAAAAAACTCGCCGCGAGGATATGTTTAAGTCGAAAGCCTATGAAGCTATTGCAGAGAGGAATACTAAAGAGGAAAAAGAAGGTGAGACAAGCCAGGAACAACTTGGTGTGGTGGCTGAACGCATGATGCAGGGAATCGCTGAAATGGTTGCACTTGATCGACCGGATTTACACCTTGAGGTTCGCCCGGCAAATGCTTTTCAGGATGTTGAAGAAAAAATTGATTTCATTATTTCAACTCATACCAAGAAAAGGGGAGTTGGCGTTGAAACGAACGACAGTACCAGTGGCGACGAATATGAAGAGAAAAACTTTGGCATCCAGTTTACAATCAATGCTTCAAAAACTGCATTCAAAATGGATCAAATTGAAAAAGCCAAAGGACGTGCAACTGACGTAGACGATATTCTGCTTGTTACGATCGATCAGGGAATTGTACGAAATGCGCTTAAAAACTGGGAAGGTGGTGGCCGCAAAATGCACGGTCCGTGGCATTACATGCCGGAAAATTCACGACGCATAGTAATTGAAACACTTTTTGCCGGCGTTCTCCAGGCGCAAGAAATTGAAAGCGTACAGAGAGGATTTTAATGTATACTATTTGTCATGGAGACTGACGATACGAAGAATATAAAAAAAGAAGACAGCAGCGCTTTGCCGCCTAAAAACCGCACCGTCAATAATCCCGCCTCACCGCTTCGGACTTTTTCGACTGATCTGGCTCAGGCTGTACGCAAAGATGAAATGTCGGTTATTAAAGTGGCCATGGCTGAAGATAAACGCCGACATGAAGTTGAAAACGAAGAATCACCGAAGTCACCGAAAAACAGAGCCTATGTTATTTTCGGTATTATTTTTATTATCCTGGCAGTTGGTGGTATTGCTGCGGCATTCATCGTAAAGAAAAGTCGCACGCCCGATATTATTTCTGGTGAGGTAAGTACACCATCTATTATCAAGGCTGAGGCCACGACAAGTATTGAGGTCGGCGGCGCGGAAGCCGGGAAAATTGTTGATCTTACCAGGACTGCTCTTAAAAATGTCTCAGCTAAAGACGGGGAAGTAGTTAATATTTATTACACTGATTCAACAGCTGGCATAAAACGTACAATTGTAACCGGTGAATTTATGGGCGGCATCAAATCTGCTATTCCGGCACCGCTTTTACGTTCCCTCGCCAACGCTTTTATGCTCGGCATATATACAAAAGCTACCGCTCGTCATCCATTCCTTATTTTCAAAACCAATGATCACAGCATCGCTTTCGCCAACATGTTCATTTGGGAGAAAAAACTTTTCAGCGACTTATACTTGCCATTTAATTTCCCGGCTGACGAAAGTTCTTTCACCGGTAAATTTACAGATCTCCTGGTTGAAAATAAAGATACCCGTGTTCTCCAAAAAGACGATGGTACTATATTGCTCATATACGGCTTTGCTGATGAAAACACTATCATTATCACTGACTCAATTGAATCGTTTAAGGAAATCCTGCGCCGTTTGCAAAGCGTCCGCTAGGCTGACAGGGCAAGGCTCTGTCTAATTTCGGAATCAGGCGCCGTATGCTATAGTATTCCATATGAAAAATGATGCCTTAAGAACAAAACTGGAGGAAGAAAAGGTAATTTTAATCAATGAACTTAAGGAAATCGGCATGATTGTCGATGCCAAGACCGGTGACTGGGAAGCAGTTCCGGAGAAGCAACTTCCGACATCTGATGAAAATGACTTGGCTGATAAGTTTGAATCATACGAAGAGCGAAGTGATATGCTGAAGACACTCAAAATCCGTTACAATGAAATCATTTCGGCATTGCAGAAAATGGATACCAAAGGTTTTGGTATTTGTGAAGTCTGCGGTGTGCATATAGAAGCTGATCGCATGGGAGCAAATCCGGCAGCCAAAACATGTAAAGCGCACATGAACGGCTAATTATTTACAAAATAGTATTAAAAAATCTCGCATATGTTGCGGGATTTTTATTTTAGAAAAAATTAATAGGGATTTCATCTTCTTTTTGTACGATGCCAATATGGCATTTGCAAAAGTTATCGGAGCACAAATAACGGGACTGCGCGGCAGTATTGTCAGAGTTGAAGTTGATCGTACCAGAGGTCTGCATTCTTTTACCATTGTCGGACTAGCCGGGAAAGCTGTTGAGGAATCACGTGAGCGAGTTTCGGCCTCTCTCAAAAATTCCGGTTTTGAAAATATTAAGTCACAAAATCAGAAAATTATTCTTTCTCTTTCGCCGTCTGATTTAAAAAAAGAGGGTTCGTTTTTTGATTTAGCAATGGCTATTGCACTACTTCTCTCAAGTGAGGAATTAAAGGTAGCCACAGAAGACATAGTTTTCGTTGGTGAACTTTCACTCGATGGGAGTTTACGTCCTGTGCGGGGAATTTTACCTATTACTATGGAAGCTAAGCTTTCGGGTTTCGGGCGCATTATCGTGCCGTATGAAAATGCAGCTGAGGCAGCACTCGTTAAAAACATAAAAGTCTTTGGTGGCAGAAATCTCAGGGAAATTGTTACGGCACTACAGGAGGATAGGTTACCGACATATGAAAGAGATGATGTGAATATTATTGATGAAAACCAAGGCCGGAATAATTTCATCGATTTTGCCGATATACGCGGCCAGGAAAATGCTAAACGTGGATTACTTGTGGCAGCGGCTGGCGGACATAACACACTCATGTACGGACCGCCCGGAACCGGAAAAACAATGCTTGCCAAAGCTTTTGCCGGGATATTGCCGCTCCTTTCCCACGAAGACGCACTGACAGTGACAGGCATTCACTCGGCCGCCGGAAGGTTAAAGCAAAGTCTGATTAGTTTTCCGCCGATCAGGTCACCTCACCATTCATCTTCATATACGGCGATCATTGGCGGTGGTGCATTTCCGCGGCCGGGGGAAGTAACTCTCGCTCACAAAGGTATACTTTTTCTTGATGAATTTGCCGAATTCGACCGGCGAGTAATTGAAACACTGCGTGAACCTTTGGAAGAAGGATCTGTTACTCTTTCACGATCAAAAGGCAGCGAAACTTTTCCCTCGGATTTTATTCTCATTGCTGCTATGAATCCCTGCCCGTGCGGCTATGAAGGTTCTTCGGTCAAACGATGTGTTTGTGCGCCATACGATATTACCCGATATCGCAAGAAAATTTCCGGACCAATTTTAGATCGTATTGATATTACGCTTCCCGTTGAACATATCCCGTATGACAAATTACACCAACAAGATAACGCGCCGGGTAATGAAGTACTAGTTTCGTCAGAAACAATCAGACAGGAAATTAAAATCGTGAGAGAAAGACAAAAACATCGATTACGGTCGCTCGGAATACATAAAGAAACAAATGCTGAACTAACCGGCAAAGAATTAGCTCGGGCCGCAGAACTTAATGATCCTGTTCGCCTCCTATTAAATACCTGCGCCGAAAAATTAATGCTTTCAGTTCGCGCATACCATCGAGTACTGCGTCTTTCGCGTACCATTGCCGATCTCGACATGTCAGAAGAAATAAAAGAACGCCACGTTTTGGAGGCGTTCCAGTATCGGCCGAAGATATTTAATTAAAATCCCGGGAATCGCGGGATTTAGAACAGTGTATTACTCGCAACTCTTCAGACAGTTATTCGGCGCGCCACGAACTTCATAGTGAACGTGCGGACCGGTTGATTTACCAGTTGAACCAACGAGACCGATAGTCTGCCCTTGGGTGACAACATCACCAACATCAACTTTTGTTTGAGACATGTGAGCATAAAGAGTCTGGATACCACCATCGTGCTCAATGGCAACGTATTTACCGTAACCGCCATTATAGCCGGTTGGTTTAACAAGAATAACCGTACCAGCCGCGGCAGCATGAATAGGAGTACCGATCGGAGCAGCAATATCTACTGCCCACTTATCATGCATATACTGAGAAATTACGCCGACACCGTCAGCAAGCGGACGAATGAAGCTTGAGCTATCACCTTTATTAGTTTTAGGACGAACTAAAGTACCAAAGACCGGTTCAGCAATTGGCGTAACAGCATCTATATGTATTTCGGCTTGTATTGGCACAACTGTTGGCACAATAGTTGGGGGAACATTTGGTACAACTACTGGTGCAGGGACAATAACTACTTTTGGAGCTATTGTTTTTTCTACAACGGGTTCTGCTAGCATAACTTTTTTATCTGCTGTATTAGCCGCAGCATTCGTTGCAGCCTTCGCTACTACCGGCGGTTTTGCCGGAGTAAGCTCAACTCCTGGAATAATAATCTTCTCGCCAACAACTAAAGTACTGTCAGTCTTGTCATTGTAGTCACGAATATCTGATATCTCTGCGCCATAGCGACTGGCAATACCACTAACAGTGTCACCTTTACGAACTGTGTACTGAATACCCGAAACCGGTAAAATAGTCAGCTTGTCGCCAACTTTAAGGGCCTGTCTTCGATCGAGGCTATTTGCCCAAACGATAGTATTTACTGAAACATCAAACTTGCCGGCAATAGTGGAAATAGTGTCACCGCTTTTAACTACGTATATCCTGATTGCGGAGTCACCCTGGTAATCAACTGGTACATCAGGCACATATATAGAGGCGGAATCATCAATCAAAGGACTGTTGTTTGAAATGAGTGCTGATTCATCCATGATAATGTCGGGTCCGCCCTGACCATTGAGAGTCGGAGAAAAAATAGCTTCCAGAATTCTCATCTTCTGAACAGTTGGTGAATTTTCAGTTGAAGTCTTACCGGAGACAGTCCTGAATAGAGAAAAAACTCCTGCTTCGGCTTGGCCGGCGCTAAAAGTAGAAGCTAGAAGAATTAA
Source organism: Minisyncoccota bacterium (assembly GCA_043718505.1). GTDB lineage: Bacteria > Patescibacteriota > Minisyncoccia > Phycocordibacterales > UBA9973 > JAGOSA01. The sequence continues at coordinate 41,173 of JAYSVN010000023.1, read as the reverse complement.
GGCGAGGGGGACAATTCCTGCCGATTTCTTAAAACGGGTTATAAATGAAGGGCTTTTTGACGAGCCCGGCACTATTTTATTGGAGGGTTTTATAAGCCTAATGATTTTATTCCCATGGCTTGCTGCCTGTCTATTAGGACGCATAGAGTCCGACCGGGGGCGCTCAATGCATACAAGGCAGGGAATATAAGGGTCTTTCGGGATTTCGGGAGAAAAGCTTTATAATATAAGGCTTTTAAAACAATCGTAATCAACGTCAATACAGTCGTAATACAAGGGTAGCGCGCCTCGCAAGCCGAGTCAATGGCCAACATGTGGTCTAATTTTTTTGACAAAAACCGACAAAATTGGCGCAATATTAACAGCTTTTTTAGAAGGAAGAGTAAAAATCTTGTACAATGATCTTATGCTAGTCGAAAAACCTTCCCAAAAACAAACTGATGCGGATATCGTTCAAAAAAACTTTGCTAACCTTAAAAATAGGGTGGAGACTAACATAAAAAGACATGGTGGTCCCTATGATGTTAAATTCCAAATGGTAAAAGAAGACCAGATAGAGACGGAAGAAATGGAGGAAGGTGCGCTCGAAAAAGACAATCTGCAAGACGAGCAAACGATAGAAATACTCCCGCCAAGCAAAGAAAAAACCCTAGAACCTGAACCTGTTGAACACGAACCTGTTGAAAGCAAAGAAGCCAAGGCCGAAGACTTGAAAAAGGATATTGACCAAACTTTCGAGCAGAAAAAGCCTACACAAGAAGAATTGGAAAAAGGCTATATAGTCGGCAAAGAGAACCAGCTGCCGCCACTTAAACCAGAAGGCGAAACTTATACTATTGAAATTAACGGTGTAACCAAAACATATGAAATAAAAGGTCCACTAAGCGAGACAGTTTTCGGGGCCAAAGATATAACGACCGGCGAAACTACAAAAATTGATTCAGTACTCATTGAAGGCGCCGCAAAAACTAGTCGCGAGAACCTGAGAGAAGACTACAGGGTTCGTTTTGGTTTTGACGAAAAAGACATAAATAAACTTGAGACCAATCCTGACTACGCCAAGCTTTCGGTTGGTCAGAAGCGTTTTGTGCTCGAAAACCTGACTGCTACAACTCTTGAAAGCGTAGATGAAATAGCGGGCGACCGTTTTAACCAGGAACTGGCAACCAAAGGGCGGGTAGGAAAATTCTTCAATCGGTTTTTCTCTGAAAGCAAAATGGCCGGTGTAAAAAAGCGTGCTTTTGATGATCTTCGCTCTGGTGGGCTAGAAAGACATAAAGGTACTATAGATGCTCTTATTGCCCGAGTCCAAATTATGGACACACCGATGGTTGAAAATGAAAAAGGTGAAATTGAAATTCAATATTCCTCAAAATTTAAAGACATGATGGTTAAAGGAGAACTCCCGGAAACTGCGCGCGAGGTTGCTAAAGCTCAACGGGCTTTCAACCAGGCAGCTACCAGGCTTCAACACATTCCGCCTGAATGGGAAAGCCAGAGCGCAACAAAATCTCAACGCAATGCTGCCAGAGCAGCCAAAGAATTGTACGATGCTGAAAAAATGAGGTGTATGGGATATTTTGAAAAGCATGACTATGAGAATACAGGCAAGTTTTTTGGCACAATGAGTGATATCGATAACAAAGTTGAGCTCAATCGGGTCATGAATGCTCATCCAGACAATGAAATGGTTCTCAATAATTTGTATCGCGACAGTAAAGGAAAAGTTCTTGATTCAGTAATGCGGGCAGGGAAAGATGTTTTTGTAAAAGAGCATCGTGGTTACTACGCTGCCGCAGGTTGGGGCGCAAGGGGAGCTACGCAATATTTTGATGTTATTAACTTTGCTTCTGCCGGAGCTATTTCAGGTATTATCGGCGCTTTCCGCGGTGTTGCCAAAGGCAGGAAAATGATCCGAGAAAATGAAGCCGCGATGAGACGTGGTGCGGAAAATAAATTGGGTAAAAAAGAAAATGAAAGCAAATTGGGTTCTATCATCAACAGTCACATGGACGTCAAAATGACTGAACTTCGCGACAACAAAGAAGAGGGCGGTCGCAAAGGTTATTTAGAAAAAGTAAATGATATTTCTGAAAAAATAAAAGCGGCCAGTCTTGCCGGAGACACCAAAGGAGTGGAGCTCTTCACAGCCATGCTCAATAACCGTGTAAGAGACACTATCGAAAAGGCCAAGGCCGGTAAAATCAGTTTCGGTAATAAGAGTGAAAGATTAGCAAATCAAATGATGCTTTTGGGTAAAATTCGAGAGAGTGAGGCCTATGCCGCCGCAGGTAACCCTGAAGCAAAAAAGGGATATGAACAAAGAATGAACGCCCTCATGGATATGAGCTACGGAAAACAAGATTTGGCAGAGAAAAAAGCCCGCATGAAATTTATTTCTAAGCATGCCGCCAAAAATGCAGCTTTGGGTGCACTCTTTGGTGGCGCAGGTTATGCTGCCCGTCATGGCTATGAAGCTTTGAAAGAATCCGGCATCATGGGTGAAACTTGGGACTGGATTAAAAATTCAGTTGGGGAAATTAAAGATTCCATGGGTGTATCGCATGCCGCAGCGGGTGCTGCTGCTGTAGGTCACGTACCGACAGATGCTGGGATTCCGAGAGTTGGGAAATTACATGGCGGAAAAGATATTAGTGAATTTTTTGGAAAAGATGACACTAACATTTCTCCTCACGACGCGATTGCTGGACAGGCTGCATCGGAAATTAATGCTGGACCCGACAGTGTCGGCATAGAAGGTATTCACCAGGACGTTGCTGAATCAACGTATGTGCAAATGGATGAACCGAGTGCTATACCGGAGGCTCCGCATTCTGAATACATAGTAAAACCACAAACAGTTGAATTTTCATCAAAAGGCTCTATCGATACAATACGTCAACTGAAAGCAAAACTTATTACTGATTACAAAGGCATCGATCCTGATAAAATTCCTGCATCTGTAAAAGAGATAATGAACGGAGACCCGACAAAATTAGCCATGAAGTTCGGATTTTTTAAACCCGGTGAAATTAATGAAAGTGCAATGGTAATGAAAGGCTCGACACTTTCTATTGATAGTGCCGGAAATATTGATTATCACCATGTGGGAGAAAATTCGTATCACATTCTTGAAACTTCGGACGGGAAACAGAGTTACCGTTACGGCGAAAAAATGTTTGACTACGACGCTCATAACTCTGGAGGCAATAAAGATGAATACATAATTAAAAATGGACAAAAAGTTCCTGTCATTAATCACCCCAGTCTTGATGAAGCAAAGGCCCAAGTAGAAGCGGCCAATAGTGCCGAAAAAGATGCTGCGGATGGGAAGTGGATGCAAGCACAACCAGAAACAGATTTTACAGCACAAAATGCCGCGAGGTATAGTGACGCAGAGCACACACCAAAAGCCAAGGTTGGCAAAAGTTTAAACGAACCATTCCGTCCAAGACGAACCGGTTTCGGACCATATGAGACAACTGCCGGTACATTTTATACGGGTGACGGTCCTTACCAGACAGCAAATGCTACGGGAAATCCTCACTATGCCTACGATGGTATGTATCAAAGGGAGGGTGGAATAAATCAGCCGGGAGGTTTTGACCTGCCACGATCACATGCTTTTGATGGTGCTGTTAATAGACAATACAACAATCTTATTGAAGATACTTTTGGTGGCCAAAGAGATATTATTACCGGAGATAAGACTATCGATAGGAATATTCAAAATATGCTCGATCATCACCTGGCCGAAGATGACATAAACGCGGTAGCAGCCGAAGACGCCGGAGAAAATATGAAAAAGTACCTTTCTATCGTCGATCAAATTCATAAAGTATCCGGTCTTGAACCGCGAGAAGGTGAGCCGACCGGTATCTATCTTAAGGAGGCTTTGCAGAGCATGAAAAATAATGGTGTAAACATCAGACAATTTAGAAAGGCATTGGAAAAATTCCTGGAGGACAGTTACGGCGATACTCCAGTTGAATCAACACCTGAAAATAGCGGTTCAGACTTCGATATGGAACCAGTTAAACCGAAAAAAGAACAGATTATCGATGATGTCTATCGATAGTGTATAGTGTCTCCATGCGAGATGTTTTGGAGGGTTTAAATGAAAGGCAAAAAGAAGCGGCAAGTACAATAAACGGGCCGCTTTTGATTATTGCCGGAGCAGGGGCGGGTAAAACCAAAACAATTGTCCATAGAATTTTAAATATTATTGAACATGGCACAGCGCCGTCGAATATTTTGGCTGTGACTTTTACAAATAAAGCTGCCAGAGAAATGCGCGAGCGTGTGAGAGCAGAGATTGCGGGGAATACGGCAATGCCAGTGATGGCAACTTTCCATTCACTCGGCGCAACAATTATGCGCGAACATGCAACCGTGCTTGGATTTACCCGACACTTCAGTATTCTCGATCCTGATGACGGTCTTTCTATTATAAAAAGTATTTTGAAAGATCTTGGCTATGAGCCAAAGGATCATGATCCGCGCGGCATTCGGGAAAAAATTTCCCGCGCCAAAAATGAATGTCGGACGGTAGAGGAATATCATCAGAACGCTCGTACGCCGATGGAAAAACTGGCAGCGCAGGTTTGGGGTTTTTATCAAATTGATCTCAAGAAACAAAACTCAATGGACTTTGACGATCTTCTCCTTTTTCCGATCGTACTTTTTGAAAAACGACCGGACATTTTACAGGAATACCAAATGCGTTTTCAATATATTCACATCGATGAGTACCAGGACACAAATGAAGTGCAATACCGTTTTGCCAATCTCCTTGCCGCTACACATAAAAATATTTGCATCGTCGGTGATGCCGATCAGACTATTTACACCTGGCGCGGCGCGCAAATAGAAAACATTTTGCGTTTTGAAGTTGATTATCCTGAATCCAAAATTGTTTTACTCGAAGAAAATTACCGCTCAACCAAAAATATACTTGATGCCGCCAATGAAATCATTCGTAAGAATGAAAATCGAAAAGAGAAAAATCTTTTTACGCGCGCCGGCGGAGGGGAGAAAATCACAACATTTGAGGGCTACGATGAGCGGCATGAAGGCATGTTTGTAGCTGAAAAAGCAGCCGAGGCAATAGTTTCCGGCGTAGGCGGCAAAGACATCGCCGTGCTTTACCGCACCAACTTCCAGTCGCGCATTCTCGAAGAAGCCATGCTTGCCGCTAATGTGCCGTACACAGTTTTGGGTGTGAGATTTTTTGAACGCAAAGAAGTGCGTGATTTGCTGGCATATTTGCGTGCAGCACTTAACCCAAAAAGCGCAGAAGACGTGAAGCGCAGTATTAATATTCCGGCGCGTGGCATCGGCAAAGTTACTCTTACAAAACTTTTTCTGGCCGGTGAAAATCTTGCTAACGCTGACATTCCTGCCAAAACTATGGCAAAAATAAATGAATACTATGGAATTCTCTCAAGCATCAGAACTTTTGCCGAAACAAATATTCCGTCTGAAACAGTAAAGTTCGCCCTTACAAAATCCGGTATTGAGCGTATGCTCAAAGAGGGAAGTGCAGATGAAGTTGAACGACTCATGAACCTTGAAGAATTGGTGACGCTTGCACTCAAGTATGATCATCTTTCTCCCGAAGAAGGTATTGAACAATTTCTGGCTGATGCAGCTCTGGCCAGTGATCAGGATGAAAGTGATCGCGACAAAGCTGAAGGAGTACGTCTCATGACTATTCATGCTGCCAAAGGACTAGAGTTTGATACGGTTTTTATTGCCGGACTCGAAGACGGACTTTTCCCTTTGCGTCGTGACGGGCAGAGGCTGGCGCGAGAAGACGAAGAAGAGGAGAGACGACTGATGTATGTAGCAGTTACTCGTGCCAAGAAAAAATTGTACTTGTCACATGTTATGTTTCGTACAATATATGGAGACAAAGAAGTTCGCAGTCCGTCAGAATATTTATATGACATTCCCGAAGAGCTTTTGGAGAAAACCAATGGCGGCGGAGGTAGTGAACCAAATTATAGGGAGAAGACAATTTATTTTGATCTATAAAATTACGGAATAAATTATATAAACAAAAAATTAATATAAATATGAAAAAAAGTAAACGACCACATTCCGGTCGTACAGACAAAAGGGCAGGTGTAATTAAAAAAATTGACTTGCACACAGAACAAAAACATCAGCCGAAAAAGTCTCTCGGTCAGCATTTTCTGACTTCAAAAAGCGTACTTGGCAAAATCATTGATGCCGGTGACCCGTCCGGAGACGATATTATTATCGAAGTCGGTCCGGGTAAGGGAATTCTTACCGAAAGCCTTTTAATATTTGCCGGCAAAGTAATCGCCATTGAAAAAGACAGGATGCTTGTTACCCAGCTTCGGGAAAAATTCTCAAAAGCAATTACTGAAAACCGACTCGACCTCATTGAAGGCGATATTCTTGATTTTGATCCGTCAGTTATGGAATTTTATAAACGAGAACTCGAATATAAAGTCATTGCCAACATTCCCTACTACATAACCAATGCTATTATCCGTCTTTTTCTCGAAAGCACCGCTCAGCCGAGCACAATGGTCCTTTTAATCCAAAAAGAAGTTGCCGAGCGGATTGTGGCCAGAAATAAAAAGGAAAGTTTACTCTCTATCGCCGTAAAAGCCTATGGAACGCCGAAAATAGTGGCCAAGGTCCCGGCCGGTGCCTTTAATCCGCCACCAAAAGTCGATTCGGCCATCCTGGTTATTGAGGATATTTCCAAAAAACACTTTCAAAATAAAGATGGTACAAGGAAAACCCCTGATTCAGCGAAAAATATTGACGAAAAAACCTTTTTTGCCGTTGTCCGAGCCGGATTTGCTCATAAAAGGAAAAAGCTGGCCGGAAATCTGACTATTTTATATAAAAAAGACAAAATTAAAGAGGTTTTTGAGCAATTGGGTATGACTATCAATACCCGAGCCGAAGATATCACCATGAACGGCTGGTTAAAGCTTGTAGAAGAACTGGAAAAGTAGGTTATAATATGGCAATGAAATATGCAGTGTTTTCTATCATCTGCCTGTCGTTTATTTCTTTAGGTATCGCAACACAGACACAAAAAGTTTTGGCCGCAGTAACTACCAATCCATTTGGTGGACAAATTCTTATAACTGGCCCTCAAGGAAACTTTATATGCACTGGTGGAACTGGGCCTGTAACCCAAAGATCTGTTGGTAAAGCACCTGCAAGTTACTATTTCTATAAAGCCGGCACCTCACAACCAAAAGCCAAGGATTGGGTACTCGGGCTTTATGACACTGTGCCGAACATTTCTAATTGCTACTACCAAATGGGTCCATACAGAGTCCCTGGAAGCGTCTACAATGTAACATTATTCGGAAAATCGAAATAATATGGATTCTTTGCGTCGTTATTTACCAAGTAAAAAATTTACCAAAATCGCAGGTGTTAGTCTTGCGGTTATTGTCCTAGGTTATTTTATTTTCCTGTATACAAAAACCTATTCATCAATTAAAAACCCGCTTATTGTTACTGAAACCACCACCCCTAAGGAAATTATTGAGCGAGATTTGGACTTCGATGGTGTGCCTGACTGGGAAGAAGCGCTTTGGGGGACAGATTCAAATAATCCTTCAACATTCAATGAACCGGACAAGCAGTATATTGCCAAGAAACGAGCAGAGGTTAGTAACTCTACTGGAGGAGAAGGTACTGCTTCAGTTGAAAATCTTAACGACACTGAGAAAATTGCCCGGGAATTTCTAACAACCATTATTGCTCTTCACCAGGCTGGTACACTCAATACATTTAATATAGAAAACCTTGCTCAAAAATTCAGTGGTGACATTGGCCAAAACGTTGATTTACCAAACCACTATGTGATTGCTGACATTAAAACATCGGCTGATACCAAAGAAGCCAAGAGTGTGTACTATTCAAAAATAAAAGCCGCAATTACCACAGGGGAAAAGGGCGGCATGGGAACAGAACTAGAAGTTATTGCTTTATCTTTTGGCGAGGAGCCGGCAAAAACAGCCGATTTTCAAATGTTTGCGAAAACCTACAGCACGCTTGCCAAAGAACTTGCTGCCATGGCAGTGCCACCAGGCGCTCGATCAAGTCATATTGCTTTTCTGAACGAAAGCTACAATATGAGTCTTATTTTCAAAAATATGACTGAAATAAACGATAATTCTATTGTCGGTCTTATTGCTGTTGCCCAGTTTGAAAAACATGAACCGAAACTTGAGGCAGCCGTCGCTTCACTTGCGGGCTATTTTGAAGCTAATGGTATAATACGATAACATGTTACTTTTCGGGAAAAAAATTCTCCTTGCTATCGCTGGTCTTTCTCTTGCGCTATCGCCAGTATTTACATTTGTAAAAACAGCCCAGGCTCAGAATTTTATGAGTGACAATGGCGGCGGTATTATATCGACAGCACTTGGTTGTAGCGGCATTCTCAATAAAGGCGCAAGCGCACTGACTGGCCTACTCAACACAGTAACTGCAAAGGACGTACCGGTCGCAGACGCAAAACTGCAAAATGTTGCTGAATGTCTCAATGCTATTGCATACACTGCTGCGAAAGCAGTTCTCGCCAAAATTACCAGGTCTTCACTTGAATGGATTAACTCCGGATTCCAAGGCTCACCTACATTTGTCCAAGACAGAGGATCATTTTTTACCAGTATTGCCAATGAGCAAGTGTCAGACTTTACCGCCAAAATCGCCTTTGACCCAAAGCGTTTTCCGTTTGGCCGCTTGACTGCTCAAAATATCGTCAAATCAATTCAAGGCCAGCTTGATTATAATGCTTCAGTCTCATCTGGTAATTTGCTCAATAATGATAATAATCCGAATATGCCATATGAGGAGCGTTTTAATAATTTTACCGATGACTTTCTTTATGGCGGGGGGTGGGACGGATACTTGGCTGTAACACAAATCACGGATGCGAATCCGTTTGATTCATACATCAAAAGTGTGAACAAAATTGGTACAACTGTAAATAGCGCCAAAAGAGAAGCAAGCCCGATTGATAACGTTACCAAGGAGTTACAAGAATCAGGCGGATTTCTATCGCTCAAGAAATGTATCGATCCAAATGATTATAAACCGGAAAGTGACGACACAACGTTTACAAGAGCTGAGGCTATGGCGATAATAGGCAGCGCCAACAATACATCAGACCCAGACACAGTCGGACCAGTCGATGTTAGTCCTGCTGAAGACGCAGCCGTAGAATGGCTTCGCAAGCACACCTGCAAACGATTCCAGACACAAACTCCTGGAACTGCGATTTCCCAGCAGATGAATATTTCTCTTGGTATACCCCAACGCCAACTTGAACTTGCTGATACTATCAACGAAAGCATTTCTGCTGTTTTTGATGCCCTGCTTAAGCAATTCTTCTCAAAGGGTGTGGCTTCACTATCTGGTAGCGACAATAACCAGGCTGGATCGAACGTATCAACTCTTGGCGGCTACGGCAGCAATAGTTCGACAAATACAATAGCTGTCGGCTCAAGCAGTAATACCCCAGCAGCAGCGGATCAATGGTACAACCAAAATAAGAATTTTGACCTTATTACAGCAATAGCACCTAACGGGCCGGGTGCAGTAGATCCTGATCCTGCATGTAATATCAATTCTGGAAATCCTTCTCTATATGCAAACGATCCTGAATGTATAAAAGGTGGATTTGATAGACAAGGTATCTTGGTTGTACTCAAAGAATACAAAGCACTAATTGAGGAAGAGAGTGAGGCACTCGCTGAAACAAAGAGATGGTTACATGAACTTGATTACTGCGTGCCAGGACCTAGGCCTGACTGGGAACAAACAGCTGTTTCGATAGCCCAGGAAAAACTGGCTGGTATGAATGCTAAGTACGACGCAGCTAAAGAAAATGAATCATTATTGAATACTATCGGGAGTTTCGATCCAAGTGGTCTTATATCTAGCTTTGGAGCCGAACAGCTAAATGATGATCGTCGAGAAATTGGTTTTGAATTTGTGAAAAGCTTTACTGGCTTCCGTGCAAGACCAGATGGTGATACAGACCACGACACAGCTCATGACTTGAAAATACCTCAGAACGCTAATAATGGCGTCATGCAAATGATTCGTTCAGTCGACGGCACAAATGATGGCTACAAGGAAAAAATAAAAAAAATCTACAATGGTACCAACCCGCCCGATGAGCTTCAGATCTTGAATATATTGCTTAAGCAGGAATACAGGAAAATCTCAGTCTTTAATAGTGCTGCGGAGTCTATTAATGAAGACCTTGATGTATTTATGACCATCATTCCGCGAATCGAGAAAATTTACCGCGATGTTCTTGCTTCACAACAAGATAACAATATAAATAACACTGTGACGCCACCTACCGCCGCTCAACAAATTATTTATGACCGATACTACGCGACACAACTCAGAATTTTCTCAAGCTTGGTGTCAAATCTCAAAACAGGAGATGATATTGACCGAGCTGTAGCGGAAATTTCTGTCGCCAAAGATACAACAACCGCTATGGCTGACAAAGACAGCGGCTTGGTCCGTGAATGCAATGCCAACCTCGCTGCTATTCCTTTCCCACAATATTCCAGACGTGCGTACCCAGCCGGTTTACATGCAAGCAACCAAGACTATCTTGACCATGGATGGCCTAGCCCCGCTCCTTTCAGAACACAGACTAATGCGACTTTCTTACCTAATGTAGAAATAAGCGGTGATAGAGACCATACAAATGCTAACCACCCAGACTGGATTTTTGTCTGGGACTATATGTGGGGTGCTTCTCCACTACAGGGAGGAAATGGCTCTCCCACGGTAAAATTCAACCTCGATTCAACATTGGAAAATAGCCTTACTATTTACTAGTTTAATAAGTAAACCCCCAGATAAATCTTCTTAAAATGATACGGTAGGGGTATACTTAAATCTAAATAATGAACCGGAAGGGCAATGCGATACGAAAAGGCATTTTATTGACCGTTTTTTTACTGGCGGGGTTTTTAGTTGCACATAAAGTAGAGGCACAACTCATCGGTAATAGTATGAATGAGTGGTACTCCTCGAGTAATGCCACTGGTCATTTTATAGAATCAACTAATCTGCGATTAGGACAGGGTGGCGTATCAGACACTGAAGTACAATTAAATATAACAGTTAAACCGATTGATACTGCCCCTGAACCTAAGGGCGATGATGCAGACAATAGGATTCTAAAAAAATTCGAATATACTGATGGTTTTGTAGGAGCAGCAAATGCATTGAACGTCGGTAAAATTAACGTTCCCACAACTTCCGAAGCAAATAGTATTTTGGGTTCTTGGCGAGCCTTGTATAATCCATCAGAACTAAAACCAGTTTCAGGTAATGGAGCCTGGTTGGAGTATGCGAAAAAGAGTGATTTATCGGCTGCTTGTCTTGATGATAGTGGAAGTACGCCAGGTAGTATTAATGGTTTTGTTTCAGATTCCTGTTTCCCTATCAATCAAAGGATTGCTCTTATTTATATATTTCTAACAAAGGATGCCGCAGGAAATCTCCCAATGCGCTCAAATGTTATAAACCAAAGCCTCAGGACAAGCAGCCTAACACCTGATACAGAATATGTTGCTCGCATTAGAATCGAAGAAGACGGGTCTCCGGATGTCGGCAGTTCAAAACTTTTTGCTTTTCGAACCCTTCCTGCTGGAAGTGCAAGCCTAATTCAGCAAGGTGTTCAACAAACCAGTAGTAATACGGTTACTGATGGTGATGCTGAGCTTCCTGAATGTGGAATTTTCTCTTCATCAAAAGTTATGGGTTGCGTCGGACAGATTGTTTACTTTATTGTTTTCAAGCCGACTTCTTTTGTTATGGCTCTCGCTGGTGAAATTATGGACTGGGGAATTGGTTATTCAATAGACAGTAACTCGTACCCGGTTTCCGGACACAGTTTTGTGACTGATGGCTGGAGAGTGATGCGTGATCTGGCTAATATTTTCTTTATCTTTATTTTAGTTTTTATTGCCATAACGACTATTATCGGCAAAAAGAATGACCGGTTTATCGGTATGGTTATTTTGGTGGCACTGACGATTAACTTTAGTCTTTTTATGACCAAAGTTATTGTCGATTTCGGTAATATCGCCTCGCGCTTTTTCTATAATCAAATTTCAGTGACAAATACCCAGAACCAGCAGCAAATTACCAGTAGTTCTTCGAACTATAAGAGTATTTCATACGGTTTTGCGGCTACATTTAACCCACTCAAACTTTTCAAAGGCCTGACACCGCAAACATCAATTTCAACAAGTGGTGGAACAACGAACGTTGGTCTGACCGATGAACAGTATGCTAGTTTCTTTGCCCTATTTTCTCTTGTTGGTGCTGTCGTTAATCTTGTCGCTGCCTTTGTTTTCTTTTCTCTGGCCTGGCTCTTTATTGCCCGTGTGGCCGGCATATGGCTGGCTATGATATTTGCACCGCTGGCATTTCTTTCTCTTGCTCTTCCTGTGCAGCCTAGTATTGCAGGTAAGGGTGCGGCCAAATACATGAACTTTAATTCGTGGATAAAGAGTCTTTTGGAAATGGCTGTTATGCCGGCAATTGCCATGCTTATGATTTTCCTCATTTTGTCATTTCTTAAATCAAATTTCTTGGGTCAACTTGGTTCATCAACAACGACAACCGGTATGTTTATGAGCGTTCTTTTGCCACTCCTCGTTATTTCTATTCTTCTTCTTAAAACCAAAGAAACTGCTCAGTCAATGTCAGGGGACTTTGGAGCTGCAATGGGTAAGGTTGGCAGTTTTGTCGGCGGAGCCGCGGTTGGGCTTGCAACCGGTGGTGTAGCGATTGCAGGAAGAAATTTGGCTGGCAGAATGGCAGGTAGTATTGCAAGTGAAAAAGTCCGTGAAGCAGCAGCAAAGGGCGATAAGGGAGCAATGAGACGAGTTCAACTGGCTGATTCAATGAAAAATGCTACGTTCGATGCACGCAATACCGTTGCTGGTAACTGGGCGTCTAAGAACACCGGAATGGACTTCAAGAATAAGGGCCTTGCTAAGGCAGCTAATTTTGCCGGAAATATTGCTGGATATGAAAAAGATTACTTCACAACAAAAGGTGGAGCAAAGGGAATGCAGGATAGAACAAAGAAAGCCGAGCTTGAGAAAGCAAAACTATTGGAGGTTGATAAAGATTCTCCACAGGCTAAGGCGTGGGGAAAGAAGTTTGCTGATGAAGAGGTAAAAGTTAAGGCTCAGGAAGAAAAAACAAAGGAAGCCACAGAAGAACAGAAGGAGTCTAGTAAGAAATTAGCAGAGCAGCAGAAGAAAGTTAAGGAGATGGAAGAGAGTGGCAAATATAAGCCTGATGATATCGCAATGTTAATCGAGAAAAATAAGATTGAGGCCCTTGAAAAAGAACTTGAACTTAAAAAGAAGATAACAGAAAAAGAAAAGGAAAATCTAAAGGCGGCAGAAAAGAATAGGGATATCAACGACATAAAGGAAATAAACAAGACAAGAAGAAATAGTTACGCGGATCAAGTAGAGGCTGGCGTCGGCAATAAGTATACTGAGAAAAATGCTGTAGCAGCAGCTAACGCAATTAGAACAAATGAGAAAATAAAATCAGAAAAGCCGCTTGATAAGATTAAGGATATTCTTAAGGATCTGGAAAAGGAAGAAGGGGGAGGAGATGAGAAAAAGGAAGAAAAGAAAAATGAAAAGAAAGACGAAGAAAAGGAAGAAAAATAATATATGGATGAAAATACAACAGACCAAATAATAAGAGTTCAATTAAGGAAACTTCCAAAAGGGATCCGTGACCTGATTAAAACTATTGAATGGGAGACACCAATATCCCAGATAGCAAAAAACTACAGCCTCAATCCTGACCAAGTTGAAAAACTTAAAATTGAAACAATGCTTGTGTTAATAGGACTTTTACATCCGGACGAATATGAGCAAGAACTTTTCAATGGACTTGGTCTGTCTCAGGAAAAAGTTAAGATGATTGCACTTTCTATGAACGAGAAGGTTTTCAAAAATATTCGCAGCCAAATTATTTCTTTCTTGGCGATTGAAGAGGAAGATGATAACCCTTTATCAAAATCTATTAAATTAAAAATGAAGGCGCTTTCTCTTGAAAAGGGGCATCTTGAAACTGGGCCTGTAAATACTGCTCCAACTATTAAAACTTCTCAGGATAAAGAAAGCATTATTGCTCAAATGCGTGCCGCGAATAAAATCCCGACACCAAACGTAGCCCCAAAACCATTACCAATACCTGAAGTTAAAAAAATCGAAATCAAAAAACCCGAACCGATAGTTACTCCACTAGTTACACCGATAATTACTCCTATTATTAAACCAGCCACTCCTTCAGCGACACCTTCAATTACGCCTGCGACCAAACCTACACCGGCTCCTGCGCAAAATACCACCGGCCTAACACCGCTGCCGCCGCCAAAGCCGCCAGTTTCGCCCATAAAATAAACGTAAATAAAAAAACGCATAATAAATCATATGAACACCGAAACTCAAAAAATAATCGACGAGCGGCTCAGTAAATTGCCGCCATATATTAAAACAACACTCGACAACATAAAATGGGGTGAAGAAATTTTGGCTATCGGTAAAAAGCATGGGCTACATGTTGATGAAATGGGAATTCTCCAGACGGAAACAGTTATGGTTCTTGTTGGGCTTGTACACCCTGATGAATATCCAAAAAACCTCAAGCAAGAACTTCATATACCGAGAGAAAAAATTGATGAAATTGTAAATGATATTAACGAACATATATTAAAAAATGTTCGCCAGGCACTTATTGATTTTTTGACGACAGAAGAAAAAGGGGAACAGCCTGTACCGGTATTAACGCCACCGCCCACAACAGCACCTACTCCAATAATAAGCACAATACCAACTCAATTTTCCTCTCCACAACAAGCGGCCCCGGAAAATATTCTCAAAAAAACCGGCATCGAACTAACTGCTGAACGTCCGCCAATTACTGAGGAAATTATGGCTTCGACAATGAGCGGTGCAGAGCGCCAAACACTTATTCATTCCGGTGTATTAATAAACGAAGACCAGGCAAATGTCGGAAGCGCTGAAGCTCCAAGCCGAAAAGAGGTCTTGTCTGATCTTGAACATCCGCCAAAAACTGAAATGAGACAATTCTCAAATTTAATTAAATCCAAGTTGTCTGCTGCTGTAATAAATCCTCCGGAAAAAACTAAGTACCAGGACAAGACACCAATTAGGGTTGAGCCGCCGAGAAAAGATTCAGGCGATCCGTATCGAGAACCGATAGCATAAAAGAAACAGTGCTTTTGGTATACAATATAGATATGCAGTTTCGAACACCGCAATTCATTGATATTGAAGATAAGATTTTCGGGCCATTTACCTTTAAGCAATTCATCTACATGCTTGGCGGGGCTTTTATTGCTTACTTATCATTCAAAACATTGCCTTTGCTTATTGGTGTCCCTCTCGGTATAGGGGCAGCAGTGCTTGCTCTTATGTTAGCTTTCTATAAAATCAACAACCGTCCGTTTATTATTGTCATGCAGGCCTGGCTTCATTATCAAGTAGGATCAAAACTCTATGTCTGGCATAAAGGACCGCCGCCAAAAGGTAATATGAAAACCATGAAAACCCCGCAAGCAGAAGCTTTTATGCCAAAATTGTCAGAATCGAAGCTTAAAGACATTTCCTGGAGCCTCGATGTCCTCGACGCCGAGAAAAAATAGGGAAAAAGTAGTGGCATATAAGCCAATCTGCGGTATTATTGTCTAGTATGGCACCTGTCGGCAAACCGACTCAAAACTTTATTTCAATTAGTGAAGTGCGCGACGGCATCATGGTTCTTAAAGATGGCGGCCTTAGGGCAATTCTGCTGGCTACATCTGTTAATCTGTCGCTCAAATCCGCCGATGAACAAGTCGCCATTCTCCTTCAATTCCAAAACTTTCTTAATACACTTGAATTTTCAACTCAAATTGTCATCCATTCCCGCCGCCGTGATATGCGCCCATACCTTGCCACACTTGAGGCCCGGGAAATAGATCAAAACGAACCTCTTCTTAAAATTCAGACCAAAGAATACATTGAATTTATCAGGGCTTTTTCAGACCAGACTAATATTATGGAAAAAAGCTTCTTCGTTGTTGTGCCATTTACGCCAACTACGCTTGGAGGAGGCAAGGGACTAAGCGGCCTTTTTAGTAGCTTTGTTAAAAAGAAGGACACAGTTGGTGAAATTGACACGACACAGTTTGAAGAAGCCCGTAGCCAACTTGAACAGCGTATCGCTGTTATTTCCCAGGGACTTTCCCGCGTCGGCGTCCGCACTGCACAACTTGGCAGCGAGGAAATTGTTGAACTTTTCTATAGAGTCTTTAATCCGGGAGAGGGGACATCAGCCGCTCAATCGTAAAACAAAAACATATGGGCATATTTGATAACATTTTAAATAAGAAAAAAACTGAAAGCGCCACTGCGCTGCCAACGTTACCACAGGAAATTTTCCAGGCCGCAACTTTGGAATTTCAGGACATGATTGCGCCACCTGCGCTTAAGGTTGATCCTAAGTCCATCAGCCTCGGTGGAAAAATTGCCCGTACTTATTTTGTTATTTCATATCCGCGCTTTCTCACTGATAATTGGTTTTCACCGGTTATTAACCTGGATAAAATTTTTGATGTTTCAATTTTTATTCATCCGATCGAAACAACTAAAATTCTGCGCACATTCCAGAAAAAAGTCGCTGAAGTCCAAAGTCAGATTAATTCCCGTGAAGCCAAAGGCCTTGTGCGTGATCCGGTGCTTGATACTGCTTATCGAGACCTTGAATCTTTGCGTGATAATCTTCAACAAGCTCAGGAAAAGATTTTTGACATAGGCCTCTACCTCACTATTTATGCCGATAATGAAAATGAACTTTTCAAAACTGAAAACGAAATTAAATCTATCCTTGAATCACGCCTCGTCTATTTTAAACCGGCACTCTTTATGCAGGAAGACGGTTTTAAGAGCGTTTTACCTATAGGAAATGACCTTCTTAATGTTCACCAAAAGCTTAATTCTGAACCCCTGTCTTCGATTTTTCCTTTTGTTTCCTTCGATCTGACGTCAAATAAAGGAATTCTCTACGGCGTTAATCGTCACAACTCTTCACTTGTTATTTTCGATCGTTTCTCTCTGGAAAACTATAATTCAATTATTTTTGCCAAGTCAGGTTCCGGTAAGTCGTATACAACAAAATTAGAAATTTTGCGTACGCTCATGTTCGATACGGAAGTTATTGTAATCGATCCGGAACATGAATATTTATATTTGGCTGAAGCTGTCGGTGGTCGCTTCTTCAACATTTCACTTTCTTCCGAACACCATATCAATCCATTTGATCTGCCGGTTCCGCGCGAAGATGAAACCGGGGCGGATGTTTTGCGCAGTAATACTATTAACCTTGTCGGACTTTTCCGTATCATGCTTGGGGGGCTTACGCCGGAAGAAGACGCGGTTATTGATCGAGCCATCACTGAAACCTATGCAATCAAAGATATTACACCTGATTCTGATTTTGCTTCAATTGAGCCGCCGCTTCTCTCTGACTTTGAAATGGTGCTTTCCGGAATGGAGGGTAGTGAATCAATTATTCAGCGTCTGACAAAATTTACCCGAGGTTCATGGGCAAACTTTATTAACCAGCCGACGAACATTGATATTAATAAAAAATTTATTGTTTTTTCAGTTCGCGATATGGAAGATGACCTGAAGCCGGTCGCTATGTATATTGTCACTCACTATATTTGGAATGCCGTGCGTCGTGATATTAAGAAGCGCCTTCTTGTTGTTGACGAGGCCTGGTGGATGATGAAATCAGAGGATACGGCTAGTTTCCTTTACTCTATTGCCAAGCGTTGCCGCAAATACTATCTCGGTCTCTGTACAATTACTCAAGATGTTGCTGACTTTATGCGTTCTCCGTATGGCGCGCCTATCGTGACTAACTCTTCGCTTCAACTTCTCCTTAAACAGTCGCCGAGCTCAATTGACCTCCTCCAAAAGACTTTTAATCTGACAGATGAGGAAAAATACCTCTTGCTTGAGTCAAATGTCGGGGAAGGCATCTTTTTTGCCGGCCTTAAGCACGTGGCTATTAAAATCATTGCTTCATATACTGAAGATCAGATTATTACATCCGATCCATCGCAGGTTTTGGCTATTAAAAAGGCCAAAGACGACCTCGAGGAAGCAGAAAAAGGCGGTCCTGCACCGAAGATTGGTTAAAATCTTTCCTCAGGAGATGCCTGTTTCTACTCTGCTTTGCTGCTATAATACTTTTAATGCGCATAGTAAAAAATATTAGCTTTGTTTTTCTGAGTTTTATCCTGGTTTTTTTCGCCGGAAAAGCGATTTTTGCTCATGCCCAATTTGATGCTTCTTTTCTCACAAATCCGGGTGCAATTCGCGATAATGATATTGATGTGGAAATTTCACCTGAGGTTCCTGGTCCAAATCAAAATGTCAGAATTACTCTTTCGAGTTATTCTACCAACATTAATAAAGCCAGTATTAGCTGGAATATTAACGGCAAAGATTCTATTTCTGGAACAGGGAAGACAACATTTTCATTTACAACCGGCGATATTGGTTCAAAAACAGAAGTAAATATTGTCATTATTGTCGCTGAGGGTTCAAGAATTGATAAAAAAATTACTATTCAGCCTTCTCAGGTTGATCTCCTTTGGGAAGCGCCCGATTCCTACGTTTCTCCTTTTTATAAAGGTAAGGCCATGGCTTCTCAGGAATCAAAAGTAAACGTTGTTGCTCTGCCTATTGAGAGTAATGGTTCAATTATTCCTGGTAATAAAGTCTACAGCTGGAAGAAAAAATATACCGTTGACCAGACCAATTCCGGCTACGGTAAATATTCATACATCGTCAAAAATTCGTACCTCGACCAAAGCGACATTGTTTCGGTTAACGTTTCAAGTCAGTCGGGAAGTGGTAGTGTTGGTACGCTCAATCTCAATTATGTAAAACCTCAGATTATGTTTTATGAAAATAATCCGGCGCTCGGTCTTAAATTAAATAAATTACTCAACACCGGCTTTAGTCTTCCAAGTGGAGAAATGACTATTAGGGCTGAGCCGTTTTACTTTTCCAAAAACAAAAGTAGTGTGACAGGAAAAAATATGGAATATAAATGGAAAATTAACGGCACCAATGTCCCGCCGCCGGAAAAACCAAATGAGCTCACTATTCGCGGTAACAACCAGGCCGGCCTGGCTACTATTTCGCTCGATATTACCAATATCATCACGCTTTTTCAGGAGGTTAAGCAGACAGTCAGTGTGACGCTGGGAAAATAATATGAAAAAGACATTCAAAAAAATAATAATTTCATGTTTAGTAATGGGTGTTTTATTTTCTGCGACGGCTCAGGCACAACTTCTTCTACCGACAATAACAGTTAGTGCTTCGGACATTAGTCAAACGTCTCCAACTTCGACTGATATTACTGGTACAACCAGTAATTTTATGACTGACAAGCAGGTTAAAATTGAATATTGGGAAGGCGGAGAAATTAGTATGTATCCTCACCAATTTGAAGGACCGTTTACTGCCCCTATGAATAGTTCTTTTGTTCACACTATTCCTAACCTTCAGCCAAATACAACGTATACTTTCCAAATTGTAGACGCTGCCAACCCTACTACCGTTTACACTCCAGGTGCAATTACTTTTACTACTCAAGCTAACTTTGTTGGAGTTGGAAGTACCACCCCGACACCAACTTGTTCCGCCGGCCGTGACGGCTATTGTCTTCTTGCACCGCTCGGCGGAGTTTCAGTTATTCGCGACAAAGACCTCAATGATTACTTCGGCATGATGTATAAAATTCTGATCGGTCTGGCCGGAGTACTGGCCGTGATTATGATTTTCTTCGGCGGTGTTCAATATATGACGACTGATGCTCTTGGCGGCAAAGAAGAGGGTAGAACAAGAATTAAGAATGCTGTGTACGGATTAATTATTGCTCTTGGCTCTTATGCGATTTTAAATACAGTAAATCCCAAATTACTGAATTTTACCTTTGGAGTAGATAAAGTAAATATTCAATTTACTCCTGATGAAACACTGTTTGGTCAAACAGAAGAGCAAACTGCTCCTAATGCCGGCTACACTATGCATGGTAGTTTTCTTACCCCAGCCCCGAGCGCGGGAGTCGCCCAGATCGGACAAAAACTTGGTTCTGGTTATACACTTCAGGAAATAGTTGTTGATACAACATCCAAAAAAGCTACTTTTAAAATTAGTAACGGTACTCTGACTGACTCAGCAACAGTATCAGTAGGTCTTGGTAAAAATGGAATTGCTGAAGCTACACAAGCAACAAGTGGAGACGGTAAAACACCAAAAGGTACAACATATATTAATACTGATCAGCGACTTTCAATAAATCAAACCAATTCCATATTTGATCGCAGTGGAAAATACAATATGGGTGCCGCATTTATAAATATTGGTACAACGCCGGACAGAGGAATTGGTTTCCACGGCCGGGCCTCGAATAGTTTGGCTGTCACAAACGGTTGTGTTCGAATGTATAATGATGATCTGATTGTTCTGGCAAAATATATGAAGACAGGAACAAAAGTGGTCATTCAATAACATGCTTAAAAAAATTTTCATCATCATATTGGTTGTTCTCCTCCTTGGCGCCGGGATTATGGCATATTTTCTGCTTTTTTCGTCAAAAAAAACGCCGACTGACACAGGTGGTGGTTTTTCTCTTCAGGACCTTTTTCCATTTAATGATAGCGGCAATAATACTCAAAATGGAACAACGGACAATGAGAACGACGACGAGGTGCTGCCTGACGAAATACCTGAGCCAAGTAAACCACCAAAGCTTGTTATGGTTGCCAAAGGACCGATTTCAGGCGCTGTCGCTTTTGATGTCACACGACCAAAGGCCGGACAGGATCCAAACAAAAAAGATAAAGATGGCAAACCTGTACCAATAGAAATGGAACCGGCGACCATGCTTCGCTATAGTGAAAGTTCCACTGGTCACACCAACGAAACCTATTTAGATAAAATTGATATTAGTAAAATAACTAATACTACTATTCCAAAAATTGTTGAGTCATTTTTTACCGGCAAATCCGGAACAACGGCCGTGCTTCGTTATGCTGACACGAGTAATGCGATTCAAACATTCGCCGGTAATATCCCGCTTATTGCCAAAAAAGACGGTTCGCCGGATACAAGTCTTCGGGGCACATATTTACCGGAAGATATTACCGCAATTGCTCTTTCTCCGGACCGTGAAAAAATATTTAGTGTTGCAAAAGGGGAGAATGGTTCAGCCGGTACAATTTCTCTTCCTGACGGTACAAAAAAGAATCAGCTTTTCTCTCTGGCTTTTTCAGACTGGACAACTGAGTGGCCGACTGCGAAATTTGTAACGCTTACAACCAAACCGTCAGCCAAAGTTCCCGGTTACTATTACTCTATCGATACATCAAGCAAGGTCATGAAAAAAATCTTTGGCGGTATCCTGGGTTTAACGACGCTCATGAGTCCCGACGGCAAACAAGTTCTTTTATCAAGAGCAGGAAACGGTTCAACAACAACGAGTTTGTACAATTTGGGCTCAAAAGGCGTCTTCCAACTTCCTGGCGCAACAACATTGCCGGAAAAATGCCTGTGGCAGTCTAATACTATTCTCTACTGTGCTGTGCCTTCATATATGCCGAATGCCGAATATCCCGACGCCTGGTACCAGGGAATTGTGAGCTTTACTGATCAGATTTATAAAATAGATACGGCTACTTTTTCTTCAGTTGTTATCGCCAATCCTTCAGATGTAAGTGCTTCAATAGATGCGACGAATCTTACAGTTGATCCGTTAAATACATTTCTGGTTTTCTTAAATAAAAAGGATGGTTCGCTGTGGAGTTTGGACCTGCGGCCTGAGACAACTTCTAATCAATAAAAAATTATTCAGCTAAATTAGACGGCAGAATCATTGCCTGTTCAGGATTGAAAATTATATATTGGTCAGTAAAATTAGGGTCGAATTTCACAATAATTCCATCATAGTGTTCCATAAGTTTTTCTCTGGTTGCACCTGAATAATAGAGATCCATGAGTTCTTGGTGGTTATTTAATTTTAGGGGTTTTTTTATACTTAAAAAGGAATTAAATGTTTTAACAATGGGTTCGTGTTTCTTTACGTATTCTTTGCGATCTTTAATAATTGAGTCTTTTTCCTTTAATAGCGGGTCACGCATTAGTCTCTTAAAACGCTCCGTAGATTGTTCATAATCTGTCTTAAAGAAGTCTCTGGTAGCAGACCTGTCTGAAGAAAAATATATACCATAAGAAGACCAATTATCAGTCTGGGTGTCTGGCTTGAGTTCAATGCCGTCAAAATTCTTAATTGTGCTTGAGTGATATACAACCAGGGGTTCGTTATTTTCATCAACCACCACACTTCCAGAAAACCATTTCTGGAAACTTTCACTTTTAATAATATTTTCGTAGGGATTGGAACTTTTTTCTATTTCGATCGGATTTGATTCCATGGCGATTTTTATATTTGCTCTTTGTTTTCTACGTACCGAATCACTATATGTCTCTTCGGGCCCGTTCCCTCAGATTCGGTTTTTATATCATTGTGTTTTGAAAGATATGAATGCATTATTTTGCGTTCAAATGGTGACATTGGATCAACTTCAACTGAGCTTTTGAAAAATCGGGCGCGCTCAGCCATCATGTGAGCGATAGTTTTAATATTATCAACTTTTTTCTTCTGAAAATCGTTAACGTCGATAAAGAAATCGAAGGCGGCATCATTTTCTGATTTTTTCTTATCGACTATTTTTTTAACTAAGTGATTGAGGGCAGAAAGTGTTTCGCCGTGGTTGCCGATAAGTGAATATGGCTCGCTAGTTCGAACCTGATACCAAACTATTTCTTCAGACGCTGGTACATGGAGCGTAATGTCTTCATAGGATAAGTTGCCGGTCTTGAGAACTTCTTCAATAATTTTTTTAATTGCTTCGCTCATAGATTTTTTTATATCGGTTACGAAGGTAGTATTCCTGGGCAATTGTCACCAGGATGTTGGCGGCCCAATAGAGGCCGATGGCTGCCGGAAGCGTATAGGTAATGAAGCCAACCATAACAGGCAGGAAATATTTCATTTGCATTTGCATACTCTTTTGTAAATCAGCCTGCATACTTTTACCGGTTGTTGGGGCCACTGGTCCCATATTTTTTCCGGCGAGCCAGCCTTGTAAGAATTGCAGGCCAGCGACAAGAATAGCAAGGATTAAACTCTTTTTTGTAATATCAAGCCCGAGAAACATTGTGCTGATATTTTCAGGGAAGTTGATACCTCCATAGAGAAGTTCGGGACGGATATCGAAACCACCAAGCACCACCTGGTAGAGAGCAATAATAACCGGCAACTGAACCAGGAGAAGTAGGCAGCCGGTAAATGGATTTACTTTGTGCTCTTTATATAATTCAAAAGTTTTCTTGGTCTGAAGCTGTTTGTCTGTAGAGTGCTCTTCACGAATTTTCTGTAATTTCGGCTCGATGGCCTTCATGGCAATCTGGCTTTTGATCGTTTTGGCTGTAAATGGCAATAAAATTGCCTTTACAACGAGGGTAAGAGCAAGAATACCAAGCCCGGCATTTCCCCCAAACAGCCCAACGAGAAGGATGAGGAGGTTGTAGAGCGGATTATAGAGGACGACGTTCCAAAGGGTCTTAAACATCCTCGTATTGTAGCGGAGAGAAAGGAAAAATCAAAATCGGCATACAATTTGCCGATTTTTACTTCTAGTTTTTAATTATTATTCTACTCGACTGGATCATACCCCCCTGGAGAAAATGGGTGGCAGCGGCTAATACGCTTCATTGCCATAGGAATACCTTTTGACAGTCCATATTTTTCTATGGCCTCAATTGCATATTCTGAGCATGTCGGATGAAAGCGACAAATTCTTTTTTGAAATATGTATCGCAGGAAACTATGGTCAGGTGACAGGAATTTCTGATAACCCCTAATGAGGGCTATAGTGACAGTATTCAAGATTATTTTAAGTCTTTGCATATTGTCTCAATTGCTTCGACAAGCTTCTTATACGGCGCTTGTATTGCCTCATAGTTTGGCATAATAACGATTGAGTAGGGAATATTTTCCATTTTAGCTGATCGAATAGCAGAATATATTCGTCGACGGACTTTATTTCTCTCAACTGCTGTTTTAAAAACTTTTTTGGCAGCCGCTATAGCGAAAGATGGTTTAGTTGTAGGATTTTTTACATATTTAAGGATAAAAAGGGAGCTGCGGGCTGTTTTGGCACGAGAAAAAATAAGAGCAATCTCCAGCCCTTTCATTCTTTTACCCTTAGGCAACATACTATTTTTTGTGGCTGGAGACCGTGAGCGCTTTTCGGCCCTTGCGGCGGCGGCGAATGAGTACTTTTTTACCGTTTTTAGACTTGCCACGAACAAGAAAGCCGTGTGTTGTGGCTCTTTTTCGCTTCTTTGGCTTGTATGTTTGTGACATATGCGACCCACTATACACTACTGAATCAATTTAGACAATATTTAGACAAATTTGATTATTACTTCATAATTTGTTTATACTTTTTTGCTTCCAATTATTGGAAAATATGTGTGGATTCGTTTGAGCCATACACAATAAGGATTTTCAGGACTTTTCAACAAGTTATCCACATTACTTCATAAAAAAATCAAGGTTTGCACATGTCTTCAATAAGCCTATAATGGTGCCATGCTCGATACTAGAGAAATTTGGAATAGCTGCTTACAAGAGATTGAGACCAATGTTTCAAAAGCAAACTTTAGTACATGGTTTAAAAATACTCATATTGCAAAAGAAGACTCGGGAACTATTTTTGTTGGTGTACCAAATGAATTTGTGAAGGAATGGCTGGTGACTAAATATCACAAGCTTATTTTAAAGGTTCTCATGAATTATTCAGAGAATGTTCGTGGTGTTGAATATACTATTACTCGTTTTGATCACAACCGCACCAAAGATGAAAGTCCGGTTCACCTTTTACCTTCGAGGGAACTACCTCTTAAAGATCTCTACATAAACAAAGAAGATAATTTAAATCCACGCTATACTTTCGATACATTTATCGTCGGTTCATTTAATGAACTTGCCTATGCAGCAGGTCAGGCAATTATAAATAAGCCCGGTGTCCTTTATAATCCATTTTTTATCTATGGTAGTACTGGTCTTGGAAAGACTCACCTCATTCAAGCAACAGGAAATGCTATTAAAGAAAAGTATCCGGAGAAAAAAGTTCACTATATTACTCTCGAGAAATTTGCCAATGACTATATCAACTCACTTCAAGGGAATAGTAAATCAAATCCATTCCAATTTAAGGAGAAATACCGAAAATACGACTGTATTGTGATCGACGACATTCAATTCATCGGTAAAATGGAAAAGACTCAGGAAGAGCTCTTCCATCTCTTTAATACATTCTACGATCACAATAAACAAATTATCTTTTCTTCTGATAAACATCCTAATTTCATCCCTGGTCTCGAAGATCGCCTCAAATCGCGCTTTGCGGCCGGCATGATTGTCGACATTATTGATCCTGACTATGAATCTCGTGTTGCTATTTTGAAAGCCAAGAGCCGTCAACTGGGTATAGAAATTACCGATGAGGTACTTTCTTTCATCGCAACCGCTATACAGGGAAATATCCGCGAATTAGAGGGCGTACTGAACACAATAATCATTCAAACCCAACTCAAACAGAAACCACTTTCTATTAATGAAATTAAAAATCTCATCAAAAATAGTGTAAAGCCAAAGAAAAACGTCTCAGTAAAAGATATTGTGAAAATTATTACTGATTTTTATAATCTTGAAGAGGCTACTGTCTATGAAAAAACCCGCCGGAAGGAAATTGTGAAGGCCAGGCAGGTGATTATGTATGTTCTGCGTGAAGACTTTAATGTTTCCTATCCTCTCATCGGTCAAAAGCTCGGGGGTAAAGACCATACGACTGTTATTCACTCTCATTTGAAGATTAGGAATGATTTAAAAGTGGATCAGACACTGGTTGATGAAGTAGAACAGATTAGAATTTTATTTAAATCTGTGTAGAAGTCGGTGGATAAGTGTTGAAAAAGAATCTGATAAGTGAAAAATAAACTGTGAACTGAAAAAGAATAACTTTTTTAAATAAAAGTTACATGAAAAATAAAATAAGTTATCCCCAAGTGTGAAAAACCGAACATAAAAAATATACTGAAAAATAAAGGCTGAAAAAGTAATCCACATATCCACAGCGATAATAGTAATAATAGATTCTATATACAATAAATTATGAAACTGGAGTGCATAAACGAAAACCTAAAAAATATTATCAATGTTGCTGATCGAATAACAGGTAAGAATGTCGCTCTCCCTGCTCTTTCATCTATTCTTTTGGTTGCCTCCGGTAAATCACTCAAGGTCCGTGCTACAAACCTAAGCCTTGGTATTGAAATTGAAATACCGGCAAAGATTGAAGAGGAGGGTATCGTGGCTGTAACAGGTGCAATTCTCAGTAATTTTCTGGCAAATACTCTCTCAAATGGTTCAACCGCTATCACGACTGAAAATGATAATATTCGCCTAACATCAAAAACCAGCAATGCCCTTATAAAATGTGTTTCTTATGATGATTTTCCAACTCTACCAACCGTAACCGGTATTAGTTTTACTATACCGACAGAAAAACTACTCGACGGCTTTCGTTCGGTGATGTTTGCCGGATCGGTGTCTGATATAAAACCGGAGATTGCAGCTGTATATGTCTACATAGACGAAAGTGAAATGGTTTTTGTTTCAACAGATTCATTTCGCCTGGCTGAAAAGAAAATAAAAATGAAAAACCCAATCGATATGCCGGCTATTTTAATTCCGCTTAAAAATGTTGTTGATATAGTTAGAACTTTTGAAGCCGGGGGAGAAGATATGACAGTTACGGTTTCAGAACACCAGGTGTCCTTCACCTCAGGTGGCTTTTACGTCACCAGCCGGCTCGTCAGCGGCATTTTCCCTGATTACAGGCAGATTATCCCGAAAGACCACACAACCGAGGCTGTGGTGCTAAAGGGCGACCTCGTACAGGCCCTCAGACTTTCAAATGTTTTTTCCGGAAAATTTAATCAAATTATTCTCAATCTTGATCCAAGCCAGAAAATGTTTTCTTTATCTTCAAAAAACAGTGATGTTGGCGAACAAAAAACAGTTTTAACAGGGGCTTTAAAGGGTAATCCTATTGAAGTGCTTGTAAATTACCGTTATTTGTCCGAAGTCCTCAATGTTATCGGTAGTGACAGTATTTCTATCGAATGTAGCGAAATGAAACCAATTGTTGTTCGCGGGGTGGGTGAAGGCGGCTTTCTTTACCTCATGATGCCGATGAATAGATAAAATTTTAAAAAAATTTTAAATTTAATTAAAATATATGAACCCTTTCTCAACATACGGAGACGAAATAAGAAAAAGAATTATGAAATCGTATGATGAAAAAGAAGTTATTTCAATTATTCTCAAAAAATTTCTCAAAGAAGACGTAAAAAAAGATTCAATTTCTATCCGTGATACTGTGCTTTCTATTAAAGTAAGCGGCGCCAAAAAACAAGAGATCAGACTTAAATCAAAAGAAATACAGCGCCTTTTACAGGGCGCCGGAATTTCTGTTACAGAAATTAGATAAAATTAAAGACCACTAACACTAAATTGAACCGTTGTTGTTTTTTTATTAAAGACACTATCAGTCGCTACGGCTTTGAGCTGATTAGTTGAATCAATTCCGTTTACTGTCGAAGGAGTAAAACTAAGTGCAAATGGAGCAAATTGAGATGTTCCGACATATACATTGTTTACATAGTATTCAACTTTGGTTATTGGATATGGACCACTAGCAGAAATATTTATAGGTACGGAACTATTGGCACTATATACACTGCCACCCATTGGACTTGTAATCTGAATAGTCGGACCACCTTGTCCGGTATGAACAGTATCAGTATTATTTGGCGGTGTACTGGAAGAGTAAGGAATAGAACCACCATTACTAGCTGCCCAAGCCAAAACTCCGGATTCCCATAAACGAAATTGAGGATCATCTTCCGGATTGGCGGGTGGTGGACCAAGCGGGTCGTCTCTGTCTACCCAATAGAGAATGCTATGGACATTAGTAACCACAACTTCTTTTTTGGTTTCTTCCGGAGTAAATTCTGTGGCTGAACCACCGGAAATAGTATCAATAAAGTAGCTACTATTACCTTGCCACTTACCGCGGATAATTGGTTTGATCTGATTGTAATTTGCCGGCTGGTCTGGTTCCTCAAATTGTTCATTAGGCAATGTCTTTAATGCTTCGGCCATAAAGGCGTGCCAAATTGGTCCGGCAATAGCCGAGCCACCCTTTAACATTTTGGAATTATCATTATTTCCTGACCAGACACCAACAGTGATAGATGGAGTATACCCAACGAGCCAGGCATCGCGGTTATCGTTTGTGGTACCAGTTTTTGCGGCTACATCACGTCCAGGGAAGTGGAGGGGAGAATTGGCGCCGAATGTCGGGGTTCTGGCCGCGTTATCAGAGAGAACACTTGAAAGTTGAAGCGTGGCATTTTTAGGAATAACAATAGTTTCTTCTGCTTTATATTCTTCAATTGTTTTGCCGTCTTTGTCCGTAATAGTGAGAACTGGTGTTGGCGGAACTCTTATTCCCTGGTTTGCAAAAACACCATATGCACTTGTTATATCAACAAGTTTAACTTCACCACCCCCGAGAACAAGAGTGAGGCCATATGTTTTTGCTTCACCAAGAGAACGAATACCTGAATCTTTGGCAAGTTTAAGTGTATCGTCGAGACCAGCCAAATAAAGTGTTTTAACCGAAGGAACGTTGCGCGATTCAGCGAGGGCAGCCCGCAGAGAAATCGGCCCCTTAAATAAATTATCAAAGTTGTCGGGGTTGTAACAAGAACTTTTATTATTTGCACAAGAAGTTGAAAATTCAGTCGGCACATCAAAGATGACAGTTTCAGGGAGAAAACCTTTTGCAAATGCGGTCACGTAAGCAAATGGTTTAAATGAAGACCCAGGTTGCCTTGGTGCTGTAGAAGCATTAAAATTTGGATCAAATCGACAGTCTACACCGGGAGTACAACCTTCAGGAAGTGGTTTACCAAAATAATCACGACTGCCGACCATAGTTAAAATCTGTCCGGTCTTTGGATCAATAGCCACAAGACCGGCATTTCCGGCCTTGTAAGCTTTATCACTTTTCTCGGCATTTTCTTTAACAACTTTTTCACCGGTTTGCTGTAAATCCCAGTCGAGTGTCGTAATTACTTTTAGTCCGCCGGTATAAACCGTGTCTTCACCATATTTATTTAAAAGGTAATCACGAACATAAAAAACAAAATGAGGAGCTTTGATGCCAACAGCTTCTTGTGGAACAAAAGCAACCGGTTCATTTTTAGATTTCTCATATCCTTCATCATCTAAATATCCAAGATTGTGCATGCGCGAGAGGACAAGATTTTTGCGGGCATCAAGCCGGTTTTTATTTTTACCGTATGGTGAGTATGTTGTTGGTGCCTGAGGAATAGCGGCAAGATAAGCAGCTTCAGCGACGGTCAGGTCAGAAGGATTTTTTTTGAAGTAAGCCTGAGAAGCTTCCTGAATGCCATAGATTGTACCGCCGTACGGATTTTCATTGAGGTAAATAGCCAAAATTTCATCCTTCGGCAAACTTCGATCAATCTTGATCGACAAAATCCATTCCTTAAATTTTCTGGTTAAGCTCTTGTCTTTAGTGAGTAATGAATTCTTTATAACTTGTTGAGTAATTGTTGAACCACCCTGTGATTGGCCCTTGATGATATTGGCGTAAAATGCCCGAATAATAGAACTTACACGAATACCCTGGTGAGTGTAAAAATCTTTGTCTTCAATAGCGATAGTCGCATTCTTAATATTGTCGCCCATGGTATTAAAAGGAATAACAGTGCGCTTAACATCCTGGTGGAGGTCGTAGAGGAGGGTTTCGCCGGTACGGTCATAGATTTTAGTTGAATTGAGAATTTTGCGGTCATTAATTGAGTGAAAATCAGGAATTTTGGCAGTACCTATCCAGATAAATAAAAAGCCGACTACCAGAAAGCCAAGACCAAGGATAAAAAAAATAATATTTCGCGCCAATCGTGGCAGTAAATGTTTCTTCTTCATAGTGTATATACTAACACGGGAGTGCTGTGTTAGAGATGACGAAACAGGGCTTTTTGTGTTACATTTGACCCAATGAAAGAAAAAAGTATGAAGACTGATTTAGATGAATTGCTCTCCCGCGGTGTGAGTGAATTTATTGATCCGGAAGGAAAATTTAAAGAAAAATTAATCAATAATCCGGATAAAATTGTTATTAAATTTGGAGTTGATCCGACGCGTCCGGATATTCACCTGGGACACGCTGTTGTTTTAAGGAAACTACGACAGCTCCAAGATCTAGGATGCAAAGTAATTTTTCTTATCGGAGATTTAACTGCTCAAATTGGAGATCCGACAGGTAGAACGAAAGTCAGGCCGGAAATAAGTATAAAAGAAATAGAGGACAATATGGAAACATTTAAAGACCAGGTTGGAAAAATTTTATCGACCGATACAAAAGTATTTGACTGGATTACAAATTCTGACTGGTACATAGCCCCTTTTGATATTTTCGGACAGGATATTGGTGAAAAATTAGAGAGGTATACAAGTACAAGGAAACAACTAAGCGTTACCAGGAAAGATAACAAACAGGGAATTGAATCTGTTTCTTTAATTAACTTCTTGTCCATTTTAAGAAAAATTACATTTGCCCAATTGATTGAAAGGGATATGTTCCAGGAGCGTATTAAAGAAGGCAGAGAATTATACATGCATGAAATGATGTATCCTGTTTTGCAGGGTATTGATTCTTCCGCAATAGCCAAAATTTATGGTTCCTGTGATCTGGAAGTTGGCGGAACAGACCAAACATTCAACATGCTGATGGGAAGAAATATTATGAAAGTTAGCCAGCAAGACCAGCAATCAGTTTTGGTTTTCAAAATTCTCCCAGGACTAGATGGTAAAGAAAAAATGTCTAAAAGTCTTGATAACTACATTGCTATTACGGACGAACCGACAGATATGTATGGCAAAGTTATGTCTATCCCTGACAGTGTCATTGTTGAATACCTTGAGCTTTGCACCGATTTGGCAACAGAAGAAATCAAAGAGATTGAAACACAAATAAATAATAATGAAATCAATCCTCGTGACGCAAAAATGTGCCTCGCCAGAGAAATTATAAAAATGTATCACAGCGAAGACGCAGCCAGTGCAGCCGAAGAAGTTTTTATTAATACTTTCCAGAAAAAAGAAATTCCGGCCGATATCGAAGAAATTACTACTGAAAAAAATGAATCAGGTGAAAATGAAAAACTAAGCGATTTACTTGTTCGCGCAGGAATTATTGAATCAAAAAGTGAATTTCGCCGGCTTGTTGAACAAGGAGGCGTTCATAACCTTACTACCGAAAGTACAATCACTGATCAGTTCACCGAGGCGGAAGCGGGAACGTATAAAATAGGCAAGCGCCGTTTCATAAAAATTGTCTAATGAAGAGTTAAAAGAAAAATAAAATTAAATATAAAAAAGTAAAAAGTATGTAGAATAAAACGCCCCGACGGGGCGTTTTATAATCCTTCTTCTAATTCTATCTCAACCGACTCTTCGGCTTCACCCGGAACAACAGCAAGAACCTCGTCTTCATCCAAAAGATCATCTTCGAGACCCGGAAAAGCATCACCATCAAAGTCAGTGGCCTCATCCTCCTCTACGAGAGGGAATATTTTATCATCATCGTTGTACATTTTCGCAAAAAGGTTTTACCCAGAACTATTTTTAAATTGTGGACAGAAATAGTTGTATCAAATTGTGTTTTTTTTAGCAAGCGCCAAGCTGCTATTTTGTGGAAAACCCGCGGCCATATATAGCACAACCAGCCAGCGCAATAGCAATTGCATCGATCTCATCATCGATTATTTTGCGGTCAGGAAGTGCAATAAGCTTGCTCACCATCATGGCCACAGCCGATTTTTCAGCTTTGCCGTAACCGGTGATGGCTTGTTTTACCTGAAGCGGGCCGATTTCCTTTGTCGGTATATTTGCTCTGCCGGCCGCCGCCAAAATCACGCCGCGTGCCTCAGCTACACCAATAACCGTCTTGGCATTCTTCGACAAAAATAATTGCTCCATAATAAGGAGATCAGGTTTATAATCTTTTAAAATTTGCTCAAATTGAGTGAAGAGGGAAGCCAGACGCTCTGACATTTCCATTTTTCTATCCGTTTGAATAAGAAATGAGTATATAAGAATATCTTTCGCGCCAGTTCGTTCAACGACAGCCACTCCATTTCTATCAAAACCAGGATCAATACCGATGATTTTCATGGGGTAAGTATAGAACAGGCGACTAAAGAAGAGAATTGACATTTATAAAATATAGTTATATAATATAGAAAAATAACACTATGAAAAAATTCTTCTTTTGGGCAGGCTGGATTTCTATGATATCTGGTCTCTCACTATGTGCTTTGGTAGGATACCAATTAAAAGATCATTCCTTAGACAGTGCCTACTTCAATATTGTAATTAATATTGTTATTCAAATGGTTATCATTGGGGGGATATCATTATGTACACATGGAGTACTCCTCGGTTTTGAAATAAAAAAAATAGACAGACAGACTGCTTACAATAATAAAATAATAAGCAGAAATAAAATAGTAATTGTATTATCGAACGTAAACTAAAACCCCCGCACTAAAAGCGGGGGATTTAATTTGGATATTTTATACTATTAGCTTTCGATTTCCACTGTGTAATCTGTAATTACTTGGTTGTCTACTCCTCTATAAACCTGACAGCTAGAAGCGCATTCGTTACGGATAACGGCTGCTATCCCTGCATTATCGAGGTTTACATGATTATAAACTTGGCCATTGAGCGCCAGGTTGTGAACAAGATCAACCAAAATAATGGCGCCATTTTGAGAAACATACGTTGCGCAGTCTGTTGGGCACATTGACTGGTTTATATTCACAACAGAGGAATTATAAGGCCCACTCTTATAAGACAAAACCGCATTACCGTTTTCTTCTTTATAAACTTTACAACCAGTCTTGCACTGCTTCCTGAGTACACTTTGGAGAGCACTTTCAGTCATGTTCTGGTTATAGTAAGTCTGACCATTAAATGACAACTGTGTTGTATATGGTGTCAATAAAACATCACCATTACTTGATACATACACGCGACAATCTGCCGGACACATTGACTGTAGTTCAGCCCGTACAACCTTAACACCTGTGATTATTAATAAGAGAGCGAACACACCTGCGAAAACATATGTATATTGCTTCATAAACTCACTATAGACCTGTAAAACGGGGTGTCAAGACCATACCGAGCAAACCTCTTTTATTGACATTTACCTTAAAAAAGGTAATCTCTAAAAAACCACAATTAAAAAAAGCGATATGGATACTATTACGAAAGATCATGACTATACGACCGTACATCCCGACGTGCCTATGTCAGACTCAGAACTTATTAACTATATGGAATTCAGAGTAAAAACAGAGCGCGGAGAAGTAACTAAGTTTCAATTGAGTCGAATGTTATTTTTAGCCGGTAACTCTACGGGAGCTGAAAATTATTTTAATAATCCGCAGCATTGGCATTCTTGTGGTAGAGAGAATCCAAAAAATAATGGAATGCTTATTGATGCTATAAAAGAAGCCCACGTACTACAAAGTAAGGCAATACAATCTGTAAAAAAATAATATTTTATTAAAAAATAAACCCTTCAACACGAGGGGTTTTTATTTTTTTGTGTCTTTATATAAGAGTATCTTGCTTAGGCTCGTTATTTTCTTCTTTATATTCAAAACCGAGATGGTCGTACGCGCGCTTGGTGGCGGTGCGGCCGCGCGGAGTGCGCTCAAGGAAACCAATTTGTAATAAGTATGGTTCAATAACTTCTTCAATAGTACCTTCTTCTTCACTGGTGGCTGCGGCAAGGGTTTTGACGCCAACCGGTCCGCCGTTAAATTTTTCTATAAGAACTTCTAAAAGCTGCCTGTCTGTTTGACCAAGACCATATTCATCAACACCAAGAAGCGCAAGAGCTTTCTTAGCAGCATCACCACCGGCATCGGTTTTGTGAACTTGGGCATAGTCACGGACACGCTTAAGAAAGTAGTTGGCAGTACGAGGGGTGCGGCGGCTTCTCTTGGCAATTTCACTACGGGCATCGTTGTTGAGCTCAATTTCCAAAATTTTCGCTGAACGTTCAATGATTTTCTCAATTTCTTCCGGTGTGTAGTATTCAAGACGAAACGTGCCGCCGGAAAAACGTGAACGAAGTGGCGCAGACAAGAGGGAAATACGAGTTGTGGCGGCGATGAGTGTAAAAGGCGGAAGCTCAAGCTGAATTGTACGAGCCGAAGGACCTTTGCCGATGATAATGTCGAGTGTGCCGCCTTCCATGGCAGGGTAGAGAACCTCTTCAATTAATTTATTGAGGCGATGGATTTCATCGATAAATAAAATGTCACCAGGTGTAAGGTTGGTGAGAATAGAAGCCAGATCACCGACACGTTCAATTGCCGGACCAGATGTCACACGGATATTTCTACCAGTTTCTTTGGCAATGAGATGGGCGAGTGTGGTTTTTCCAAGACCCGGCGGACCATAAAAGAGAATATGCTCAGCTGTATGGCCACGCTCACGCGCGGCATCAAGTAAAATGCGGAGATTTTCCTTGATGTGACCTTGTCCGATGTATTCTTCCCATTTCGCGGGGCGAAGAGTAACGTCAAGAAAACCGTCATCAGCCGGTTTTTTAAACCCTTCATTAGTTTGATTATCAGTATTTGAATCTCTTGACATAAATTTTAGTTGTGATACAATCTGTTCAGATCGGCAAATAACTGTGGTTATCCACACAATTAACATTTTTTCCACAGACATACACACAAGGTATGTCTTTCAATTTTTGCCACCGAACTACAATTGAAATAATAGCAGATTTCTCCAATTAATTCTTGGAAGAGGTCTTGAATCTCTAAGCAATCGGATCAACGTCTATAGAGTTTTGCGAAGGACGTCTTGGTGCATGGCTTCGGCCGTGTTCCTGGGACTATCCTTCAAAAATCTTTTACTTTTATCCTCCGGGATATAAGGATTGTTTAGAGATTCAAGGCCTTTTTCTTTGGGTTTTTTATTCTTCATCCAAATCAACCACACTTCGCAATTCCTCAAAACTTGTCACACCATTTAAAACTTTAACAACCCCATCTTCTTTCATATCAAGCGTGCCCTGCATTTGGCCGATTTTTTTAATATCGCGCTCAGAAGGATTGCTCGGAATAAGCTTTTCTAAATTTTCATCAGTATAAATAGCCTCGAAAACCCCAATGCGGCCTTTATAGCCGAGGTTACATTTATCGCAACCTTTTGGCACAAATAACTCTACTTTCTGGTCAGCTTTGACACCATAGGCTTCAATATTTTTACCTTCGCTGACGGCGTCATTGAGGATTTTTCGTATGAGTGTTTCTTCGTCAGGTGTTGGTGGGCGCTTCTCTTTGCAAATCGGGCAGAGTTTTCGAATGAGGCGCTGTGCCATAGAAAGAGTAAGCGCTGAAACCAAAATTTTTGGATTGACGTCGAGGTCAATCAGGCGAGGAATAACACCGGCGGCATTATTGGTGTGGAGTGTGGAAAAAACCAAGTGGCCGGTGAGGGCCGATTCAACGGCAATCTTGGCAGTTTCCGGATCACGAATTTCACCAACCATGATAACGTCCGGGTCCTGACGAAGAGCACTTCGCAAACCTTCCAAAAATGTGTAGCCTTTTTTATGATCTGTTTGCGTCTGGGTGATACCTTTGAGATGATATTCAACCGGATCTTCAATAGTAATAATTTTTATTTCTTCTGAATAAATTTTACGCAAAAAAGCGTAGAGTGTCGTGGTTTTACCCGAACCTGTCGGACCAGTAATGAGGATGAGGCCGTTCGGCTTTTTAATTTCAGTTTCAATAACTTTAAAAAGTTTCGGCTCAATACCCATTTCCTCGAGATCAACCTGAATAGATTTCGGATTAAGTAAACGCATAACAGTTGATTCACCATATGTGCCCGGAATAGCTGAAACACGGACCGAAATTTCAGACTCACCAACCCAAATAGAGAATCGGCCGTCCTGATTTTTGACCAAAGTAAGCTTCATGCCAGAGAGAAGCTTAATGCGAGAATTTAAATATTTATAAACGTCATAGTTAAAAAAAAGAACGTCTTCAAGCACACCATCGAGACGATAACGCAAACGAATACGATCTTCTTCCGGTTCAATATGAATATCAGAAGCGTTCATTGATATCGCACCAGCCAAAATAATTTCAAGTAGGTGAGTGATTTTATGCGTTTTATCATCAGCCGATACTTTTTCAATCATTTTAGTGAGATCAGCAATAACGTGAATCTCTTTACCAAGCTCAACAAGCTTATCACCGGAAATATCAAGCGAGCCGGCCTTAACACGGTCAGCGTATGAAATTTCTTTATATCGCTCCCAGACTTTTTCAAGTGAAGCGCGTGAAGCCATGTAGAAAATAGGATTAAGACCCTTACCCTCAAGTGTTTTATGAAGTTCCTGAATCTCAGAACGCTCAGGAGAGTGAACAGCAACATGAATGGTTTTACCCAGGACTTTAAAAGGCGCGGCTTCTATCTCACGGGCTTCATTTTCGGGAATAGCGCGGACAGCCTCGTTTTCAATAGGCATATTATTGAGATTAACGTAGGGGATTTGGTACTTTTGCTCGGCCAGCATTTGGATAAGCTCCTCCTCCTCCTTCTTTTTGAGGTCGTCAATCTTCTTCATTTCTTTTACTTCATCGAACTGGGGCATAGGGAAATTGTAGCATGGAAATAAAGGCTAATTTGGTGAAAAGAGGGGCAAAATAGGTAAAAGCCTTGTGGAGCTTGACTTTTATAGCAGGAAGTGGTATCATGAACCAAAATAACTAAATCTAAAAAAGATGAAGACAAAGTTCATTTACATTGCAGTACTAATAGCAGTGTCTATTTCTGCATTCCAAAATTGTTACGCCCTTAGCCCCGTTGCGCCGTATAAATACGACGATGCAGGAAAAAGGATAAATTACACCACTGAAGAATTTACCAGCATGTACGCTGATGAAAAAATTAATGATGCTGCCAAGGAAAAGTATTACGAAATGTTAACCTACCAGTCCCAATCATGGGCGCCTGGAACTGTTATCACAGCAGAATATTTTGAATCCATAATTCCTTTTATTCACCGGTACAAAGCTACACCGTGGATATATCCGCTTGGAGTTGCCAAAGACAATACGTTTGCGGCAGTAACCCAGGACGGTAAAAAAGGAAGAGCAGCTGTCGAAGGGGAAGACTATTTCGGAGTTGATCCAAATGAATTGGATGAAACTCTGGAAAAAGACTATCCGCCAATGATTATCTGTTACGCAACATGCTTGAATCCGCCTGACATCGCTAAACCCGAAGAAGAAACATTTTCTTCAGAAGGTAGTGGCGCAGGATCAGATTATGACGCACCGGAATCACAACATCGCGAATCTAAAAGTGATGGTGGCGACAATGGTGACGTTACAGCAATTGCTACAGCAACAGCTGGCGGAGCCGACGCAGGCGATACGTACGTGACGAATAATTACTATTCGCAAGGGCAAAATCAGGGTTATGGAGTTCTCCAAACACCTTATTGCCCACCTCCAGTACCGTATTGTCCGCCACCGCAACCATATTGTGGACCTTACCAAACAGGTTATGGTCCTTATGCGACTTCGACTTTCGGCGGTGGTTTTAGTGCCAGTATTAGTGCCAGTGTTGGCTTTGGTGCCGGGTATTCTTCAGGAGGTTTTGGTGGAGGTTACAATAATTTTGGCGGAGGCTACAACAATTGTGGCCAAAACCAAGGTATGTCACCATGGCAACAAGCCCAAATCACCAACATCTACAACATAGACAATAGTTACAACGATTACAGCGACAGAAGTTATAGAGACTATAGTGATAGAAGCTACAACGACTACAGCGATCGCAGTACATTTGTTTATAATCCTGTTACTCAAACTTGGAACTGGACACATACTGGAACTACTCCGGTAAATCCTAATCCAAATCCTTGGCCAACCGGCTCACCGCAAAATCCGCAAAACGGACCAGCAGGTACGAGTAACGGAGACTGGACAACATCAACAGGTACAGCAACAACAAACGGGGGTATTCCTACAGGTACAGGTGGAAACACCGGAGGTACAACAGGTGGAACAGATCCATGGAATCCAGATGACGGCGGCACCATTAATCGTAATGGAATGGCAACCCCTAACACGGGATCAACGTCTACTCATTCCAGCCTTGCAAGATTAAGCGACGTAGGAGCTAATAACTCAACGGTTAATAATGCAAAGGTCAACGACGCCCAAAATGTAACTGGCGGTCGCGGAATGAGGTCAAGCATAACGACTGCAACTACACCTGCATTCAATGATGCATCAAAATTTAATGATGTAACAAACAATGCAGTAAGTAAGGGTAGAAGTAATGTTGTCAGCCAAAATCAAACTCAGTTCCAAGGAACTAGAGCAAGCGATACAAGAACAGGCAGCACAAAAATGAATCAAACTTCATTTAATGATGTTACTCGTTCTGAAACAGCTAAAGTTGAACAGGCTAGAAATGTGACCGGAGGTAGGGGAAGCCGTAGCAATGGTTCGGTGCAGAATGATTTTGCGCCAAAGAGTAACCAAACTACAGCCCGCAATTCCACATTTCCTCAGCAAGATGTCGCAGCTCGTAACAACGATCAGCGTGTTGCAAATGATGTTCAAAGAAATAACTTTCAACAGAACAATCAAGGTCGCTCGAATGGTGTTAATAAAAACCTGGAGCGATATCAGCAACAAGTACAGACAAACCAGCAACAGAATAATGTTGGCCAAAGATCTAATTACCAAAATAATATAGATCAGGCGAACAGAGTTACTGGTGGCAGGGGAAATGGCAACGGAAGTCAGTTATCGGATGTGTCTCAGCAGAGACAAACGTATCAACCGGAACAGAAGAGTAATTACAATGCTTCTCAAAATCGGAATACAACACCGCAGACACAGGCTCCGTCGCAAACTCAGCCGACGCAGCAGACTCAAAGAGTTGCTCAACAAGCTCCGGCTCGTCAGAATGTTGCTCCGCAGCAAAACATGCAGCGCCAAAATCAAAGCATGCAACAATCACAAGCTCCGCGCCCTCAAATGAATCAGAATATGAATCAATCAAGAGGCAACGGAGGACGCGGCATAGCAATGAACGGACGCAGGTAGAACGCTATTTAAATTACTGTAATAACAAATTGGAGGTCTCGCATTAGAGACCTCCTTATTTTCAAGAATTTGAGGAGACTCGAATTTTTAAAAGTAAGTTTAAAATTTACTGTTTATTATTTATAAAAGGAGAAGCATATGCAAATGAAGAATATATTAAAAATAATTTTTGTGTTCACGGTTGCCGCAACGGCATTCTTTGGTGTGGCAATTTCTCGGGCGAACGCAAGTGTAACTTTTAATATAAATCCGAATGACTACCAGACAACCCGTGTTTCAAACTACACACAAAATCCGGGCTGTTTCAATTGCTGGTCTCCAAGTGTTTCAATGGCACCAGGTGAAGTTGTTTCAGTAACTGTCTACTACCACAACACCGGTAACCAAATTGCACCTGATACACGTCTTCGTATTGCTCCTCAAAATAATCCGGCCGTAAATCAGAAGATTTTCGTCGGTGGCGTTTGGGCAACCGGCGTCAGTCCTGTTATGGGCAACGCTATTGTCTCAATCCCGGGTACTCCTCAAACTATTACTTACATTCCGGGTTCAGCTGCGCTTTTCCCTGAACACACAACTTCTCCTCAATATTTAAATACTGCTCAAGAAGCTGCACTCTTTAGTGCGGCCGGCCTTTCAATTGGTAATATTTTACCTGACAGTACATGTCCGATAACTCAGACTTTCTGTCACCAGGGTTCAGTTGTTGCTCGTTTCCAAATCGGCAACACTGTTATCCCTCCTACCGTCTATCAGTGCAGTGACGGCAACGATAATGATCACGATGGTCGAACTGACTATCCAAGTGATCCAGGCTGCTTTGGTCCAACTGATAACGATGAATACAATGCTCCTCCAACTGTTTACCAGTGTAGCGATCAACAGGATAATGACAATGATGGATTTACCGACTACCCAAGTGACCCAGGTTGTTTCGGTCCGACTGACAATGACGAATACAATGTTGTTCAGCCACAGGCTTATGTTACTGCCGGCACACAACCAGCCACAAATGTTGTTCAAACAAGCGCAACATTAAACGGTACATTTGCGACAAACCAGTCTCAAACAACTGTTTGGTTTGAATGGGGTACAACACAGAGCCTCGGTAATCAGACATCACAACAGCAAATGTTCGGCTCGTCTGGTAATTTTACTGCCTTTATCTCAAGTCTTTCACCAAATACAACCTATCATTTCCGTGCATGTGCTGATACAACTGCAACATCGCAATCATGTGGTTCAATTCTGTCTTTCCTGACAGGTACTCAGCAAATTAATGCGCCAAGTGTTGTTACTACTTCCGGTAATTGTTTCCCAAGTCAAAATGCTTTTACCGCTTCAGGCTCATTTAGCTCGAACGGTTCTTCATCTACGACAACATGGTTCCAGTACGGTACCAATATCAACTCACTTGGCAATCAAGTCGGCAATCAGACTCAATTTAATTCTTCAGGAAATTTCAGCTCTGTAATTAGCGGTCTATTCCCAAATACGACATATTATTTCCAGGCTGTTGCTCAAAATCAGGGCGGTACTGCTTACGGCACGATTCTCAACTGTACGACACTTGGTCAAATTCTTCCGCCTCCACCGCCACC
>JAYSVN010000022.1:0-5686 GCA_043718505.1 Minisyncoccota bacterium | reverse complement strand
ACTATTGCGACAAACATGGCCGGTCGTGGTGTCGACATTATTCTCGGCGGTGTGCCATACGTTGAACCGCTTCACAAAGAAGTGACTGAAATTGGAGGTCTCCATGTTATCGGAACAGAACGTCATGAAGCTCGTCGTATCGATAATCAGCTGCGCGGCCGCTCCGGTCGCCAGGGTGATCCGGGCGAAACACAATTTTATCTGTCATTTGAAGACGATCTCATGCGCGTCTTTGCCACTGATACGCTCAAAAATATGATGGGCCGATTCGGTATTCCTGAGGATGAACCTGTTATTAATCGTTTTGTTTCAAAAGCCATCGAAAATGCCCAGGCTAAAATCGAAGGTATTAACTTTGATTCACGTAAACATACCCTCGACTACGACATGGTTCTCAATACGCAGCGCGAATCGATTTACTCTCGCCGACGCAAGATGCTTGTAGCAGATGACGCGGAGATAATGGCTTATGCTCGCGAAACTTTTGATAATGGTACAACGACAACTATACATGGCAATGAACAAAAAGTTTGGGATATTTTTGAACAGAAAATAGAAAAAGTAGGGGAGGCAGCGTTCGCTGAAGTTTTCAAACGTATTGTTCTCTATACTACGGACACGCTTTGGACAGACCACATTGAAACCATGGATTACATGCGTTCGTCTGTGAATCTTCGTGCCTATGGCCAACGTGAACCTATTGTTGAGTACAAGAAGGAAGGTTTGCGGCTGTTTAAAGAGATGGAAGCTCAGTTCTATAATAATGTTGTCACACTTGTTGGAACCATAGAGAAAAATGAAGGTGCCAAAGGCGGGGTACAAGCTACTGCAAATAGTAACCAAAATGCCAGTGCCAGCCAGAACGGAGGTAACAACAATAGTAAGTCTACTAATAATTCTAGTGATATAGCAGGCCCTGGCCAAGCCCCGGGTTCCGCCCCTGACCCTTATAAAGACATGAAAATCGGCCGAAATGATCCTTGCCCATGTGGTTCTGGCAAGAAATACAAGAAGTGTCACGGAGCGTAGCTCGATATCACGATTATCATACAAAACCTCGTAGAAAGTAAGCAATTTTTGAATTTCTCAGTCAATCGTTGACAAGAAAAATACCCTTATATTATAAGGGTATTTTAAATTTGACTCTAGGGAAAATCATTGTATAACTATTGACTTTTGTTTACCTATATGCTACAATAGTGGAGTACCTTTGTATAGGGCTAAAAACGCTTCATATACAAAGGTCTTTTCATTTCTAGACCGAAATCGAAGAAAATCTAAGGAGTTTCGCGGAGCATAACCGCTACTATGACTAAAAAATATACGAAGTACGTTCATTCATTGATTGCCATCCCAATGTTGGCCTTCTCCCTCCCTTCGGCTTCATTGCCAAGCGGGATCATGATGAACTTTGCTTCTCAATCAAATACCAGTACGGCCGTCGTGGAAGATAACACTCCACCCGTGCCTGACTACCGCGCAGTGCTCATTGATGCGTACTTCTCGAGCAAGAACCTTCCAGTCGCCGGCTACGGTGAAGTCTTTGTGGAAGCAGCTGATAAGTATGATATCGATTGGCGTCTTCTCCCAGCTCTTGCTATGCGCGAATCAACCGGAGGCAAATTTGCCTGTGGTGGTAAGCTTTCGGCTGAATGGAACCCATGGGGTTGGAATTCATGCAAAGGTAACGGCTTTAAATCAATGGAAGATTCTATCCATACGCTTGCTAAGCACATTAGTGGTAACCATGAGCGTACAACTCATTACTACAAAAAGAGCCAAGGAAACGTTAAAGGTATCCTTGAAACCTACAATCCGCCGTCAGTTGTCCCGACCTATGCCAAGGAAGTTATGGGCATTATGAAGAAAATTGCCCCAAATGTACTTGTTGAAGGCCCGGTAAAACCAGCAACAATTGAAGTTGCCGTAAACACTAAGATATAACTACCCGTATACAAAAAGCACCTGACGAA
The DNA here is from genome assembly GCA_043718505.1 of Minisyncoccota bacterium. Classification (GTDB taxonomy): domain Bacteria; phylum Patescibacteriota; class Minisyncoccia; order Phycocordibacterales; family UBA9973; genus JAGOSA01. Next base: position 3,713 of record JAYSVN010000022.1, on the reverse strand, counting down.
AGTCGGGTGTTTTTGTTTGTGTATTGACTATACTGATATTTCATGCTATGATATATTAAGACACACCTTTAAAAACTACACGAAATGATAAAAGAAAAAAGAAGACTTGAGCTCAAAAGTATTGTTGAGAAGCTGAGAATTTCTTTGCCAGTAGTAAAGAAGATTGACGATGAGAAACTAAGACAGTTTTTCAACAGCCAGCAATATCGCGAAATGGTCTCTTTTATGAAAAATCATATGAGGATTGATTGCAGAATATTGCTTAAATGCATGGATGGTCAAAACAATGTAACCCAAAATGGAGACCATGTTCGCAGCACGCCAGCTTTTGTCACATTACCTGAGCAATTTCCATTGTATGGTAGTACGGCTTATAAAAACCTTCAGATTAAGCTGACGTACTATAAAGCATATGCTGAGCGGTTCCATTATTTTTCTATGATGATTGCCCATGAGTTAAGTCATATTGTGCTTTACTCAATTAATCATGAATTGAAGCATAATGAAGAAGCAACTGATATTACTGCAATTATGCTTGGGTTTGAGACCTACTTTGAGTTAGGCCATACGACTCTTACCAAGTCTGCTAATTCAAAACTTGGTTATCTCAAGTACGAGGAAATGATCTATGTCATGTCTGTTGTCGACTATACTGAAGAAGATTTTCTCCAAAGTCAGGGAACCAAAATCGAATCTTTGTTCCGATCAATTGGTAAAATTTTTAGCTAAAATAAAAACACTAACCAAATAAAAAACACCCGTGAAATCGGGTGTTTATTTTTTTTCAAAATTACTTTTTAGAATAAAGGCAATTGGTGCTGGTGCGGCTGATTCAATTCTTTGGCAATAAATGCGGCATTTGCTTCTTTTGGAACATTGCCTCGCTTGTTGCCGAAATGATTCTGTAAATTGAAACGCTTGACTGATAATTCTTTGTTTCGCTTTACATCGCGCATCAGTTTTTTGAATGATTCCAAATTAGGGCATCCGGAATTTGAAAATGGCATAAATCTGGCATGAATTTCATCAATGTACGCATGCCTTGATATACCCTGAATTGCTGAGGCATGATAGATGATATCAAGCTTGAGCAATGGCTCAATTCTTTCCCATAACTCTGCGGGAGTAGGGGGGTGTAGAAAGCGGGTGTGACATGTCGCATTCAAAATCCGGAACGCTTTGTTGCAGGCAGTACGATAGTCATAAAAAGTATCGAGTGCTTCGCGAGCAGTTTGCGGCGGAAATGTATGTCTCCCGTTTGAGAAATATTCCTTTCCAAATTCAGCCTGCACTTCGCGGGTGATAGCCAGCCGGACGTCTCCGGGAGTTCCCGGGCGCCTGTCTGTGCGTATCCTTTCTTCAATAACTTTGTGAAATTTGTATCCAATTGTGATGAGCAAGATGGTTTGTTTCGTCGTATTCATTTGTCGGTGATTTGAAGATATTATACTACACCAGATCAAAAAAATCAAGTCAAGGTGCCCATTTTTAAAGCTCCTTTACTTTCTCTATAGCAATACTTTTCTCACCATTTCGAAGTGTAACTTTGCCTTCGAAAGCGATAATTTTCTCCTGCATTATGCAATCGGCGCAATCTCTGAAAACCTTAGGAAAGACAACAGCCTCTATCGAGCCGGACAGATCGGCGATTTTAATAAAAGCCATTCGCTCATTGTTTTTGGTTAGTACTGGGCGCACGGATTCAATAATGCCGGCCAAAGTAACAGGAACGCCGTTACCAATTTCGGTATGAACCTTTTTAATATTAATTGATCTGGCCATTAACTTGTCTTTAATTTTATCTAATGGATGACCAGAAACGTAGAGGCCAAGCAATTCCTTTTCCCAGGCCAAAATTTCACCTTTGCTAATCGGCGGCATATCGCGCAAAGTGAATGAAGAACCGGCATCCGGCAAATCACCAAAGAGGGAAGTCTGGCCGGCATTTTTCTTGGCCTCACGATTGTATTCGAGCATGTTTTCAATGTTGCCATAGAGTGTCTCACGCTTACCGAAAGAATCCATAGCCCCGGTTTTAATTAAAGCCTCGAGAGACTTTTTGTTCAAGTTTTTGTGGTGGTTTCGATCGAGGAAGTCGCCGATAGACTTAAAGTTACCACCAGCTTTTCGTTCTTCGATAATTGCATCACTAATATCAGTACCGAGATTTTTGATTGTATAAAGACCGAAGCGAATGACTCCACCTGTGCCGTTATTGTCACCACTATCGATCACGGTGAATCCGCCAAAACATTCATTAACATCAGGCGGCAAAACAGTAATGTTCATATTTTTACATTCAGCGATAATGTCAGCCACTTTTTCAACATCACCGGACTCAGCAGTCATGATCGCCGTCATGTACTCAACAGGGTAGTTAGCTTTCATATATGCAGTTTGATAAGAAACCCGGCCGTAACTAGCGGCATGGGCCTTGTTGAAGCCGTAGGCGGCGAATGGTTCGATGAGGAGCCAGAGTTCATTAGCTTTTTCGCGAGTCATACCATTTTTAATGAGGCCTTCGATCAGTTTCTCTTTCTGCGCTTCCATTTCAGCCGGGATTTTTTTACCCATGGCTTTGCGCAGCTTATCAGCTTCAATCCAGGAATAGCCGCCAAGTTTAATAGCGATCATCATAACGTCGTCCTGATAGGTGATAACACCATGGGAAGTATCAAGAATTTCTTTCATGCGCGGATCAAGGTATCGAACTAGATTTGGATTATGCTTGCGGCGCACGTATTCGGGAATAGATTCCATCGGCCCGGGGCGATAGAGCGCAACCATGGCATTAATGTCATGAATTGTCGTCGGCCTGAGTTCTTTGAGATATCGCGTCATGCCTGAGCCATTGAGCTGAAAAAGTCCTTCAGTCTGGCCGCGGGCAAGCAGAGCAAATGTGCGACTATCATCGAGTGGGATATTTTCCAGATCAATTTTTACACCATGACGTTCTTCAACCAGACTGACGGCCTCGGCCAAAATCGAAAGGTTACGAATACCGAGAAAGTCGAATTTTGTGAGCCCAACGCCGTCTTCACCGACTGTATACATATCATATTGAGTAATAAGTTTGCCGCCCTTCGGGTCGAATTGGAGAGGAACATATTCAACGAGCGGTTTTGGTGAAATCACTACGCCGGCGGCATGAACAGAAATGTGACGAACGCCGCCTTCAAGTTTTTTGGCCAGGCCAAGAATTCTCTGCGTGTCAGGTTCATTGTCATACGCTTTCTTGAGTTCAGGTTCTATTTCCATAGCATGATCAATCGTCATCGGCATACCTTGGCTGCCCATTGGAATCATTTTTGAAAGTCGATCGCCAGTGTCATATGGATAACCAAGCGCACGCGCCACATCTCGCACTGCGCCGCGCGCCATCATCGTTCCAAATGTTCCAATCTGAGCGACTTTGTCAGCGCCGTATTTTTGCTTTGCATATTCAATTACTTCGTCACGTCGATCGTCAGCAAAGTCCATGTCGATATCGGGCGCCGATGGACGATCAGGATTGAGGAAACGTTCAAAAGGTAATTTATATTCGAGTGGATTAACAGAAGTAATACCAAGTGCGTATGTTGTCATCGAGCCGGCGACCGAACCTCGAATATTTGTTAGGATTTTATTTTCATGAGCAAAACGAATGAGATCTTCCACCACGAGGAAATAAGCGGCATAACCTTTCATAGCGATGACACCAAGCTCATATTCCA
>JAYSVN010000021.1:0-5764 GCA_043718505.1 Minisyncoccota bacterium | reverse complement strand
GTCGTATCAACTTCTCTGGCGGCAATTTCTTTGAACTGTGCAACAGTTTCGGCAGGCACTTCTTCACGTGTCTTAAATTCAGGCTTCATGGCCGAAATGTGCATGGCTATATCTTTGGCAAGCGCTTCGTCACCGCCTTTTATTTCAACTATTGTACCGAGCTTACCGTCGTGAACGTATAAACCGAGATTATTTGCAGAATTAATTTCTGTAACTGTACCGAGCTTAATATTTTCACCGGTCTTTTGAATAACAGGAGCAATCATGTCGGCCGCAGAAGATTCAAGCGCAGTTTTACCATCAGCCCAGGCTTTTTCAAGTAAAGCTTTAGCCAGGTTAATAAAATCCTCGTTTTTGGCCACAAAATCAGTTTCGCAGTTAAGCGTAAGAGCAATTGCCTTGCTTCCGCCACTTGGCAAAGCCTCTTTCTTTCCGACAATGAGACCGGCTTCAGCTGTGCGATCGCCTTTTTTGGCAGCAGCCACTCCTGACTGCTTTTTGAGAATCATAATAGCTTTTTCCATATCGCCGGCGGCTTCTTCAAGCGCTTTGCGACATTGCATAACAGAAATACCGGTGCGGTCACGCAATTCTTTGACTTGCTCGGTAGTAATAGTTGAGGTTGTAGACATAATGAACAAAAATATTTTTATTATTAATTAATTTTTACTTACGGCAGAGCTGTAATTGTAGCACTTTTTATTGCGCCTTCAATTTCTTCAATGATGTGAGTAATTGATGAGCGTGAAGCGTCATTACCCATGATAGGGTAGTCAATACCGCGAATATCGTTGTCAGTATTGGTAATAGCAATAACAGGAATGCGTGCGACACGGGCTTCTTTGATAGCAATGTTTTCTTCCTTCCCGTCAACGATAACGAGCGCATCAGGAAGCTTTGTCATGCCGACGAGGCCTGAGAAAAATCTACTCATTTTGCCGATTTCAGCATCGATAAGGAGACGTTCTTTTTTTGTATACATATCAAGTTCGCCGCGCTCTTTTTTGCCGCGAAGATCTTCGAGCTTGTGAGTACGCTTTTTGATTTCACTCCAGTTGGTGAGAATACCGCCAACCCAGCGTTCGACAATGTATGGCATACCAAGTGTTGAGGCTACACGTTCAACAATTGCGCGGGCTTCTGGTTTTGTACCGACAAAAAGAATAACGCCACCTTTTGCGGCAACCTCACTAATAAATGTTTTGGCTGCATCAAGCTGTTCTTTTGTATGTTCGACGTTAATAATATCCGTACCATTTTTTGTGGTCAGAATGTGATTTTTAACCGACGGATGTCGGCGTGTGCGTGTGTATCCGTAGTGAGCACCAGTGGCAAAAAGCTTTTCGATGCTTGGATCGATTGTTTCCATAATTATTTATTGATTTAACAGACGGTTCTTGGAGAGAGTGAGAATTCTCTTCTTGACCCTAGTGGTCCGTCTTGCTTCCTATAAAACTTTGTTAGCACAATTATTAGAAATGTTGCTAAAAGTAAAACCCTATTTCGACATACGGGCTTCGGCAAAACTATAGCAGATGAAGTCTTTTTAGGCAAATAGCCTTGGTATTTATGCACAATTTGACATAATATCCAAAAATGCTAATATAAAAGTGTTCTTATTGATCTCAGTTCATTTTAATTCCTTAGCGAATGCCAAGGGGTTATTTTGCTGTTTTAACCTTAATTACCAATGAAAATCAGCGTTGTCATACCATGCCACAATGAAGAAAAATCCATCCGCGCTTGCGTGGAATCTTGTCTTTCCCAAACCAGACCCTTCGATCAGATCTTAGTGATCAACGATGGCTCGACTGATAAGAGTGGTGAAATCCTGGCATCATTCGGTAAAAAAATTGAAGTCCTCACTATTCCGAAAGCTACCGGCAATAAGAGTCGTGCTCAGGAACACGGCATTCCTCATGTTGTCGGAGATGTCTTTGTCGCTACTGACGGCGATACAAAACTCAATAATACTTTTACTGAAGCAATTGAAAAAGCTTTTGCTGATGAAAAGGTTGCCGCTGTTTCCGGTATGGTTAAAAGCCTGCCATACAATTGGCTCACTGCCTGCCGTGCATTTGAATATTCAATCAGTCATCACTTTCACAAACTAGCGCAAAGCTACATTAATTTTATTTTCGTTATTTCCGGAGCAGCCGGCGCATTTCGCACTGACATTTTCCGAAAATATCTTGGCTTTGATCACGATACCTTAACTGAAGACCTCGACTTTACTTACAAGCTCCATAAATTTGGTTTCAAAATCGCTTACACTCGGGAAGCAATTTCATATACCCAAGATCCTGCCAAACTTTCTCAATATATCAATCAAATGCGGCGCTGGTATGGCGGCGGCTGGCAAAGTCTGAAGAAGCATTTTTCAGTCATGTACTCCAAACCAACACGTGCCCTTGAAATGTCACTTATTTATACAGAAGGCATACTATTTTCAACGTTACTGTTCCTTTTGCCTTTCATTAATTTCTATTATGCCGCTCTCTTTTGGCTTGGAAACCTTAGTTTCAATATGCTCTTTGCCCTCTATGCTGCTTACAAAGAAAATCGTTTTGACATGCTCTATGTTCCGCTCATCTATCCGCTCCTCATTTATATCAATGCATATATTTTCCTTGAGCAAGGTTTCAAGGAGGTCGTTCAGAGTAAGAAAAATCTCGTCTGGTTCCATCCAGAGAGAGTAAGAATGTAATATGTTTTTACCTACCGGATTAACATTTATCGTACACCTCATTGTTGTTGGCGTCAGAAAAATTGCCGGCCTCTTCGGCTTTGTAAGTATAAAAAAACCATTTATTTTGGCACCGCGATTGCGCCTGTTTCTCTCAGCCAGCATCATTGTTCTTATCGCTGTTTATGTCGGATACGTTTGTGTGTTTTTTGTCGCCAAAGGTCTCAATGATTCAAGAGCAACCTGGAAGATGATCGATCGAGGGACACAGCCAGCTCAGCCGGCCTTGGCCAAAGAACCAATTTTAAAGCGATAGACGCAAAATGAAAAAAACTATGAAAAATCCATTTTCAAAATCTAAATATCAGGCTATTGACACAACCCCACTATACAGTATATGGTATGACGGAGTTTCCAGACTAAAGAGCATAGGTACCCCATATATACGGCCATCTTGCCGTTGTTTATTTTATATTAATCATTAGCATTTATTAACATTATGATGAAGAAACATATGAAAAAATTAACAGTCGTTTTTGTAGCCACGATGGTCGTTTTTGGTGCTACTTTCCTGCCAAAATATTCCAGTGCTATTGGCCCTAATCTTATCCAGAATCCATCAGTTGAAACAGGCACAACACTGCCTCATCACTGGAGTCTCGGTGGCTTTGGCACGAATGACCGTGCCTTAACCTGGGAAACCCTTCCGGACACAACAAAGGTTTTAAAGATTGCGATCACCTCACATACTAATGGTGACGCTAAGTGGGTTTTTGACAGTGTGCCGGTTGAAAGCGGCGCTCTCTACCGTTTTGCTGATCGCTACCAATCAAATGTCCCTACCTACCTTTATGTAGCCTACACTCGCACTGACAATACTATGTTTTTTGAACAAATCGCTACAATCCCATCTTCATCTGGGGCTTGGGCTAATGGTTCACAAGATTTTACTATTCCGGTCGGGGTTACTTCAGCCTCGGTTTTCCATGTCCTTCAATCTGTCGGAGAATTAACAACTGACGATCATTTTTTTGCACAAGTACAAACTGCTGCAGAAAATCAATTTTCACAGGGAATAGTATCAATCACTTTTGATGATGGTTGGGCCTCACAGTACGATAATGGCCGACCAATTCTTAGCGCTGCAAATATGGCCGCGACCTTCTATATCATTTCTCATCCGATGGAACTAGCTTCATATGACATATTTACTGATCCAAATCAACACATTGTCACAACATCAAATGCAACCGCTACGACCTGGTCCGAAATTTTCGTAGATCCAAGTAGCTCAGTCTTTCGCTTTTCTGACACTTACAGTGCTGTCAGTACAAGCACAGTGACAGTAGATTACACTGCCGCTAACGGTACTCCGGGAACACTTACTCTCGGCACACTTGCACCTGGAACAAACGCTCAGGCAGCATTCATTATTAATCTTCCTGCACTTCAATCAGCAACACCTATTTCTATTTCTCATGCAAGTACTGATACGCTTTCAGCCAGTAACCCTGTACTCAATGTCTATAATTCAGGCTACATGACTAAGGGTCAAGTTCTCGGTCTTCAGTCTCTGGGCCATGAAATTGGTGCCCATACAGTTCATCACTGTAATTTGATTACACTTCCAAGTTTGGCCCTGTGTGCCTATCAACCAGCAGGCGGATCAACTACACCAGCTGCTCAAATTTCTGGTTCAAAAACCGCGCTCAATACTATTGGCGCAACTCCAGTTGATACATTCGCTTACCCAAATGGCGGCTACAATGACGCAATCAAAAGTTTGGTAAGTGGTGCCGGCATTACGGCTGCCCGTTCTATCGATCCTGGTTTCAATAATCGCTACAGCGACAAGCTTGTGCTCAAGAATCAAGTTATTGATATGGATGTACCCCTTTCTCGTATTCAGGAATGGGTTGATGAGGCAGGAAATAATAAACTCTGGCTCGTACTCACTTTCCACCAGGTTAATGATCCGGCACTTCTTAGTAGTAATGGTGAAGAAGGCGGCGTTACCCCAGCTCGTTTTCAGCAAATTGTTGATATCATAAAAAACAAAAGAGATGCTGTTCTCAATCCTATTATGGTTAAAACTGTTCACGACGTGCTCCCGCTCATGGCTTCTCCGTTGCCACCTAACCAAGCTCCAACTATTGCGCTAAATGGTAATGCAACTATGAATTTGACAGTCGGCGATACATTTACAGATCCAGGCGCAATTGCCAGCGATCTAGAAAGCGGTAACCTCACTGCTCAAATCGTAGTCACTGGAACTGTCAATACAGCAACTGCCGGTACGTACACTCGTACATACACTGTAACTGACGCAGGTGGTCTTTCTGCAAATACAACACGTACTGTAATCGTTAGTGCAGTTGTAGTAACACCAAACCAAGCCCCAGTCGTCACACTTACAGGTGCAGCCTCTATGACACTTACTGTTGGCAGCACATTCACTGATCCAGGCGCTACAGCTACAGATAGTGAAGACGGTAATATTACAGCCAATATAGTTCGAACAGGAACTGTTGATACAGCCACTGTCGGTACGTATACGCTTTCATACATCGTTCGCGATTCACAAAACCTCGTTAGCAATACTGTTACGCGCACAGTCGTAGTTGAGGCAGCTGCTACAGTCGTTGTATACGGAGGAGGTGGTGGCGGTGGCGGCGGCTGGATTTACCAAACTCCGACAACTACTCCAACAGTTACACCAAACATAGGCGGAACTACTAATAACGGCCAAGTTCTCGGCGCAACATGCACAAACTTGCTCGATAAAAATCTTTTGAGAGCAAGCAGAAAGAATTCAGTTTCAAATGTTAAGAAACTTCAGACATTCCTCAACAGCAAGATGGGTACAAAACTTCCGGTCACTGGCTACTTCGGTACAATGACTTATAATGCAGTGAAAATGTTCCAGACAAAGCATAAGGCTGAAATCCTGGCACCGCTTAAACTTACATCACCAACCGGTGCTGTCGGTGTAGCAACACGTGCTAAGATCAATGCACTTAATTGTGAAGTACAGTAATTAATTTCTCGCCTTAATTTTTAATTAAGAAAAAATAAAAA
>JAYSVN010000003.1:0-2736 GCA_043718505.1 Minisyncoccota bacterium | reverse complement strand
GTGGCATCTCATTCAATTTAGGTCTAACTAATTATTCTAAACCTAGTGAAGTTGTAGGTTGGTGGCTGTATATCCCATTAGGGGTTGCATATTACTGGATTTTTCGAAAAAAGATTTTTGCGAAAGAGCAAACAATGCTCGAAAATTACAATGCAAATCAAAACGTTACTCCAGGCATTGAACAAAAAAGTAATTCATCTGTACAGCCACCGCCGAACACTGGGCAATAGTAAAGGGATTCGTGAAATTCATTGACACGAGATGCAACTCAATATACTCATTCGAACTTTATCCCATATTCGGAGCCAAAATTTTACTTAAAATGTTTTAAATGAAAACGGCAGCGAAAGCAGCTAAAAATTAAATAAAAGGCTGAACACTTTTGTGATCAGCCTTTTATTTCCAACGATCCTGTTTATTTACTGTATCGCATTCTTGAATGCTTGCAGCGATCCTGAGCTAATGGTCTGTAGTCCTGCGTTGAACCAAACCCATGCGTAGCCAGAGGCGTCGAGGTCAGCGATGAACTGCGACTTGAAAGTGTTGCTAGCGTTGCTCGTGCCTGCTGAGGCGATCCACATAGGCTTGCCGAACTGGCTTGCCTCGGCGAACGCGGCCGTAGACTGCTGCGCGAATGACTGGCCATGGAAACTGAAGATGCTGAGGCCGATCGAGTCGACATAGGCGCTACCAGGGTAGAAGAGCGAGTACGGAGCGGCTGGGATCGAGACGTTGTTGTACGGCAAGACAAAGTGCACGTTGCTTGCACTCTGTGCCTGGAAGATGCCATGGACTCTGCGCCAAGCGTCGATGAATTTCTGCGGCGTATTAGTACCGATAGTGTAGCCGTACGCGTTTTCATCGATGTTGAACTCTGGGAATGGCGCGAGCATGACAGGGTAGCCGTAGGCTTTCGCACCCTGCGCGAACTGTGCGATGTACGCGTCCTTGCTGCCATTATTGATCTGGTCGTAGCCGAAGCTAGGCTCCCAGAAGAGGAGCAATGTTTTCCCTTGGGTGCCGGTCGTGGTGTAGGCGCCGGGGAAGATATCATCCCAGCCCCAGAACATGGCATTGATGTTCATCGGCTTGCCGACGTAGCTTTCGAAGGCTGCCATGGTTGAGTCGAAGTTGCCGGTGTAGGCGCCCCACGTGCCACTCGTTGGAGCAGCTGGCGTCGTGCCTGGCGTTGTTGTGGTCGACCCGGTATTGCCGGCGCTCAACATCTGAACTGCTAGTCGAGTCGCAGGCTGCGAGTATGTGCCGGCACGGTTGAATGCGAGGACGGTGAAAGCAGCACGTGAGCTATTAGAACTCATGACATTGTAGTTGGCACCCGGGGTGAGGCCGGTGATGACTTTCGATCGGCTTCCATATGCCGCGCCGCAGTAGCCACTCGTAGCCGGCGCACCGTTGCAGCCGAGCGGGCCATAAATTTCATAGCCCGTAGCGCCAGTGACGGCGTTCCAAGTCAGCGTGAACGATGTGGTGGTGATATTGCTGGCGGTGAGGCCGGTCGGCTTACTTAGCCCAGCTGTTTGTCCTGATGCTAATGGAGCGGTGGCGGTAAAGGTTATACTCAAGATGAATAAGGCGATCGCGAATGCACTGATTACTTTTCTCATACCAAGATACTACCATCGGCGAGACCTTGCTTCAAGGAAAAAAGTATTGTTTAATTTTTGGCCGACTAATTGTTAATTTGGTCCACTACCATCTCTGGGTCAGGTAACATTTTATAACAAAAATTACTCTTTATAGCCTTGCAATTCAGAGTTCTAGACCTGTTCAAGACATTAATCAAATAAAAAAGGTAACCAATCTGGTTACCTTTCTGATGTGTCTATTTTCTTTCAAGAACAATATAAACTTGCCATAAATGAGTAAAGCAGATAAAACTTTCTCCGACAACGGAAATTTTTTTCATATGTAAAATTTTACCAAGTGGCTTGAACAATTTAATTAACAGTTCATCCTCTTTCCAATAATCGTAGTTATTGTCAGTTTTGACTAACTTTCTTACATCATCCTGACTAATACGGAATGATAAATAACTTTGTCTCGTGTCAGCTAGTTGCTTGATTATTTCTTCAGTAACAGTTTTTTCGGTTCTTTTGTACCAAATATTTATATAACTACTACTTATGACACCATCCGGGCCCATTTCTTTATATTCCCAAACAGGGAGATCAAAAAGACTTTCCTGACTATTTCTCTTTAAAGTTTCTATTTGTATCATTTGTTACGTTTTCATTACTATACTTTATTATCTTGACTTGTCAATAAGTTGTGATATTGTGAAGAAAAAATATCCTGATAATGAAAACAAAAGTCAAAAAGGTGCTACCAGATCGATTAGATGAGTATAACTCTTGGAGGCTCTGGCAAATTATTATTCCGTATGTACACGTAGAAGGAAAGCCTTCTATAGAAAAATCGATCTATACCTTCAGTAACAATGGAGTTGTAAAATTCTATCCATGGGGGAGCGTAGAAATGGCGCTAGAGAAGGCGATAAAAGCAATTGCAAAAAAAAGCGAAATATTGCACTCCCTCAATAAAGAATTGTTGGTTGTAAATGTAAAAGTTTTTTGTTTCATCGCTGGCGTTCGTCACAGGAATCAAAATAAATCTGATGACCTTGATTTGGCAAAACTACTAAAAAAGAAGCTTTTAGAGAGGTATAATTAACCTCTCTTTTTTAATAAGATAAGTGTATCTCTGAGTATATTCAAA
>JAYSVN010000020.1:0-19879 GCA_043718505.1 Minisyncoccota bacterium | reverse complement strand
TATTTTTTTTGAACCGGATTTTGGTTCCGCCATTATTATTTTTCTTATCTGGCTTGGCATGACACTTGTTTCCGGTATTTCCAAAAAACATTTGGCTGTAGTTTTTGCAATTATGCTAACGGCCTTTGGTGCGCTTTGGTTCTTTGTTTTTAAACCATACCAAAAGGAACGTGTCCTTAATTTTATAAATCCGTACTATGACATTCGTGGCTCGGGCTACAATGCCTATCAATCGCGTATTGCTGTTGGTTCAGGGGGAGTTTTTGGTAAAGGAGTTGGTTTCGGTACACAGTCCCGTCTTCAATATTTACCTGAATATCAGACAGACTTTATTTTTGCGGCCTTTACCGAAGAGTGGGGATTTATCGGTGCGCTTATCCTGCTTATATTGTATGGGTTATTGATCGCCAGAATTATAAAAGCAGCTTTCGTCGGGGCGACTAATTTTGAAACTCTGTTCGCGACCGGGCTCGCTGTCATGCTTTTGTCGCATATACTTATTAACATAGGAATGAATATTGGTATTATGCCGGTGACCGGTATAACGCTACCGTTTATGAGTTATGGCGGCTCTCATCTTTTGGTAGAATTTACCGCGCTCGGTCTGCTCATGGCTATGCGTCGTTATTCACGAGTTGCACACCGAGATGATCTTGATAAGGAATTTGTTGGTATATAAAAATGTATAATTTATGAACAATGTATAATTTATGAACCAAGAACTTTACACATATATTCATAATTTCTCAAACAACACTTTTGTTACAAAGGCAGCATATTTTTTATCGTATCCGCTAGGATATATACTGCCTGTTTTTCTTGTTATCTTTTTTACATTCAAAAACAAGCGCCCGCTCTATGCTTTTTCGCTTTTATTTTTAAGTAGTTTTTTTTCGTGGCTAACAGCTTTTTTACTGAAATTACTTTTCCATATTCCACGACCAATAGACGGTATTCTTTATTTTGATACCGGAGGTTATTCCTTTCCATCTGAACACGCGGCACTGTATGCCGCCCTGGCTTTTAGCATTGGAGCCCTGCGTCCGTCGTGGAGCGTACCAATGGCCATTATTGCCCTCTTAGTCGGACTTTCCAGAATTGTACTCGGCGTACATACCCCGATAGATATACTCGGGGGATTTATCGTTGGCACGTTAGTCAGTTATATAATTGTCAGACAATTTAAAAAGATATGACAATTATTCATGCAATAATTTTAGGTATCGTTGAAGGAGTAACTGAATTTTTACCCATTTCTTCAACTGCACACCTCGATATTACACGTGCGCTCATGGGCATAGCAAGCAGTGATTTTTTGAAGACATTTGAAATCGGTATTCAGGCTGGCGCAATTCTGGCTGTGCTCGTGTTATATGGTAAAAAACTTTTCTCTTCCAAACGCTACTTTTGGAATATTGCCTTGGCATTTGCACCGACTGCTGTGATTGGTTTTATTATGTATGCATTAATCAAGTCAGTTCTCATGGGTAATGTGATACTGGCAGCCACAATGCTTTTTGTCGGTGGTGTGGCTATTATTATTTTTGAGAGAATAAATAAGAAAAAAGGGGGTGCCGATGAAGTTAATCGTACAGTTGAATCTTTGACGCCTAAGGAACTTATTATTCTGGGCATAACCCAAGCCCTGGCTGTCGTTCCGGGTGTATCGCGTTCCGGTGCAGTTATCATAGCCGGTCGAATATTAGGTATCCCTAAGCTAACTATCACAGAGTTTTCATTTGTTCTTGCTATTCCAACTATTTTGGCAGCGACAACGTACGATCTTTATAAAACCGGATTCTCATTGACCAGCCATGAATGGTTACTTTTTGCTGTTGGCTTCCTGGTTTCAATGGGTATTGCGTTTGTCGTCATTCGCTGGCTTTTGTCTTACATTAGCCGCCATAATTTTGCTCTATTTGGTTGGTATAGAGTCATATTCTCGTTTATTATTCTTGGTATTTTCTTACTTTAAAAAGCTTGCTTTTTAAGCCCAAAACCCTTACAATCCTTGCATTATGTGGAAAAAAAGACTGGCAGCTTTGCTTATTTTAGTCCTCGGCCTTGGCGTGGCCTATTTTGTTTATAGGTCAGAAACTCGCTTTTCAGGCACAGATACAGCTGAAAAAACTAGCATTGCGACTCGTTTCCCATTCCGTCTCGGACTCGATCTCTCAGGTGGATCACACCTCATTTACCGCGCCGATGTTTCAAAAATTGCAGCCGGTGAAGTTAATGATTCTATGGCAGCGCTCCGTGACGTCATTGAGCGCCGTATCAATGTGCTCGGCGTTTCAGAACCTGTCATCCATATCGAAAATGGCGCTAACAATGAGCAGCGTCTCGTTGTTGATTTGCCTGGTGTTACCGATATTAAAAAAGCCACTGATACAATCGGCGAGACTCCGACGCTTGAATTCAAAACAGAAAATCCGAATCCGCCAAAAGAAACACCTGTTACTATCGATGCCGACGGGAAAGCTATTATTGACGTAGATCCGTATGCCGATTTTTATGTTGCTACAGAATTAACCGGTCGCTTCCTGCAAAAATCTACACTTGAATTTAATCAAACAAACCGTCAGGCAACTGTCGTACTCCAGTTCAATGATGAAGGTGCCAAACTGTTTGAACAAATGACCAGAGATAATGTCGGTAAAACTATCGCCATTTATCTTGATGGTGTCATTATTTCCGCGCCGATGGTGAATGAAGCTATTGCCGGCGGTCGCGCTGAAATTACCGGTAACTTTACACCGCAAGAAGCCAAGATGCTTGTCGGTCGTTTGAATTCCGGAGCTCTGCCAGTACCGATTACACTTATCTCAACACAAACAATCGGACCAACTCTCGGTGAACGTGCTGTTGATGCCGGAGAAAAAGCTGCACTCTACGGATTTCTCATCGTCGCTATTTTCCTTATCATCTGGTATCGCCTACCGGGTGTTGTCGCCGTAATTGCACTTTCTCTTTATGTTGCGATCATGCTCGCACTCTTCAAACTCATTCCGGTCACACTCACTGCCGCTGGTATTGCAGGCTTTATCATTTCGATTGGTGTGGCGGTGGATGCCAACGTGCTCATTTTTGAACGTATGAAAGAAGAAATGAAAAACGGCCGCACGGTGGGCGATGCTATTGAAGCTGGTTTTGATCGAGCCTGGACTTCTATTCGTGACTCAAATACATCATCAATAATTACAGCCTTGATCCTCTTCTGGTTCGGTACGTCTTTGATCAAAGGCTTTGCCCTCACTTTCGGGCTCGGTGTTGTCGTCTCACTGTTCTCAGCAATCATTGTCACCCGCGTGTTCCTGCGGTCAATTCCGACGGGCAATAGCAAGGTAGCCAGATTTTTATTCTCATCAGGATTCACTAAATAATAAAAATATATGTTTATCATCAGAAACAGAAAAATATTTATCCTCATCTCATCAATACTCTTTGTCGGATCGATTGTGCTTATTTCAATTTTCGGTCTCAAGTTCGGTATCGATTTCAAAGGCGGAGCACAAACTGGTATTGAATATACTGATACACGGCCGGATGTTGAACTTGTTGAAACTGCAATTACCAAACTTGAACTCGGTGAAGTTGTTATACAGCCGGTAGGTGATACTGAATACGTTATTAAGTCACGCGATCTTACTGAACCGGAACACCAGGCGCTTTTGAAAGCTGTGGGCATTGACGGCAAGTATAAGAATACGGAAAAAAGCTATACCTCAATCGGTCCGTCAATTGGTAATGAGCTTAAGCAAAAAGCAATTTGGGCAATTATTCTTGTTATGGCTGCTATTATCTGCTTTATCGCATACGCCTTCCGAAAAGTTTCTCGACCAGTTTCTTCGTGGAAGTATGGCTTTATCGCTATAATTACATTGATTCACGACATTGCTATTCCGACCGGCGCATTTGCACTTATCTCCCATTATTCCGGTATTGAAATTGATACGCTCTTCATTGTCGCGCTTCTTACCGTGCTCGGTCTTTCAGTTTCCGATACGATTGTGGTTTTTGACCGAATTCGGGAAAATATCAAAAATCATACATCAACCGATTTTGCTCATACCGTCGGCACGTCACTTTCACAAACATTTACCCGTTCAATTAATACATCACTTACCGTGATCCTTGTCCTTTTCTCTCTTTTCCTCTTCGGTCCAGAAAGTACAAAAACATTTGCTCTTGTCCTCACGATCGGACTATTCTTCGGAACGTATTCTTCAATTTTCCTGGCCAGTCCGCTCCTTGTCCTGACAGAAAGTTTACAGGGGAAAGGGAAGAAGAAAAAGTAATTGGTAGCATAGACATACTGTTTTTCTATTAAATTGAATAAATAAAAAACCGCCGGCTTTGCCTGGCGGTTTTTACAAATCCTCCGATTTTTGGTGAACAATATCTTCCTTTCTAATATTTATCAGTAATTGGTCAAGCATTTCCATATAGGTAAATTCTGGCCTGATTTCTTTGATAAGACTTATATCCATTATTACTTTATTCACCAGGTCCGGATCCTTTGCATCTTTGCAGTCGCGAATCTTATTGATGAGAGCCACGCAAATTATGTCATCTGTCACACCCTCCTTATCTACTCCATTGCCTGTATCTCTAAGAATCGCCGCAAAGTCCTCTGAATAATAGTTGACCCTGTGAATCATAGTTTTCTTTTATTATATATCTTTTAATAAAAAAGTCAAATAAAAAATCGCCTAGTGAGGCGACTTTAGTGACTGAATGAGAGTAATAGTCAGAAGGCATAGACCGTTTAGTAAACTGATCAAACCAAAAATCGAAGACAAGATAGTTCCTTTTAGTAAAAACAGAATACCAAAATGCAAAAAGAGCAAAGCGAAGATTGCACAGAGGATATCGTAGCAATGGTCTGTACAGAAGACTTTTGTCGGTTCTAGTGCATAATACTTAAACTCCCATGCATAGTACTTTAAAATGAGGTAGAGTTTCGCCATATGTATGATTTTTAAAAGTGGATTTCTTTCTAAAATAGTATATAATAGCCATACTGTCAAATGAGGCGCTTCAACAACTGCGCGGCAGTGGTCAATTTATAAAAAACTAATTAAAAATTCATCACATTATGTCTACTACAATGTATATTATTCTCGGTGTTGTCGTCCTGATTGTTGTCTTTGTTATTGGGGCATACAATTCGTTCATTCGTCTCGTCACGCAGGCTAAAGAAGCCTGGGCTGATATTGAAGTCCAGCTCAAGCGCCGCTACGACCTCATTCCAAATCTGGTCAATACGGTCAAAGGCTACGCAACGCACGAATCAACAGCTTTTGAAAAAGTGACTGCTGCCCGTACAGCTGCTATGACAGCAGGGGCAACTCCCGGCGGAGCTGGTGCAACACCAGCCAAGGCTGAAGCTGAAAACATGCTTACCGGTGCTTTGAAATCAATCTTCGCTATTGCTGAAGCTTACCCGGACCTCAAGGCAAATACCAATTTCCTCGAACTTCAGCGCGAACTTTCCGACACTGAAAACAAAATCCAGGCTGCTCGTCGTTTCTATAACGGCACAGTTCGTGACCTCAATATTAAAATTCAGTCATTCCCAAGCAATATGATTGCCGGCATGTTCAACTTTGCCAACATGGAATTTTTCGATTTGGCTGACAATGATGTTGCTCAGAATCCGGTTGAAGTTAAGTTCTAGTTTGTAAACTATAAATACATATATGAAACACAGATTACTCTATGTCCTTCTTGCCGTTCTCCTTATCCTGGCCGGCTTTCTTGCTTACTACGAAGGTTTGCCAATGAGGCAAGCTATTATTCCGGTTGGGGATACACAGTTTGATGCGAATCCGGAAGAACAACAAACAGGACAAACACCAAAAGTAGAGACATATTCATACAAAAAACATGGTTTTACTATAGATTTACCAAAAGGTTTTACTCCGCAAGAAGTTCAGGGAGAGACTGGCCCAACAACCAGTATCTCCTTGCCGGTGGATGGTTAGTCTATATTTCTGACGCAGGTTGGTGGGAAAAGTATAATCTTGTCGGTCAGGCAGACTATATTCGCGAAGAGAAAGTCGGGTTTAATACGGTTAAAGTATATAAGTATACCGGTCAGAATGAAGAATTCTATTATTTCCGCCAGGGAGCTGTTGCCTTCGTATTTAGTTCTAATGTTCTCGATACAATGAAAACATTTACATTTGTCGGATGGAATTAGCACTATCTAGTCTTTTGTGAGTAAAAGAAATTATATATTTATAGTAACCACTTTCATCCTAACCTTTTGCGGGCTCGGATTTATTGCGCATGCCCAAGCAAATCAATCTGAAAAAATAATTAGTTTTTCTTCAAATCTAAAAACACATACCGATGCCAGTATGACGCTCGTTGAAACGATTGTCTATGACTTTGGCGAGAACGATCGGCACGGTATCTTCCGGACAATTAAAACAAAAAATGCTGATAATAAAAATATGGAGATCAGGGTGCTTGATGTCTCAGATGAAAAAAACCAGGATTATCCGTATACGATTTCAGAAAAAACAAATGAATTAACAGTAAAAATAGGGAATCCAAATGCAACTATTACAGGTGTGCACACCTATGTTCTGACATTTAATGTTACAAATGTAGCTACCTATTTTGATAGTAAAGATGAATTTACCTGGAATGTTATTGGCGATGAATGGGAAGTACCGATTTTATTTGCCTCAGCTACTGTCACTTTACCGGATACAGCCAGTGAAGCGGACATTGCCTACTCCTGTTATCGCGGAGCTTATGGTTCGACAAATAGTTGCATAAGCAAAAAACAGGAAGGTAAAACTATTATGTTCAGTGACGAGAACTTTAGCCCCGGCGAAGATTTTACCGTTTCTGTTGGTATACCAAAAGGCATAATCACTCCTGCTCAGGAAAAAACAGACTATCTGGAAATTATTAAAACCATCATCGGTTTTCTTTTGCCGATCGGAACTCTCATTGGTATGCTCATCTTGCGTCGCAAAAAAAGTGGCAAGAGAGATAAAACAACTATAATTCCTGAGTATGTACCACCTGCTGATTTTAAACCGACACTTGTCGGCGCAGCTGTCGATGCTTCAGTCGATGATAAAGACATAACTGCCGGTATTATTTCAACTGCGCAGGAAGGATTCCTTAAAATTACACGTATTGAAAAGCAGACTTTTTTTGGCAAGGCCGATTATGAACTTGAACTTCTGCGCCCCTTAGCGGAATTACCCGAAAAAACTGAGCAAAGTATTTTGAAATGTTTTTTTGCTGAAGGGAAAACGGGGGATAAAGTTTTACTATCTTCTTTCAAAAAAAGCAAAACACTAGTGACGGCAATTGCCAAAGTGAAGACTAATATTGACCAAGACATGGTTTCCCGCGGACTTTTTACCATGTCGCCCGCCAAACTAAAACAAGCAGTTATTATCCCCGCTACTATTATTATTTTTGTTTCCCAACCGATTTTTCAGTTCTTCGGTACAGCTATGGGCTTTGGACTGGTTATTTCAGCTATTATTGTGATTGTCGTCGGTCTTGGTATTAAACCAACAACGGAGTTAGGAAAGCGTATTCGCCGCCAGATTTTAGGTTTTAAACAATTCATTTCTGTCACTGACAAAGAGCGTTTTGCTTTTCATAATGCACCTGAAAAAAATCCCCAACAATTTATGGAATACTTACCATATGCAATTGCGCTTGGTGTTGAGGAAAAGTGGGCCAAACAATTTGAAGGAATGTATCTGACTCCGCCCAACTGGTATGCAGGTGCACATGTAGCAACCTTTACGGCAGCGAGTTTTGTGCATGATATGTCAGTTTTCACAGCTTATTCAAATAGCATTTCCTCTCCGCAATCAAGCGGCTCGTCTGGCGGCGGAGGTTTTTCTGGTGGCGGCGGCGGTGGTGGCGGTGGTGGCAGCTGGTAATTTGCCCCGCTTGTCTGTACACTGTCCTTACACCCTATTGTCAAATTATGGCTACGTTATATACCCAACAATCAAGAAATATTCGCAAAACCTGGATTCTCATGGCGTCTTTCCTGATTCTCGTCATTGCCCTTGGTTACATTTTTTCTTATACCTATGATTCGCCCGGTATTCTCTATGGTGCGGTATTTTTTAGTATAATCATGAACATTGTGAGCTACTGGAATTCAGACAAAATTGCGCTTTCGCTTTCCGGCGCAAAAGCAGCTGATCCGGTGCAATATCTTGAACTTCACCGCATTGTTGAAAATCTGGCAATTACTGCGGGTCTCCCAAAACCACGTGTCTACATTATCAATGATGATGCACCGAATGCTTTTGCGACTGGTAGAAATAAAGAACATGCGGCTGTTGCAGTAACGACCGGGCTGCTGCGTATTTTAGATAAAACTGAACTTGAGGGAGTGCTCGCACATGAGCTTTCGCACATTGGTAATAAAGACATTTTGCTTTCAACTGTGGCTGTTGTACTCGCCGGTTTTATAGTTATTCTCTCTGATATTTTTATCCGTGGTCATCTCTTTGGCGGCAGGCGAGAAGGCAAAGGCGGCAGTGTAATCATGCTCGTTGGTCTCGCACTTGCTGTTCTTGCTCCGATTTTTGCCACGCTTGTTCAGCTCGCGATTTCGCGTAAGCGGGAATATTTGGCCGATGCTTCGGGCGCTCTCCTTACACGTTTTCCGGACGGCCTGGCAAATGCTCTTCAGAAGATTGCCGCCCATGCCCAGCCGATGGAGCGTAAGAGTAAAGCCACCGCGCACTTGTTTATTTCAAATCCTTTTGGCGGCGTCGGCAAAAAAACAGCAAATCTTTTTTCAACGCATCCGCCGATTGAAAACAGAATTAAAATTTTGAGGGAGATGGGGAAGTAACAAATTTTATAATTCCATTATATAATTTTTATTTTTGCTTCAGATCTCTATGATATAGTGGCTTCATGGCTGAAATTTCTTCACTTCATTACCCACTTAAAAGTCACAGAAAACCTGTTTTGCTACCAAAGCATTCCGCAGAGTTAGCTGAATTTTTTGGCGTCATGATGGGAGACGGTGGAATTAATAATCCATGGCAAGCTAAGATAACTTTAAATGCCGTAAAGGATAAAAACTACTGTGAGTATCTTACTAAACTTATTGAAAATCTTTTCGGCATCACTCCTGTAGTAAGAAAGCAAAAATATAAAAAGGCTGTTGTTATTTATATTGATAGTGTAACAATTGTTGATTTCCTAGTTAATAATGGTTTAATTCGAGGCAACAAATTAATGAATGGCCTTAGAATTCCATTATGGATATTAGGAAATAAATCTTATGAGATAGCTTGTATAAGAGGTCTAATGGATACTGATGGCTGTCTTTTTATCCATAGGCATACTGTATCAGGCAAAAAGTATAATAACCTAGGCTTGTGTTTTTGCAGTTTTTCTGTAGATTTAATCCACCAAGCAGCTAATATACTCAGGGGGCATGAAATAATTCCCCATATTAGTAATTGGGGAAGAGATATATATTTATATAAAGCAGATGCTGTCATAAAATATTTAAAAATATTTGGAACGTCTAACGATAGAATAATTTCTGTATACGAAACCTGGAGGAATGCGAGAGCGGTTTAATCGGCAGTCCTGGAAAGACTGTGTATCAGAAATGGTACCGAGGGTTCGAATCCCTCTTCCTCCGCAAATGTATAAAATTTTTTATAAAAATTAAGTAAAATCACTTGCATTTCTAATCTGAATACGACACAATCAAATCGAACTTATTAATTTAATTTATATTTTTATATGGATACAGACGATACAATTCGTAATGACGGTACAAGTAGTGGTATGAGTGAAAGTGAAATGGAAGCCAGCGAAAAAAAGGCAATGAATGAAAGTCTTATGGGAGAAGAAGCTGATATTATTGAAGAAGATATTATCGGCCAGAGTATGGATGCTGAAGCCAACGACGAATTCGCCTAATTACAAAAACGGCTGGAAAAGTCTGGCAACATACGAAAGCACTTTGTCCAGAAAATCATAGTGCCTTGATTCGACAAAAATAGTCGAATCGGTTTTCCATTTCTCAACAATCGTACGCAGGCTCTTAATCACCTTTTCGTCTTCAAAGAAAACGCCTATTTCGGCATTGTGCTCAAAAGAAAGTGCATCAATATTATTCGAACCAAGGAGAGCAAGCTTATCATCAATTATGAGAAGTTTGGCGTGCGTCATGTCATGGGTTTGATAGAAAACAACGCCATAGTCGACAAGCAAACTCATATAGTAACGGTTAGCTGCTGTTGAAAAAAGATAATCGGCCTTGAAAGGTACGACGACTTCAACCCGTACACCACGGCGAAGTGTTTCCTTAATCAGCTTGATCAGCCAGGCATGCGGAAAAAAATAAGGTGTCACAAAAGTTACGCGCTCGTCAGCCTTAATAATTTTTTCTATATACGTGTCGCGTAGACGAAAACTTCTAATAGAAGGCAAGAGTTCTAAAAGCCAGGTTCGGGTGCGACCGAGAATCGCCGGTTTAGTTTTGTATGCAAGAATGTACGGATCCTTACCACCGCAAAAAATGTAAGTATGACGAAAGGATTTAATCATCGAGCGTAAAATTGGACCTTCGAGTCTGACAAGAAGATCGTTCCAAAGACGCGCAGTTTTGTGAATGTTAACGCCGCCGAGGAAGCCGCTCTTTTCATCAATCACCACGAACTTTCTATGTAGTCGGCGAAACATTTTTTTATAAAAGAGGAGATCAACCCCGGCCGTGCGCAATTTATCTATGGCTTTACGCGACAGAGCGAAGCTGCCGAAACCGTCCAAAATAATTCGTACGGCAACACCCTGTTCAGCTTTCATGCAAAATAGGTCAATCATGTATTCGGCCTCGGACGTATCATCGACAAAAATATACATTTCGAGGTAGATCGATTTCTCAGCTTTTTCCATGGCCTTGCGCAGTCCTTCCCAGGCTGTCTGTGAGGTTGTGTAAAAAAGATGGCGCATGCCTATTTATAGTAACGTTATCGGCATGAGAGTACAATAGAAGTATGGAAACAAAAAACAGCCCCCAGTATGAATGGAGTGTGACAGCTAAAGAAGCTATCGAAATTCAAAAGGAAATGCGTAGCAAAGTGATTTTAAGTTCACTTACCGGAGAAGTAATAGCTTCTCTTAATCTTTTATGCCTAAAATAACTGTTGTTATTCCGTCAAAAAATGAAGAGAAATATCTGCCATTACTTTTAAATGATCTGGAGAAACAGACGTACAAGGGTTTCAAAATCATTGTTGCCGAAGCTTCACTTTCGATTACATCCAATGAAATATATCAAAAGCACAATATTACCTTAGTAGATGGCGGTTTGCCTGGCAAAGCAAGGAATAATGGAGCAAGGCATGCCCGAACAGAATTTCTCCTTTTCTTAGATGCTGATGTGTCAATTGGCCCTGATTTTATTGCTCAAGCGTTTGCTAAAATAAATAAAAATAAAACCGATTGCATCAGTTTTGGCTTTACTCCAAAATCAAAAAGTATTTTTTTAAAAACAATACATTGGCTATGTAAATATTATTTCCTTGTGTCCACTCGAATGGGATGGCCTCATGGTATTGGCGGTGCAATACTGGTAAAAAGAAAAATTCACGAAGCAATTGGTGGTTTTGATGAATCGTTGTCAGGTGCCGAAGATCAGGATTACTTTAAGCGAATAGCTCCATCATTTTCATACATATTTTCACTTGAGCCAAATGTCACCATAAGCACAAGGCGTTTTGAGGAGAAGGGAATAATCTCCCATGTATTCAAATGGCTCCGCATAGAATTACACAGGATATTTTTTGGAGAAATACGGGGGAGTATTCCTTACTTTTAAAAACACAAACAAGCAGTTGCCTAATTTTTAGCCTGTGGTATATTCCCTAATAGTTTTTATCCTTTACGCAGCGTTAGTGCTACTCGTTTCGCGGTAAAAGCGTTTATTAGTTAGAGTCAGAAAAAACACATGAGTGTAAAATTGTATGTCGGTGGCTTGCCATATCGCACTACCGAAGATGCGTTTCGTGATGCATTCGCTGGTGCCGGGGAAGTAACCTCAGCCCGTATTATTACCGATAAGATGACCGGCCGCTCACGCGGATTTGGCTTCATCGAAATGGCAGATCAGCCAGGTGCTGATGCCGCTATCGAAATGTGGAACGGTAAAGAATTCGAGGGCCGCAAGCTTATCGTCAACATTGCTCGTCCTATGGAAGAGCGCCCAAAACGCGAATACCAACAGAGCTACTAAACGGTCTCCGCAAACAAAATCCCCTTTTGCCAAAAGCAGGAGGGGATTTTGCTATGGTATTATGAACAAATGAAAAATAGTAAACTGGCCACTAGTAGACGCGGCTTTACTCTCGTTGAAATGTTAACAGTTGTCGGTATAATTGCCGCACTCTCCAGTATAGTTTTTGTGGCAACCAAGCCCGGCAAAAGACTTACTGATACTAAGACTTCAGTTGTAAATGCTAATCTTGGCTCTATAAAAAAGGCAGTCAATATGGCACTCCTCGAAACACCTAATGTTTTTTCCTCTACTACAACCTGTGCAGCCGGAGCATTGCCTTCCACTCCAACGATAATGAAAAGCACCGGCGGCTATGATATTGCGCCGTGCCTAACAAAATATTTTACTAAAATACCATACAATCCAAATAAGGGGTTTTATATTAGCAATACCAACTATGATGCAGGGTATACAATTTCCTATGATCCAGTTACGTACACACTTAGTATTCAACCCGCTCCTTAATTTTCCAAGATGCAATTCATTATTATCCTCCACGGCCTGCTCATAGGTATGCTCATTTCTGTTCCGACCGGACCAGTCGGTTTTCTTTGTGTCCGTCGGGCACTAGTTCATCACTATCGCGCATCCTTTAGTTCGGCTTTTGGCTCAATCACTGCCGACCTTATTTTCGGAGCGATCGGGATTTTCAGTCTGACATCAGTCTATGATTTTTTTACCAAAGAAAGTACATCGATCCGATTTATCGGCAGTCTTATTCTTCTCTACGTCGGTATTAAAACCTTTTTTGCTATTGCGCCTGAACTTATCCCCGGCATAAAAAAATATGAGCATATTGGTAACTTCGCTTCAACTTTTTTTCTGACGATGACTAATCCGGTGCAAATTATTACATTACCCGTTGTCTTTGCAGCTGTCGGAACAGGAGTACGATCAGGTAATTATGGTGATGCCCTTTTCTTCTTACTCGGACTAGCTATTGGCTCTGTTTGCTCGTGGGTTATTTTGATCGGCATAGCAACGGTCTTCAAAAAGAAAATTAAAGAACACCATTTTCGGCTCATCAATAGAATTTCCGGCACCCTTATTACCGGCACAGGAATATATATAATGTTAAGCCTTATCTTTATGTAAGACGATAAAGTGCGGCAATAGTACTCATGGTAGTATAGAAACATGGATAAAGATGAGCTTAAGAAAAAATTAAGCGATGAGGAATATCACGTCACGCAGGAAAAGGGGACTGAGCGGCCATTCCATAATATCTATTGGGACAATAAAGATGAAGGTTTATATATGTGCAAAGTTTGTGGCGCAGAACTTTTTGATTCTTCACGCAAGTATAATTCCGGCACCGGCTGGCCGAGTTTCGATGATGCAATTCCCGGATCAGTAAAATATAGAGAAGATATAGAACATGGCATGTCACGAGTCGAAGTAATTTGTGCCAACTGTAGCTCACACCTGGGTCATGTTTTTGATGATGGTCCGTCAGGTACAACAGGCAAGCGCTTTTGCACAAACTCGGCCTCGCTTTCATTTAAGAAAAAAGATAGTATAATTTGAAGCAAGTTATTAATTAGCGCTATACAATATATGGATACAGACACAACTCAAAATAATGCTTCAAAGGAAGAGTGTAATTGCGGCTGCAAAGACGGCGCTTGTGTTTGCGAAAACTGCACCAACATGGCATGTGATTGCGGTACTTGCAAAGTAAAAATCGAAAAGCCTGCTGAAGCACACACAGCTTAATTAACAATAAAATAATCATTAAGAAATTATTAAAAGGTCATTTATTAATTAGTTGCAGTTTTTATTGTATATGGAAACAGTCATGATTAATTGGTGGGCGGTAATAGTAGCGGCAGTAGTCTCGATGATAGTCGGTAGTGTTTGGTATGGACCGATGTTCGGCAAAACCTGGATGAAAATTATGGGTGTTGATCCGAACATGAGCAAAGAGCAGGTGAAGGCTGCTCAAAAAAGTATGGGTGGTCTCTACTTCCTGCAATTCGTACTGTCCATTCTCACGGTATACATTCTGGCTCACTACACATCTATGGTTCAATCAACAACGACAGGTATGAGCGCGGTCTCTGTTGGCATTCAAAATGCTCTCTGGGTCTGGCTTGGCTTTATTATGCCGACGGTAGCCGGAGCAGCTATGTGGAGTGGTAAGTCAAAGAAACTTTCATGGTCAATGTTTCTCATTTCTGCGGGGTACAACCTTGTTCTCTTTGCAATTTTCGGTGCTATCCTCGGCGCCTGGCAATAAATCGTACTAAATATTGAGCATTATTTCTTCATATATGTCAAAAATAGCCTGTCAAAAATCTGCAAATTAGACTACTGGGCAGGCTATTGCGCTTATTACTGTTTGGAGTAAAATGACGGATATATGAAAAAAGATACCACCATAATTAAAAGTATATTATTCGTTTTTGGTGCTTTGGCACTCCTTACTAGTGTTACCAAGCTGGCTTTTGCCCAAGTTCCGCCATTTACACTTATAGACCCAAAAGTCGATACAACTATCAAGACTGACACCAAAATAACTAACGATGACAATACGACAAATGCAGCTGTCACGACATCTGCCCGCGTCGATGTTGTTCCCGGCACTAGCTCAGGTCTTCGTGCGGCAGTTGATTCTGTCATAATGAAAGTCGAAAGCGGGGACGATAGCAATATCTGTGACACGATCAAAACTTCTGTCAATTCACTTTCTGCCGATGAGCGAGCCAGTCTTGCCTGGAAAAGCGACAGTTATGAAAGAAATCTCAAGCTCGATGCTTCCGCAACAGCCAGTGAAGAAGACAAGGCTATGTATGAATCTCTCCTTGCTGCTTACAAAAAATTGAGTACTTCAGTTTGGACTGACAGTAGTGTTGATTCTACTAACAAGGCTGCTATTCGTGGCTCGTACCTTGATCTCATGGCTGAATACAGAAATGGTGACGCTGATCCTGCGCGCGCCAATAAAATTCGTAACTTCCTCAATAAAGCTGCTGAATGTTTAACCGATAGCGCAATTGTCAAAACAGCTGTTGGTGCCTCAACTGATACAACTGTTGCCCAGGATGCGACAATCACTGTCACTCAGGATGATGTTACCGAAGAAGATGCAAAGCAGGGTATGCCGGTTGCTGCTTCTGTGCGCAACAAGCCAGGCCTTCAGACCTTCCTCAAACTCACTGTTGCTAATGACAGTAACATCAAAAGTGTGACAACTGATGAAAACCAAACTGAAACTGTTTACAAGCAACGCGGTAGACTTCTCGGTTTTATTCCAATGTGGATGAATGTCAAAGTTGCCGTTAATGCTGATCAATCTGCAACCGTTAAATATCCTTGGTATACATTTATGACTCATGCAAAGGGCGGAAAACTTACTTCTGAAGCTGTGCTCGAAAAGGTTACTTTTTCAAAAGGCGAAACGCTTTCAACAACAGACCAGGCCATCGCAGTTTATAGTACACAGCGAGCCTTCGATGGTCTTCAGGCTGAGGCAGAAGTAAAAGTAGATGCTGAAACTGAGACATCAGCCGATACATCAAAAGATACAAAACCAGAAACTGAGACATCAGCCGATTCTAAAATGAAAGCGACGACTGAGACCGAATAAATCATTAGGAAAAACTATAATAAAAAAGCCCCGATCAATGTCGGGGTTTTTAATTGAAAACATTTGCGGTAATCAGGCTTCTTCGAGTTCTTCTTTTTTGATGACAAGGATCTTGTCTCCGTGTTTTTTGACAATAGCAGCTGCTTTGTCATAAAAATTCTGGTATCTTTTCGCCTGCGCTTCACGAGCATTTGTGTCCGGGAACATGTTGTTCTTGAATATCATTTCCCTTGATAAAAGAACTTTAGCTGCATGGTCATGCGATATTTTCCCGTTAACTACAGGTGCAATAAGTTCTTTAACAGAATTCAATGCTTTGCCGTGCGGAAGTTTTTTGCATTCTTCTATCAGAAATTTCGGAACACTTTCCACTTGTAAGTGGGGCAGTATTTCCTTAAAAAAAGTTTCGGAATTTTTGGCTAATTCCATGATGTGGCTGGTGCCGCTACTTTTTGTATGCATTTTTCTATTTTTAAAAGTTCAAATCGCATTATATCTACTGGGTGTTTTTTGTCAAATAATAATTGCCCAACATGCAGTATGTTGGGCAATGAAAACGTATGGCGAAATAAGGAAATGCCCTATAATAGCCCTATGAATCGCGATACCAATCAGGCCTTCATACATGCCTATAAAGCACTCAATACTGCCCAAAAAAAGGCCGTAGACGCTATAGAAGGCCCTGTCATGGTAGTTGCCGGGCCAGGCACAGGAAAGACCCAGATTTTGACCCTTCGCATAGCGAATATCCTGGCTAAAACCGACACTGAACCCGAGAATATTTTGGCCCTGACTTTTACCGAAGCGGCCGCTGCCAACATGCGTCGGCGTCTGGCCGAGCTTATCGGTAATCCGGCATACCGTGTGACCATCAATACCTTCCACGGTTTTTGCAACGATATCATTCGCAAATATCCGGAAGATTTTCCGAGAATTATCGGCTCGAAACCGATTACTGAAGTTGAACAGGTTTCGATTGTTGAACAGATTATTGATGTCAGCGATTTTGTTTTACTGCGACCATTTGGTGATCGGTTTTTATATGTACGAGATATTGTGAGTTCAATTAGTGAATTAAAAAGAGAAGGCGTCACGCCGGAACATTTTACCAAGCTTGTTTCTGATGCCAAAAAAGATTTTGAAAAAATTAACGATTTGTATCATGATAAAGGTGCTCACAAAGGAAAAATGAAAGGTGAGTATCAAAAACTTGAACGCAAGATTTTGAAAAATCAGGAATTAGCGCAGGCCTACGTTCTGTATCAAGCGGCTTTGACTGAAAATAAGCAGTATGATTTTAGCGACATGATTCTGGAAGTTCTGGAAACACTCAAAAATTCAACAAGCGCGAAAAAATCTGACCTTCTGCTGATGCTTCAGGAAGAATATCAGTATATTTTGGTCGATGAACACCAGGACACTAACAATGCTCAAAACAAAATTATCGAACTTCTCATGAGTTATCATGAAAGCCCAAATCTTTTTGTGGTCGGTGATGAAAAGCAGGCCATTTTCCGATTTCAAGGTGCCTCACTCGATAATTTTTACTATTTCAAAAATCGTTATCCAAATGCACTTTTGATTACACTGACAGAAAATTACCGCTCGACTGAAAGTATTTTAAAAAATGCCGAATCACTTTTACCTGGCCGTGAAGCTTTGCGAAAAAATGTCTCGCATACTGAAAAGCCTATACATATTGTTGAACTGGAAAGTGAAGCCAGTGAAAGGTATTTTATTGCACATGATGTTTTAGCGAAAATAAAATCCGGAATTTCCGCTGAGGAAATTGCCATTCTATATCGTAATAATAAAGATGCATTTCCTATTGCTCGCGACCTGGAGCGACTTGGTATTCCTTATACGATTGAATCAGACCAGGAACTTTTCTCGCAGAGCGATGTCAAAAAATTACTCATTATCATGCGAGCGATAGCAGAATATGGTAATGATTTGTATATGACAGAAATTCTCCACCTGTCACTCTTTGATCTTGATCCGCTCGATATGTACAAAGTCCTACGTAATGCAGGAGACCGAAGAAAATATTCAATATATGATATTGTCACTTCGCCAAAACTCATGGGCGAAATTGCATTAAAAGATCCGGAGGCTTTGGCCAGCCTGGCGGAGCGTATGAAAAAATGGGTAAAGGAAAGTCGTAAAACTGACCTGCAAACATTTTTCGAACACATTGTCCTCGACTCCGGACTACTCGAAGACATGCTCAGTTCTGGCGAAGGGCAGGGGAAAGCTTCTGATCGTTTTGAAGCTATCAGTGCACTCTTTAATGAAGTGCGTGAGCTTGCCGGACGAAAACCTGATGCTACTATTCGTGATTTTTTCATCTACCTTGATACAATCAAAAAACATAATTTATTTTTGAAGCGCAAAAACCAAAATCCAATCAAAGGCCGTGTTCGTCTCATGACGGTGCACAAATCAAAAGGCCAGGAATTTTCCCACGTCTATATTATCCGCGCCGTGCATGGGAATTTTGGAGGGAAGATTGATCGGGATCGTTTGCCCTTGATTGAGGAAGTGTATAATTAATTGAATAAAACGATATGAAAAACCACGAATCTTCACAACAATCAAATCATGAGAATACTCATCCAAAAATTACTGAATTTCTCAAATTCAGAGAAGAATTTAAATCCGAAGATATACCGTATCTTGATAGCTTAGCTAAAATACCAAAAAATGTTCTCATTTTGTATTTTCATAATTTTTTCTCTCTTGCCGAAGGAAAGTCAGAAATTGAACTTGAACGTCTTATTAAACGGTTACAAACCGAAAATACAGGTGAGCCCGATATTCAGGAAGCACTTCAGGCGGCAAAAATATATCTTGAGCTTACGAAAAAATATGACTGGACTGTTGCACTGAATCTTAATGCTATTTTTGAAGAAATAAATGACTAAAAAATTAGAGAAAAAAGAAAAGAGAGAAATCACTGCGGGTGATGATGACGAGCGCCGCTTATTCTACGTAGCGCTCACACGCGCCAAAGAATCTGTCACTATTACGTATTCCCGCCAAAGCGACGACCAGCGTGAAAATTTACCGTCGGCTTTTATAAGTGAATTGCACGGTGAGTTGGCAAAAAAGCTGTCAGGTGAAGAATTTGATATTGCCTGGGAAAATGACCGAGCTTTTCAGTTCGCGCCACTATCCACGAATGAGAAAGCGATAGGCGGCGAAGCTATCGCCGAAAAATCGCACTCTCTCCACGATCAGGAATTTATTAGCGATCTTTTCAGTCGTCAGGGTTTTTCACCGACGGCACTGAACAACTATCTCGATTGTCCGTGGAAATATTTTTACCAAAATCTCATTCGTATTCCGGCTGCCCAGTCTTTGCATCAAATGTACGGCATAGCTGTTCACAATGCATTACAGGATCTTTTTGCCGCTTTAAAACATGATGAGAAAAGACAAGGCTTTCTTTTAGAAAGTTTTGAAGGACATTTGAACAGGCAAAGTATAAGTGAACGTGATCGAGCTGAATTACTTATGCGCGGGCGCAATGCTCTTGCTGGTTGGTACGATACATACAGTGCTGATTGGAACATAAATGTTTTGCCGGAATTTCGTGTAAACGGCGTGACAATAGAAGGGGAAAACGACCAGCGAATCCAACTGACCGGCGTGCTCGACAAAATCGAATTTATCGACGGCGATATTGTTAATGTCGTTGATTACAAAACTTCAAAACCAAAAACCCGAAACGACATTATGGGTTTGACCAAAAGTTCTGATGGTAATTACTATCGTCAGCTGACTTTCTATAAGTTACTTCTTAATGAATTCGCCGAGGGTAAATACAATATGCAGACGGGCACAATTGATTTTGTTGAACCGGATGATCGTAGTAAATATCACAAGGAAGTTTTTGAAATTACGGACGAAGAAGTTGTTGCGCTCAAAACTGAAATTATTCTTGTAGCCAACGAAATTGTTAATTTAAAATTTTGGGA
>JAYSVN010000019.1:0-5891 GCA_043718505.1 Minisyncoccota bacterium | reverse complement strand
CCTGCTGGGGGTACTTCATTT
This sequence comes from Minisyncoccota bacterium, assembly GCA_043718505.1. Lineage (GTDB taxonomy): Bacteria > Patescibacteriota > Minisyncoccia > Phycocordibacterales > UBA9973 > JAGOSA01. The sequence continues at coordinate 5,870 of JAYSVN010000019.1, read as the reverse complement.
GACAAAAAATAAATTTGTGATAGAGTATTGAAAATTTCACCAACAATTTAAAACATGAATAAATGAAAACAAACAAGCAATTTCTCTCTTGCATCGGGCTATTCCTGGTCATTCTCTATTTTCTGCCTGCCACTATTGAGGCTCAGGTAAAAAATAAAGCAGTTACTACTTCGCGTACCTCTGTTACCAATGCCAAAACAGTTGTAACTAAATTACGTGGCAGCCAGTACACGGAACGAATAATTAATTTTGACGAATTTCAAACACCATACAGTATCCGTTGTGATGTTCGTTCTGTAATTACAGACAACATGATGATGTCAATCATTGAAAAGGGTAAAGAAACTGAGAAATTATTTGGACTTGAACCAGCAACATTACTCAGGGAAATTCATTTTATCTCTGATAAAGAGAAAAGTTTTTTCACAAATGAAAAGCCAACCTATGTTTTTGTAACAACTGTAAATCAGAAAAAAACAGAATACTACGAAAACCAGACTGATTACGATACCTGGGTATTGATGGAAAAAACAGAACACGTCCGGCATGAAATTTGTCATCTTATCGATTACAATCTTAAATTCAGCCAGGATACTGCTGTCGTTCGTTTTATGAAAAAAATAGCACGTTCAGGAGTTCAAAAGGATTTGTTTACACTTGTTTACCTACGTCTGCCACCCCAAACCATCTTTGATTGGGAAATTATGCAAAAATATGTGAAGTCACATGATCTCTACGGCTCAATATCCAAACGATCTGGAACTGAGGTAGTATTTGAGGCAAGCGAGCTTTTCGCAGAAGCAATTACTACACTTGATTCTCCATATTGGGAACAAGTAATTGCAAAAGAGAGAAATAAACCGAAGACTCTTATTGCCTACAAAGAGATGCTCGAAGTTTTCAAAGTAGCCATTGAACGATGTCTTTCAAAATCGGAATATAAACAAAAAGACATACCGGTAGTGCTTCTGATTCAAAAGAGAATAGATCAAATTAATAAGATCTGATTTCATTGTTACGATATAAAGCCGCATCCATCCGGGTGCGGTTTTTTAAATTTGACTCTTTAAGAGAGAAATTATAGAGTATTAAAAACTAAAGCATGGAACTTAAAGAATTGTTTGATTTTGTATGCGCGAGCTCAAAACTCAAACCAGCCCAAGGGCGATTATGTATCAGTATCTACTATCAAGATGATTGTGAAGTAGTTTACTATAAAAATACTTCACTTATTTTCTGCCCAGGACTCATGGTGACTAATAATAAAGACAGAAGCGGCATCTTACTTCATTATGGCAAGATTAAACCGTCCTCGAATGGGAGTGATGATAAAGAAATGAAGCAAATTCATCCAACTGATGCATATTTAGTTATTGGTACAGATGGTAAGAAAGGAATCTTTATTACCGGTTCAAAAGTTAAAAACGAAGAAATTTTTCTTGATGATGACGAGTCTACGAAAGAAAGATTGATGGAAATGATCTTCGCTGATGCTGCTATCGCCAGTAAGTTAAAACCAGAATCCGATGAATAATATCGGATTTTTTATTTGCAAATATTAATAAAACCTATAATCTACAATCATATGCATTTCCACGTGATTACCCTTTTCCCAAATATGTTCGACTCGTACCTCGGCGAGTCTATTTTGGCGCGGGGGATAAAGGAAAAGAAAATCAAAGTGAGTTTTTACAATCCGCGTGATTTTGTCACAGGTAAGCACAAAAAAGTCTGGCCTGACGGCAATGTTTCGCGAATTGTTGACGATAGGCCGTATGGAGGCGGGCCAGGTATGATTTTGCGTGCTGAACCTGTTTTGAAAGCGGTTGAGGCGGCCATGAAAAAAATTGGCGTCAGAAATTCAAAGGGAATAAAGAAAGTTTCAAAAAAATATCAAATCAAAATAAAGATCATTAACTTTTCCCCAAGTGGCAAAAAGTTTGACACTGCATTTGCAAAAACGGTAGTAAAAAAGTATACGAACGTCATTTTAATTTCAGGTCGTTATGAAGGTATTGATGCGAGAGTAACCACTATTTTGAAAAAAGAAGTTGGCGCGGCAAATTTTGTCGATATTTCAATTGGTGACTATGTACTTACGGGCGGCGAACTGCCAGCCATGGTTTTGATCGATTCAATGTCACGTCAAATCGAAGGTGTGCTCGGTAAATTTGAATCGCTTGAAGAAGAACGTATTTCAGCCAGCGAATTCTATACTCGTCCGGAAATTTTGGAATATAAAGGGAAAAAACATAAAGTGCCGAAAGTGCTGCTTTCTGGCGATCATAAGGAAATAGAAAAGTGGAAACAGGCGAAGGGTAACAAGTAAAGAGAAAAATAAAAAAGTCGCTTATATTGTTGTAAGCGACTTAATCTTTAAAGCAGAGCGAAATTTTTTGGTTGGTTCAATAAATATGTGCGCAGCGAATTTTTGATCCTGAGGATTATTAATAAACCTAAAGACGCATAATTGCATTTTCTCAAACATTGGTCGCAAGTGAGGCAAGATATAAAAAGGTTCGGGAATAGTATTTATTTCCCCATTTTCCGGCTTAACCATAACTGCACAATGGACATATTTATTGTAACCATAGAAACAGTATATTTCGCCGTGCACAGGTTTTCTCAAAGTTTTTTCGAGAACCTGGTCATTTAAGGCACAATTTTGACACATGACGTAAGGATTTTGTTCATAGTAACATGAATCTTACATAAAACTGAAATAAAAAAGCGGACAATAAGCCCGCCTTACTCACTACTAATCTTTCTCCGCCTTTAGTTCGCGCATACTGAGAAAATTTCCACCTTCTCTGACATGTGCCTGCCAGATTGGCGGTGGTTTCTTTTGCGCAACACGATCCTGGTGAGACCGTACCATTTTAGTGAATTCAGTCTCGAAGGTTTCATTTTTAATCTCGACTTCGATTTCAAGATTATCACTTACTCTGCGCAGTGTTGCGGTTTTGCCTCTTTCCTGATATTCAACCAGGATGTACTTACATAAATTCCGGATCTGAGCTTTGTTAACTATCGTTTCCATATTTAGAGTTTTTAACTGTTTGGCTAAGCGTATGGCTTGGGACCCAATAAGTCAATTTGCCCTGTGTAAAAGCTGATTTGACAGGAGAGAGGCCAGGGCTTATACTGTTGGCCTGATTGACAGATTGTGTTATGGGGGACTCAATCGACGGCGAAAGCCACTTTAACAGCTCATACCAAGGGAGAGGTATTGTGCAACATTTATTAATATTAGAGAAATAAGCCGACAATAAGGTGACGGAATTTTAGTCGCCGCCTTTTGCTTTGCTTTTATATAGCATAGCGTCGTCTATTTTATTTATTTTTCGCATGGATAAAACAAAGAACAGCCATGGCAATCGCAACATGGCTAGTCGCGAGAAAAAGTACTTTTCGAAGTATAAGAAACCGTTCGTGGAATTTCCAAATCTTTTGGAAACCCAAATTGCTTCATACAAGTGGCTCATCGAAGTAGGTATGAAAGAAGTTTTTAAAGAGTTTTCACCGATTCATGACTATTCGGGCAAGAAGTTCGAATTAGCCTTTGAATCATTTACAGTCGGTGAAGCGAAGACCGATGAAGAGTTTGCTAAGGAAAATAAAGTTTCGTACGAGGCGCCACTCAAAGCTCGCGTCAAATTGACGAATAAAGTTTCCGGCGGCACAGACAAAGAGCAGGAAATTTTCCTCTCCGATGTGCCACTCATGACCGGTCACGGTACTTTCATTATTAACGGTGTAGAGCGTGTTATCGTGCCACAGCTGGCGCGCTCTTTCGGCGTTTTCTTTACTGAAGCTGAACTCAAGGGCAAGCGTGTCTTTGGTGCCAAAATTATCCCGGCTCGCGGTGTTTGGATTGAAATTGAAACTGAAGTTGACGGTGCACTTTATGTTCGTATCGACAAGAAGCGTAAGTTTTCAATCGGCTCACTCATTCGCGTGCTCGGCTTGCACACTGATGACAAAATCATCGGCCAGTTCAAAAGTGATGAACATAAAAAAATCATTAAACTCTCCCTCGAAAAAGATCCGGCCAAAGACCTCAACGCTTCGTATATCGAAATCTACAAACGTCTCCGTGACGGCGATCTCGCTACATCTGAAAACGCAAAGGAATTTATAAATTCTCTCTTTGAAACTGCGCGCTACGATCTCTCCCCAGTTGGTCGCTTCCGCTTCAATAAGCGTTTCGAAAAGCCAATGGACGCTAAGTCTCTTGAACGCCGTTCACTCAACGCAGATGACATGGTCACTATCCTGGAATACTTGATGGTGCTTAACTCAACTCCCGGTGCTAAGGCTGACGATATCGATCACCTTGCACAGCGCCGCGTTCGTTTCGTCGGAGAACTTCTCCAGCAAAAAATGCGTACTGGTATGATGCAAATCAAAAGAAACATTCAGGACAGAATGTCGACAATTGATGCGACTCAGGCTCTCCCAATTCAAATCATTAACCAACGTCCCCTCCAGGCTCGTATTAAAGAATTTTTCACAACGAACCAGCTCTCTCAATTCATGAGTCAAAACAACATCATGGATGAAATCGAACACCTTCGAACGCTTTCAGCGCTTGGTCCCGGTGGCCTTTCGCGTGAACGTGCCGGTCTTGAAGTTCGTGACGTGCACACTTCTCACTACGGTCGCGTCTGTCCGATTCACACCCCTGAAGGTCCGAACATTGGTCTTATTCTTCACTTGTCTATTTATGCCCGCGTAAACGAATTCGGTATTATCGAAACTCCATACGTCAAAGTTAAGAATGCAAAAATTACCGGTGAAATTGTATATATGAATGCTCTTGAAGAAGAGTCATATAACATTGCTCATGCCGGCGTTAAGTATGATGAAGACGGCAAACTGCTCGATGCTCGTGTTGAAGCTCGTGTCAAAACTTCTCCTGGTCTTATTGAGCGCGAAAAAGTTGACTACATGGATGTGGCTACAAACCAGGCTTTCTCTATTGCAACGAGCATGATTCCGTTCCTCGAACACAATGACGCCAACCGTGCGCTCATGGGTTCGAACATGCAAAAACAGGCTCTTCCATGTGTTGTGCCTGAAGCTCCGCTTGTCGCTACTGGTATTGAACTTTTGGCTGCACGCGACACAGGCCGTCTCGTTATGTCTGCAGAAGCCGGTACTGTTGTTTCGGTTGATGCTAAACATGTAACAGTAGAAGGTGATAAGTCAGAGAAAAAAGTTGCTTACCCACTCGTCAATTTCGAAAGAACAAACTATTTCACTTCATACCACCAGCGTCCAGTTGTTTCTGTCGGTCAAAAAGTTAAGAAAGGCGATCTCCTTGCAGATACTTCTACATCTGACGGTGGCCAGATTTCGATTGGTCAAAATGCACTTGTAGCTTTCATGAGCTGGAACGGTGCTAACTACGAAGACGCCATTATTCTTTCCGAAAGACTCGTGAAGCACAGTAAATTCACTTCAATTCACATTGAAGAATTTATCTGTACTGTTCGTGATACAAAACTCGGACCTGAAGTTACAACTCGTGACATTCCAAACGTTTCTGAAGCTAAACTTAAAGACCTCGATGAAGAAGGTGTTGTTCGTATCGGTGCTGAAGTGCGCGAAAATGATATTCTTGTCGGAAAAATTACACCGAAAGGCGAAACTGAACTTACGCCGGAAGAAAGACTCCTCCGCTCGATCTTTGCTGAAAAAGCCCGTGACGTTAAAGATACTTCACTTCGTCTCGAACACGGCAAGCGCGGTCGCGTTATTTCAGTTAAGATTTTCTCACGAGATCAAGGCCACCAGCTCGAATCAGGCATCATTAAGAAAGTCGTTATTGAACTCGCTCAGGTTCGTAATATTTCAGTCGGTGACAA
>JAYSVN010000018.1:0-6006 GCA_043718505.1 Minisyncoccota bacterium | reverse complement strand
CAGAACCGGTTAGCGGATCCTTCAAACCGCAAGACGCAAGGGAAAGACCTTGTGCATGATGCTAAGGGCATTATTGAACGGAACAAAAGAGCATATCTTTTTCTCCCTTTCGAAAACTTTCGCATAAACATTTCATTATTTCAAACCATTATTTCAAGTAAAGTAACAAAAGCCGCCTTGCGTATGATCAATCTGATCAACCAGGCGGTTTTTGTTTTGCGTGTTATCCCCAAGGCATTTACGGCAGCTCTTCAAGAGAGGGTATAATTGAAAAGTTAATTACATATGAATACTAAAAAAAATAAGAAAAATCGAACCACACTTCTCGTTCTCATGCTGGGAATTTTAATTATCCTAATCTTTGCCAGTGTTACCCTTAGCAGAATAAAGAAAAATGAAATTTCAATGCAAAGTACGGGAGCAGCTTTAAAATCTGGAAGTACAAAAACCCCTACGCCTAAAGCCGATCGCGGACCTGAGCCCCCAGTTATAATTAGTCCAGGACCGGATTTAATTGTTGAATCATTAATCTATACCCCAAATCCGGCAATGCAAAGCGCCGCTCCGGCAAGTGTCGGATTCACTTTTAATATCAAAAATGTCGGCACAAGAGTTGCTACACTTCCACCGGGAACAAAATTTACCATTACTTGCTTAGCTATTTGCCATCCAACGCAGCAAAGCAATGTTGTAATTGGGCAGGTTAGTATTACCTCGACAACCTACATTCAGCCAAATATGCGAATAACGTATTCAGGTAATACAATCGCTACACCTACAAATAACATAAGACACATGTTCGGTACCTATCAGACTCAATTAAAAGCTGATAGTACAAATCTTGTTGCCGAATTGTATGAAACAAATAATCTTTATAACAGGCCGCTCGTCATTAAGCCAGCGCCCTAGTCTCCTATGACAATACAGAAACATGAAGTCCAAAGAGCCATTTTCCTTGGACTTTTTGTTATGATTTTACTCGGCGGCTTCTATTCTATCAGCGGGAAGGCTAACAAAAATGACGAAATAAAAGATACAACACCCGATCAGGTAAGTTCCATTCCAGCCGGGACTAAACTAGTTACGATAAAAACCCATACATATGCTGCAGAGCTCGCCGCTACACCTGAAGAAAGAGAAAAAGGCCTCAGCGGACGACAAAGTCTTGCACAAGATGTCGGTATGCTCTTTGTTTTTGATACACCGGATCAATATGGCTTCTGGATGAAGGACACACTCATCCCACTCGACATAATTTGGATAGGCGAGGACAAACGCATCGTCCATATAGAGAAAAATATAGAGCCAAGTACCTATCCGACCACCTTTCAACCCGAAAATGATGCTCTCTATGTGCTCGAATTGAACGCCGGCCAGGCTGAAAAAAACTTTTTTGCCGTTGGCGATGAAGTTTCATTTTCAACCGCCGAATAAGCCCTGTTTTGAACGCGATTTTGACGCCAGCCTTTACAGTCCTAGACTCATGTTTCATCGAGCTCATTTTTGGGTAATCCACATAGTTGAAGTTTGCAAATTTAGCTAAAATAGAGCGGTACGTCAGTCCTTATTAGCTAGGTTTTTTTATTTTTTACATGACCATTGAATTTGTTAAGAAGCGAAGCGGCGATGTCATGCCATATGACCGTGCTCGCATCGAGCGCGCTATTGCATCTGCATATACTGCCTGCGGCATTGAAGCCACAGACGATCTTTTTTCGGAAATTGCTACTGCAGTTACTGCTGAACTCGAATCAACGATGCCGGACAATACTCCGCACGTTGAACAAATTCAAAATCTCATAGAAAAAACAATTGCAGAGAAAGGACACTTCGAAGCTTCTCGCGCTTTCATTCTCTACCGTGCTGAACGCAGCCGTTTGCGCGCCGAAAAAGAAAAAGAGCGTCTCGAAAAAATTGCCAAGAATGAAATTACTATTGAGAAACGCAATGGAGAACTCTCAACACTCAATGTTGATGAAATTCGCAAGGCAGTAGCCTTTCACTCGCGTGGTTTTGAGGCTTATATCGATGTCGAAGATATTGTTACCCTTACAAAGCGTAACCTCTACGACGGTATTGCCACCTCTGAAATAAATAAAGCGGTTATCATGGCGCTCAAGTCCCGCATTGAACGTGACCATGCCTACTCACTTGTTGCTGCTCGATTTTTGATTAATGAAAATTACTACGAAGTGCTTGGCGTAAGTGAAATGCATTCTGATTTTGAAAAAAAGTATCGTTCGGAATTTGAAGTCCAGATTAAAAGGGGAATTGAAGACAAGCGCCTCGATGCGCGCATGAGCAATTTTGATTTCAAAAAACTCTCTGCTGCACTCGAACCAAAGGAAGATAAAATTTTTACTTTCCTCGGTGCTCAGACATTATATGATCGCTATTTCTTGCGTGATCATGAACAGCATTTCCTCGAGGTGCCGCAATATTTTTGGATGCGCATTGCTATGGGACTTGCTTTGCTTGAGGATAATCCAACCGAACGTGCTATTGAATTTTATACTGCAATGTCACAGCTTCTCTATATTCCGTCAACGCCAACTCTTCTCCATTCCGGTACCTCACATCCACAAATGTCTTCCTGCTATCTCACGACTGTCGAAGACGATTTGCACCACATTTTCAAGTGTATTGGCGACAATGCCCAGCTGGCTAAGTGGTCAGGCGGTATTGCCAATGACTGGACCAATGTCCGCGCTACAAACGCTATGGTTAAGTCCATCAATACGGGCAGTCAGGGTGTCATTCCATTCCTGAAGATCGTTGATGCGACCACTGCTTCGATCAATCGCTCAGGTAAGCGTCGCGGAGCCACTGTTGTCTATCTTGAGACGTGGCATGCTGATATAGAGGAATTTCTTGATCTGCGCAAAAATACCGGGGACGATCGTCGTCGTACCCACGATATCAATACTGCTCACTGGATCCCGGACCTTTTCATGAAGCGTGTTGAACAGGATGAATATTGGACACTTTTCTCTCCGCATGAAGTTCCGGACCTTCACCATATTTACGGCAAAAAGTTTGAAGAAAAATATGAAGAGTATGAGAAGCTCGCCGACGAAGGCAAGATCAAATCTTTCCGACGCGTGCCAGCCAGCCAGCTCTGGAGAAAAATGATTACTATGCTTTTTGAAACTGGTCACCCTTGGATTACATTCAAAGATCCATCAAACGTCCGTTCTCCGCAAGATCACGTTGGAGTGATTCACTCATCAAACCTTTGTACTGAAATTACTCTCAATACATCTGCTGAAGAAACTGCTGTCTGCAACCTCGGTTCAGTCAACTTGCCAATGCATATCGAAAACGGCAAGCTCGATCGCGAAAAAATGGCCAGGACAATTGAAGTCGGTATGCGTATGCTAGATGCCGTTATCGATATTAATTTCTATCCGACCAAAGAAGGCGAGACTTCAAATATGCGTCATCGTCCGGTTGGTCTCGATATTATCGGTTTCCAGGATGTGCTCTATCAGGTTGGCCTGAGTTTTGATTCACAGGAAGCTGTTGAATATTCTGACGAGCTTATGGAATTCGTTTCCTACCATGCAATTTGGAATTCCTCGAAGCTTGCCAAAGAAAAGGGAACATACCCAAGTTTCAAAGGTTCAAAGTGGGATAGAAATATTTTCCCGGTTGATACACTCGACTTGCTCGAAGAAGAGCGCGGTATTCCTATTGAAATTGATCGCAAGGCTCGCATGGACTGGGCACCAGTTCGCGAACATGTCAAAAAGTTCGGCATGAGAAATTCAAATACGATGGCTATTGCGCCAACTGCAACTCGCTCTAACATTTCTGGTTGTTTGCCTTCAATTGAGCCTATTTATAAAAATCTCTATGTGAAGTCTAATTTTTCCGGTGAATTTACTATTGTTAACCACCACTTGATCGCTGAACTTCGTCCGCTTGGTTTGTGGAATAATTCTGTCATTCAGAAAATTAAGCACTATGATGGTAACCTCAAGCACATTCATGAAATTCCGGAGAAAATTCGTGCTAAGTACAAGGAAGTTTTCGAAATTGATCCGCTCTGGATTATTAAGCATGCTGCCAAACGCGGGAAGTGGATTGATCAATCTCAATCAATTAACATCTTCACCAACTCTCAGTCAGGCAAAGCTATCGGGGATGTATATATGGCAGCCTGGAATATGGGTCTCAAAACAACGTATTACCTCCGCACACTCGGCGCTTCGTCCGTAGAGAAATCAACTATGGATATCAATAAGGATTACAGCATTCCAGAAGTCTCAAATGAGAAAATTATTCCATCGCCAGAGGAAATGCCAGTAAAGAAGCCTGAAGTCTTTGTTTTTGCCGATGAGACGTGCGAATCCTGCACATAGTTTTTAAGGGTATTCTCGAGACACGGAAATTTCTTGCTAGAAACTTCAAAATAAAAACCGCCTGAACTAAGGCGGTTTTGTTTACACCGGGATTTCATGTACTATCTCTTCGATAAGTTTGAGCTGACGCGGAAACTGGTCTTTGAGTTCCTGCTTTTTGTCTTCCGGAATTAGATGCTTCTCAACGAGCTCAAATTGAAATTTTTTATTGGCGAGAAAAATACTTTTTGCTTCGATATTCGCCTTTTCTATGTTTATAGCCATAAGAAGTTCCTTTTCGTAAATATCTTTGTGACCCCAATTTGCATATTCAGGATGTTGGATATTGACATGGAGCTTGGGGAGCTCAACATAATAATACATTCTTTTCATTTCAGTAGTTTTCTGTATAATAATATAGAATTCGATTTTAGTCAATAGGACATTTGTAGGGAGATGTCTGTGTATAAACCCCGAAAATCGCATATGTTATACTTCTTCACATGTCAGAAGAAAACAAAACTCCACAAACAGCACAAGCAGGTACAGGCACGCAGGCAGCCGATAAAACAATTCTCAACAATAGCTCGACTGATCCGAACAAAATTCTGCCAATGAAATATAAATGGGCGCGTACTCACTACAAAAACGGTGTGGCCAATAACTGGACGCCCGAAGAGGTGAATATGCAGAAAGATTTTGAAACCTGGAAAAACCCAACTGGTCTTACCGCCGATGAGCGCCGACTGATCATGTGGAACATGGGCTTTTTCTCAACTGCTGAATCTCTCACTGCTAACAACATCGTGCTCGCTATCTATCGTCATATCACCAACCCTGAATGCCGCCAATACTTACTCCGCCAGGCATATGAGGAAGCTGTACACACTGATACTTTCATATATTGCTGCGATACGCTTTCGCTTGATCCGGACGAGGTTTACACCATGTATACCAAAATCCCGTCGATCAAAGACAAGGATGACTTTGTGGTTGATATGACAAAGTCTATTTTCGATATTAATTTTAAGACTGATACGACCGAAAATATCCAGCGCTTTGTTCACGATCTCATTGGCTATTACGTCATTATGGAAGGAATATTCTTCTATGCCGGTTTCGTCATGATGTTGTCATTCTTACGCCAAAATCGTATGGTGGGTGTAGGCGAGCAATTCCAGTTTATTCTCCGTGATGAATCCGTGCACCTGGCTTTTGGCACTGATTTAATCAACGAAATCAGAAAGGAAAATTCGGCGATCTGGACTGATTCGTTTAAAAAAGATATAACAGATAAAATCAAAAAGGCTGTGGAGCTTGAAGTTGCGTATGCCAAAGATTGCTTACCGCGCGGTATTCTCGGACTAAACGCTGAAACGATCAAAGACTATATTGAATACATCGCTGATCGTCGTCTTGAGCGCATTGGTCTCGTCAAAGTCTATGGCAAAGAAAATCCTTTCCCTTGGATGAGCGAAATTATGGACCTTCGAAAAGAGAAGAACTTTTTTGAAACGAGAGTCACAGAATATAAGACAGGGGAATTAAAATGGGACTAGGCTTCTACCTCACTAGACCTTTTTGACTTGTTTACAATTAAGGATAATAATTAACTTATGGAAAATAATAAGAATGTACCTCGAGCTGTCATTACAATAATAAT
>JAYSVN010000017.1:0-2117 GCA_043718505.1 Minisyncoccota bacterium | reverse complement strand
TACTGACCATTTGTTGAGCGCTCCAAAGTAGTATTGTAGTAACGTTCAAGACCATAGCGACCTGAAAGATCGTCGCCTTTGTAAGCTACAAAACCAATGGTGTGGGCAGCCAGTGTATCAGCCGGATAGACACGCCATTTATCACTAAAAAGTTTTACACCTGCGAGATCGAGTTTATCGATTGCATCAAACATTTCTTTTGAAAGATGCACGCTGATTTCTTCATATGGATCACCTTTTTTGGCAGCCTTACTCATAAATTCAACTTTGTCGATTGCGACTATTGGCACAAGTGCTTCGTAGGCTTTTTCAGCGTCAACTATATTGTCCGGGACGATAGCAATTTTATAGCCACTTATTTGTGAGGCCGCAGAAATGAGCTGACCATTTTTCTTTTTAAAATAAATTGAGCCGCGATCAATAGTATCTCCGCGCGGAGCAGTGTACTGAGCATCGGCACTTTCCTTAAATTCCTTGCCGTGCACGATTTGAATATAAAAAAGCCGCACCAGGATTAGTGCGCCGACAAGACCGACAATGACGGAAAGAATAATGACTCTTGGTTTTGAATTATTAAAAGTTTTAGCGTTTTGCGGCATTATTTACAGCATTATACGCGACATTATCCGGAGCGGCAAAGGTGGTCTTGGTAACATCTTTAAAACCAAGCGAATTGGCATAGACCATATCAATTGCGCCTGACTCCTGCATATAGGTAAGTTCAAGATTATTAATTTCGCTCGATAGCTGCTTTGCTTTCGTCTCAAGAGCAATACGGCGCACAACAGAAAACGTTGCCATCGCAACAAAAACTGCATACAATGCAATTGAAAAACCAATAGCCCAGATCACCATTTTTGCAATGCGCTTCTCAGTATAATTATTGATGACGAGAGTTTGGGTTTTCATATATTTTTATTAAATAATGTATACAATCCTGATTATTTCTTGATTATTTTTTTACTATTTCTTATATTTTTTCAATGATCCGTAACTTTGCACTTCTCGAACGTCTGTTTCTGGCTATTTCTTCGACCCCTGCGATAATCGGCTTTTTAACAATGAGTGCTCCCTGCTTCGCGACTGATTTTTCTTTAAAAAAATTTTTAACTATTCTGTCTTCTAGACTATGAAAAGAGATAACTGCGAACCTTCCCTGTTTCCCTAACATTTCCCATCCGCCTTCGAGAGCTTTCTGTAATTCGCCAAGCTCATCGTTGACATAAATCCTGAGTGCCTGAAATGTTCTGGTGGCCGGATGAATTCTTTCTTTTTTGTACCACTTGCCGACAGCATTTTCGATTATGTTTACCAGTCTGCCGGTCGTTGTGATGACATCAAGTTTTCTTTCTTCCACAATTGCTTTCGCGATGACACCAGCATGTTTTTCTTCGCCATATTCCCGCAAGATGTATTCTAGGTCGTCGGTACTCAGTCTGTTGACTATATCCATGGCTGTCTCTTCGGGTGATTTTTCTCCAGTACCCAGAAACATGAGGAGTGGTTCGTCTTTCTGAAATGAGAGACCCCGGCCGTCTTCCAGCTGATCACTTGAAAATCCCAGATCCAGAACTATGCCGTCGACTTCCGGAATATCGAGAGTTTTGAGTGCGTCAGCCATCTTGGCAAATGATTCGTGGAGGAAAATTATTTTACCTTCATGAATCGGTGCAAGTTCCTGCCTGCCTCGCTCAATCGCTCCTTCATCTTTATCAAATACGACAAGCGTAATATCTGGTGCAGCTTCAAGAATTCCCTTACTATGTCCGCCTCGTCCAAACGTACCGTCTACATATGTGCCGCCCTCTTTGACCTTAAGCCCTTCTACTGATTCTGCGAGTAATACTGTTTCGTGAGCCATAATAAATGCTGTATGACTTAGAGGATACCGACTTCGCCGAGTTTTTCAGCTAGTCGATCAGCTTCTTTCTCAAATACTCGCTTCATCGATTTCCAGGCATTTTCATTCCAGATTTCGACACGACCTTCAACACCAACCAAAACTACTTTCTCGGACAGCTTGGCCCGATCCTTCAAAAAGTCCGGGATCAAAATGCGACCAGCACTGTCTATAGGCGTATCCGTTGCTCCGCCAAACATGTAGCGATAAAAACTGC
>JAYSVN010000016.1:0-6115 GCA_043718505.1 Minisyncoccota bacterium | reverse complement strand
TTTTTTAGAAAATAAAAACCCCACCTACTAAGGTATAGGTGGGGAATTGTAATTACTTTTCGTATCAATTATTATGCCATAACTTTTATGGGCCACATCTTGAGTGGATCATCTGCAAAACCATCTGCAAATTTCTTCAAGCCGGCACGGTCTTTTACGCCTGCGATTGAAAGAGAAAGCATTACCTCCATCTGACTCCATTGAACTAAAACTTTACCGTACAGAAATTCAACTGCACGGCCATCGCTGATTCTGAGGTGCAATTCAGGAAATATTCTTTTCCGGAATGCCCAATCACTTTCGTCGGTTTTTCTCTTGCAGTCATACTCTGCGAGTCGCTTATCAAGATTTTCACCAACATACATTTTCGAGGAATCAACTTCATCACCCGGCGATCTTTCTTTCTCAATAATTGCCTTAGCAATTTCCAACATCTCTCTAATGCTACCCCTATCTCTTTCAAAAGAATGGGTGGCAATTGTGAAGTGGTTCTTTTCTGCTCTCCAGATTGTGGTTTTACATTGACGACCACCAACATAGTCCATTTCAACTACGGTTCTATTTGGCTGATCCCACGTCTTTTTATCAATGAATTTCTCGGCCTCGTTACGACTCATTTTAGTCGATGAATTATAGTGAAGGCGACCCATTCCTACGGCAACAGCTGAATCAAATGAAGCCTGGACAATTGCCCTTAGGACTTCAAATTCTCCCTCTTTGCCTTCAACATATACATGAGTAAAATCATCATTTCTTTGGAATTTCATGGCTATTCTTTTTTAAGGTTTAACATTATTAATTTACACAATAGCATATTAAAGCTATAATGTCAACTATACTGTGATATAAACTATTGACTTATTAATCAATATATGTTATCATTTGTACAAAATCAGTTAAAAAACTAGACCTAAATGGAAGATAAACCCTTAGTTGATAAAGTTATTAATGAATTTTACCGAACAGTTAAAGCCGAAATGCCTTTTGGTACGACCAAAAGAGGAATTCCTGTGACAATTGGCAAAGTAAAAATGTCAGCTGTGATCTTTGACCCACAAGGAGAAAAAGAAGTAAGGTTTGGTTTATTCTTGAGACAAACAAGGTATTCAAGAAAAACGCTACTAGTGAGAGCTTCGGGCATCGTCCTAGAAGATAATAAAGGAGTAATACCTACGCAAGATTTTACTAAGAATGAGCCGGACTTTGCCGTGATGAATGATAAGGAAATTGTATATGCTATTGCTGCCAAAATAAAAGAGTTTGGCAGCCAGAAGTACCTAAGAAAAAAACAAAAATAAATTAAATTTAAGATTTAGATAACCTCTGCCAAGCCCGGTAGAGGTTTTTATTTTATTAATTCTTCTCGAGCTCCCCGCTCCTAATCTTCTCAATAACCTTCGGAACTTTCTTAAAATCAGCAATTAAAACCTCACGCATTGAGCCATTGTAAAGCGCTGCAGCAGGATGGTAGAGAGCAAAAAAATGTTGAGTAGGGAAGTTGGCAATTTTTTTGATCAATAATTTACCGTGGACTTCAGAAATTTTGGCTTCAGGAAAAAAGTGATTCATCGAATGACGTCCGAGAAAAACGATCAGTCGCGGATTTACTGCAGCGAGTTCTTCATGCAACCACGGCGCGCAACTTTTTATTTCTTCAGGTAGTGGATCACGATTATTGGGCGGGCGATATTTAACGATGTTAGTTATGTAAACATCACCGCGCACTAAATTTGCGGCAGCTAACATTTCGTCCAAAAATTTTCCGGCGGCACCGACAAATGGCTTGCCTTCAAGATCTTCATTTTTGCCCGGAGCTTCGCCAATAAAGACAATTTCGGCATGCGGATTACCGTTACCAAAGACTGCTTGAGTAGCAGTTTTTTTAAGTTCGCAAGTGTTTTTTGCGGCCCATTTTTGATGAATTTCTGACAAATCGGGAATATGGTCGGTTTTTACACTCATATGCCAAAATATACCATATTTTCAAGCTAAAATTCACCATTTGCACCTGCTTTTATTACCCATTTTCGCTTGGATTTGTGCTCAAAAAATGCTATACTTAAGGCCATGATTATCACATATTTCGGCAAGCGGGCCCTCAAAATTCAGTACGGCGATACGGTTATCGGCGTTAATCCGCCAAGCAAAGAAAGTCCTTGGTCAAAAAAGATTTCAACATACGGCGCAGACATTGCTCTTTCAACTTCGAGTGATCCTGATAATGCGGGAGCGAATACACTTTCATACGGTGATCGTGAACCTTTTGTCATCGACGGACCTGGCAGCTATGAAGCTAAAGGTGTTTTTATTTCCGGCGGATTTATGGCTGAAGCAAACGGCCGACGAGAAAATGCCTATGCACTGACGCTCGAAAATATGACAGTCGCAATTCTTGGTCAAACTGATACGCTTCAGATGCCGGGCGAGACAAAAGAAATTCTCATGAATCCTGACATTTTGATTTTGCCGCTTGATGGCAAAATGACCGCCAAAGATAGCTACAAACTGGCCATGTCACTTGAACCGATGATTATTGTGCCGGTTGATTATACTGACGATGTACTCAAGCAATTTATCAAAGAAGGAGGTTCAGAAAAGCCGGAAGTAATGGACAAATTAACCTTAAAACGAAAGGATTTGGAGGGTAAAGATGGTACTATTATGCTGGTATCACCACAAACAAAGTAGGAATTTATAAAATCTGAAATTTTCTATAAAATCATTTTCAAATTATAAAATATGCGTCAAATAGTCAATAATTTAAGAAAGAAACCAGCACATGTTCGCGATCAAATTGCGATTTTTGCTGCAATGACATTTGCCGGCGTGGTTGCTTTTTTCTGGCTAACGTCACTTTCTTCGACATACTCTTCGCCGGAAACAAAATCATCTCTCAATGAATCAATCTCTCCGTTTAAAGCTTTTAGCAATAATGTCAAAAATGCTTTTTCCCGCACCAAAGCTGAACTTTCAACCATCGATGCCAGCGCACCTCAAACGGCCCAATCAAATGGAAGTGTAACTGTCGATGCGTACGGAGTAGTAAATATCGGAGAGCCAGTAAAACAGAACGAAGAATAATATGAGTAAAGAAATTGAGAAAAAAGAAATAAAACATCAGGGTATTGTCCCTGTCTCGATCGTCAAAGAAATGAAGGACTCTTTTATCGACTATGCCATGTCGGTTATTACCGATCGAGCATTGCCTGACGTTCGCGACGGTCTCAAACCCGTTCATCGCCGTATCCTCTACTCAATGAGTGAGCTCGGCCTTACCTCGACTGCCAAATTCCGTAAATCTGCACTTGTGGTGGGTGATGTGCTTGGTAAGTACCATCCGCACGGCGATGCCGCTGTCTATGATTCTATGGTCAATATGGTCCAGCCTTTTTCTTTGCGTTATCCACTCGTGCTTGGGCAAGGTAACTTCGGTTGCTTCACAATTGACACAAAAGTACGTCTTACAGATGGTAGGAATCTTTCATTTGGCGAACTCATAGAAGAAGACAAACAAGGAAAGAAAAATTATACTTTTACTGTAAAAAATGACGGTTCAGTCGGTATTGCGCAAGTCACAAAGCCGCGCCTAACTAGAGAAAAAGCAGAAATTATGAAAGTTGTACTCGATAACGGAGAAGAAATTCGCTGTACCCTCAATCATAAATTCATGCTAAAAGACGGCACCTATCTCGAAGCTGAATTTCTGAAACAAGGCATGTCACTTATGCCTCTCTATACAAGACCATCGACAAAAGCTGATTCTGGTTTTGCTGATATGACTAATTACGAAATGGTTTTCCTTCCAAAAACAAGTGAATGGGTTTTTGCACATTACCTTGCTGATACTTTTAATATTGAAAATGGCGTTTATAAAAAATCTGCTGGTAGAACTCGTCATCATGTTGATTTTAATAAATTCAATAACAATCCGGATAATCTTAGTCGAATGCACTGGAAGGATCACTGGAAATTGCACTCAGAGACTATAAAAGAGCGACACAAAAATGACAAAGTTTATGTCAAAAAACTCGCAGATGGCAGAAAAGCCTTTTGGGATAAGCCTGAAAATCGACTACGAAATGCCGACAATATTGCTTTGCGCAATTTTCTAAATTGGCAAGATCCTGTATATCGAGCTTATATGTCCGAGCAGAAAAGTATTTCAATGAAAAAGTATTTCGAAGATCATCCTGAGAT
The DNA here is from genome assembly GCA_043718505.1 of Minisyncoccota bacterium. Classification (GTDB taxonomy): domain Bacteria; phylum Patescibacteriota; class Minisyncoccia; order Phycocordibacterales; family UBA9973; genus JAGOSA01. Next base: position 1,918 of record JAYSVN010000016.1, on the reverse strand, counting down.
TCGAGTACAAATAAGTAAAACAGCTTCGAAGACATTAACTCGTCTTTGGCAAAATCCCGATTATCAGAAATTGATGCACGAAAGAATTATCAGGGGGAATAAAAATCATACAACCAATAAAACAGGCAAAATAAAATTTGATGCGATTTGCCGTTACCTTTTACAAAATGGATTGGAAATAACCGAATCTAATTACCAAGAGGCAATTGTCAAAGTTTATCCAAAGAATAAAGCAACAACTTTGTGGAATACAGGAATAAGTAAATACTATAGTGGTGATAAAAATCGTCTTGAAATTGAACTGAAGGGAAATCACAAAGTTAAAAAAATTGAATTTTTGAAGGAATTTGAGGATGTTTACGATATTACTATCGATCAAACCCATAACTTTGCCTTAGCGGCTGGAGTTTTTGTCCACAATTCAATTGACGGCGACAACGCTGCGGCCATGCGTTATACCGAAGCCAAAATGTCAAAAGTTGCGGGAGAGCTTTTGCGTGATCTGGAAAAAGATACTGTTAATTGGAAATCAAACTACGATGCAACTCGCAAAGAGCCAATGGTTTTACCAACTGCAGTTCCCGCACTTTTATTGAACGGTATTCTCGGTATTGCTGTCGGCATGGCAACAAACATCGCGCCGCATAATCTCGGAGAAGTTGTCGACGCCACACTTCACCTGATTGAAGACGGGGATGCTACAACTGAAGAACTTATGCAATATGTCAAAGGACCGGACTTTCCAACTGGCGGTATCGTATATGGTCACAGTGACCTCGTGCATGCTTATTCAACCGGCCGTGGCGGCGTAGTGACACGTGGTGAAGCTGAAATTGTTGAAACTAAAAGCGGTATGTTCCAGATTATCATTACTTCTATTCCATATCGTGTTAATAAATCCGACCTAATTACAAACATCGCTTCTCTCGTGCAGGAGAAAAAACTTGAAGGTATCAAAGGTTTGCGCGATGAATCAACAAAAGACATTCGCGTAGCAATTGACCTCAAATCCGGCGTGCATCCTCAGAAAGTTTTAAACTATATATACAAACATACACAACTTGAGCTAAATTTTAACTTCAATATGGTAGCGCTTGTGGATGGAGTACCGCAGACACTGTCTCTCAAATCAATTCTTGAAGAATTTATCGATCATCGTGTGGTTGTCGTGCGCCGTCGTACGAGTTTTGATTTGCAGAAAGCCAAAGACCGCGAACACATTTTGCTTGGTCTCAAGAAAGCGCTCGATCATATTGATAAAGTCATTACGACTATTCGTGAATCAAAAGATGCTGCCGTCGCTAAGCTGAATTTGATGAAGACGTTCAAATTTACTGATTTGCAAGCCGATGCTATTTTGGAAATGCGTTTGCAGAAACTTGCCGGACTTGAACGTAAAGCCGTTGATCTCGAACTTAAAGAAAAACAAGAACTCATCGCCGAACTTGAAGCCCTGCTGAAAAGCGAGAAAAAAATATTTGGTGTTATTACAGATGAACTTAAAGAAATTCGCGAAAAATACGGTGATGATCGTCGAACTAAAGTTATTAAGGGTGGCGTCAAAGCTATTAATGAAGAAGATCTTATTCCGGAGAAAGAAACCTTGCTTGTCTACACTGCCGGCGGCTACGTCAAACGCACTGATCCGAGTGAATATCGCGCCCAAAAGCGCGGCGGAGTTGGGGTGATTGATATTGAAACCAAAGAAGAAGATTTTGTGACCATGCTTTTGTCGGCAAACACGCACAACGATTTGCTCTTCTTTACTAATACCGGCAAAGCCTACCAAATCAAGATGTACGATATTCCTGAAGGAAAGCGCGCTACAAAGGGTAAGTCTATTATGAATTTCCTTTCGCTCACTGACGGTGAATCAGTGCAATCAATTTTACCTGTACCAAAGGGCGATAAAGATAAA
>JAYSVN010000015.1:0-6177 GCA_043718505.1 Minisyncoccota bacterium | reverse complement strand
CACCGCCACCTCCTCCGACACCTGGCACTCCGCCTGTTGTCACAACGGTCCCGGCTTCAAACGTTGCTCAGACCTCGGCTCGTCTCAATGGCTTCCTTAACAGTATTGGCAATCCAGGTATTTGTTCAAACTGTCTCAGCACCTTTGCTGGAACGCAGACTGATGTTTGGTATGAATGGGGTCCGACACCGGCACTTGGTTACTCGACAAATCGCCAGGTTATTTCTACTCCGACAACATTTAACTATTTCCTTACCGGCTTTAGAGCAAATACGACTTATTACTTCCGCGCTATTGCTCAAAATGCCCACGGTTTCTCTCAGGGTGCAATTCTGTCATTTACAACTGCCCCTACTGGTCAGGGTCCGGAAATTATTTATGTTAATACCCACACTGGCGGCAAAGGTCCGGTTGTGATGATCAACATTAAATCTGACTACGAAAGTGTTTGTCTCGGCGACACTGTTCGCTACACGGCAACATATCAAAACCTCACAACCAAAACACTTAAAGACGTTATTGTTCAGGTAATTATTCCAAAAGAAGAAACCTTCCTGCGTGCGAGTCGTGGCAGTTACTCTGTGACAGCCAATACGCTGACTATTAATGTTGGTGATTTGCGCGGCAAAGAAAAAGGAACATTTGAAATTGAATCGAAGATTAATGGCCGCACAAAGTCGAGCGACACTCTCGTAACGACTGCGACATTGGTCTACACTACTCAGGCCGGTGCGCAAGGCGATGCAATTGGTTACGCAATGGTTAATGTAACTTGCGGCAGTAGCTTCTCATGGGATGGTCACTGGTGCTGGATATTACTCGGCATACTTCTTCTTCTCATGATTATTCTGCTCGCTCGAAGATCACGACGATATTATTCGTAATATATAGACGAAATAATAACAAAAACAAAAAGTCTCGCTTCGGCGGGATTTTTTGTTATACTCTGCCCATGCAAAATGGCATGCAATTAGAGACTAAGAAAAGCGCTGATTGGAGTAGGGTAGCAGTAGCCCTGCGATCGATGCTTGATGATTTTAAGAGCGATTCAGCCACCATTGTGGCTCTTTGGGGTGACTTGGGTGCTGGCAAAACAACTTTGTCGCAATATCTGGCCAAAACATATGGCATCGAAGATGAGGTAGTTTCGCCGACTTTTGTCATTATGAAAATCTATCCTGTTGAACATGCAAAGTTTAAAAGTTTAATTCACATTGATGCCTACCGTTTTGAAAATCCGGACGAGGCTGCCGCAATTCGATTACACGAACTTGTAGCTGATCCGAAAAATATTATTTTAATTGAATGGCCGGAGCTGCTCGGCGATCGTCTGCCTGATCGACGCATCGATGTGAAGATTGAACATGACGGAGATGGGAGGAAGGTGGAGATTGAGGAGAATAATTAATTAAAAAAATAAAAATCCCCAGCTTGCGGCCAGGGATAATTTTTATTATTCCAGTGAATATTTTTCTGCAGTCGGGAAGAACCACCGTAGATCAAAAACAAATTGATGTTCCCGTGCGACTTTCGGGAATGCATACTCGTTGCTTCCAAAGCGATATATGTGGAGAGGAAACTTACTATCACCTTCAACATACTGCGAAGTGCCAACATGAACACCACATTTATCTCCTGTTAAAAGATGAGGGAACTGTACGAGTAAACAAAGAGTTTCCTGAAAGGTGAGCAGGGTTGTCGAAAGGCTTTCTTTTTCTCGGGGAAGATCGAGCTCTCTAAGAACAAAAGGCGAAGGTAAAATTGTTCTAATATTGAATAAGAGATACGGCTCTTCTTCCGTTTGATTATACGAATCGACAATATTTTCTTCTTTGAGAAAAAGTGTTCCTTTTTCTTTACCTCCACCAAGGTCGATCAAATTCAAAATTTTCCTCATGCCGGCTTTCTTTTTTGGAATGCAGATCATGAATGGAATTACTCCCATCAGGCGCTCTGTGTCTGAATTCATGTAAGCTTGACGCTCTTCACCTTTAAGAGCCTCAAGGATGACCGAATGTTCGATTGCTATATCAAGATCCTTATGGAGCTTCAAAGATTCGTCTAGTCTGATTTCGTTACCAAAAAGGAAAAATTTTATTTGAGTGTCGAGCAGGGTATGAAGGTCTGGGGTAGTGGAAGTTGCTGTTTTCATTTGTAGATTTTTTCTGACTATACAGTTTTAAATAAATTTGTCAAAAAATACTTTTCTATTCAAATGCTATAATCGGACCATATGGCAGCTAAAAAAACTACAGAAAAAGGAACAAAAGAGGCCAAGAAAAAGCGCCTCATTCTCCTCGATACACATGCTATTTTGCATCGCGCCTATCACGCTATGCCGGACTTTTCGACCTCAGCCGGCGAGCCGACAGGGGCGATGTACGGTCTTTCGACCATGCTTTTCAAAATCGTTGACGACTTGAAGCCGGATTACATTGTGGCGGCCTATGATTTACCAAAGAAAACATTTCGCCACGAAGTCTACGCCGGCTACAAAGCTGGGCGCAAAACTATCGACGATGCGCTCCGGACGCAGCTCGGTAAGTCAAAAGAATTACTCGAAGACTTCGGCATACCGGTTTATTCACTCGCCGGATACGAAGCCGACGACATGCTCGGCACAATAGTTGAGCAGTTGAAAGATGATAAAAATATTGAAGTTTATATTGCGACCGGTGATATGGATACTTTACAACTCGTTGATAAAAAGCGCGTCAAAGTTTTTACGCTTAGAAAAGGAATTACTGATACTGTTGTTTACGATGAAGATGCGGTTAATGAGCGCTATGGTTTTGGTCCTGAACATATTACTGATTACAAAGGTCTTCGTGGTGATCCGTCCGACAATATTATTGGTGTGCCTGGCGTGGGAGAGAAAACTGCCACAATTTTAATCAAGGAGTTCGGCACACTCGAAAATCTTTATAAAGTTCTAAAGAAGCATCCTGAAAAAGTTAAGGCTGCCGGACTGACCGATCGTCTAGTTCAGATTTTGATTGATAACGAAGAGGAAGCAATTTTTTCCAAAACCCTGGCAACTATTTCACGCAATGCGCCAGTCGAATTTAAATTGCCGGTCAAAACCTGGCAGGACGGTGTTGATCCGATTCAGCTTGAGAAAACATTTACCAATCTTGAATTTCGCAGTCTTGTGCCGAGAGTCAAGAAAATGTTCGGTACCAACGAAAGTGCCGGTGAAAGAGTTGAAAGCACAATTGATAAAGAAGAAATTGAAAAAGTAGCCATTGCACTTTGGCTCATAAACTCTGACCTTACTGATGCGGGGGAGTCCGAAGTTCTTTCGTATGCTAAGACCGATAATTTTGAAGTGGCCAAGAAAAAGATCCTGGCGGATTTAGCTGAAGAAAAGCTTGAGAAAGTCTATAGTGAAATTGAAATGCCGATTTACCCGATCGTGCGAAAAATGGAACATTTTGGTGTCGGCATAGATACAAAAGTTTTTGATGAACTATCAAAAAAATATCATAAGCAAATAGATGATATCGAGAAAAAAGCCTGGAAGCTTGCCGGTGAAGAATTTAATCTAGCCTCACCAAAACAGCTCGGCGAAATTCTCTTCACTAAGCTTGGTCTCAAGCGCAAAACACGAACGAGCAAGGTTTCGACCAAAGCTGAAGTCCTGGCTGAACTTGAAGATGCTCATCCAATTATTCCACTCATTATGGAACACAGAGAGTATTCAAAACTTGTTGGTACATATATAGATACAATTCCGACCATGGTTGGTACTGACGGCAGACTTCATACGAGATTTGTTCAACATGGTTCAACAACCGGCCGTTTTGCTTCACTGAACCCAAACCTTCAAAATATTCCTATTCGCACCGATGCGGGGAGAGAAATTCGGAAAGGCATGATTGCCGGCCGTGGGCGCTGTCTTATTTCACTCGACTATTCGCAAATTGAACTTAGAATCATGGCCATATTAAGCGGTGATAAAGAATTAATAAAAATTTTCCAGGCCGGTATTGATGTTCATACTGGTGTAGCAGCCCGAGTCTTCAATGTGCCCGAATCTGAAGTTAGTAAAGAAATGCGTCGTCGCGCCAAAATCATTAACTTCGGCATTATGTATGGAATGGGAATTTCAGCCCTACAAAAAAATCTCGGGAGCACTCGTGCCGAAGCCCAGACTTTTTATGATGCCTATTTCGAAAACTTCTCAGGTGTGCGTGATTTTATCGACAATACCAAAGCTTTTGCCGGTAAACATTATTTCACCGAAACACTTTTTGGTCGCAAGCGCCGCTTCCCGGGGCTTCGCTCAAATATGCAGTTTCTCCGCGCTTTCGCCGAACGCATGGCTTCGAATGCACCACTCCAGGGTACGCAGGCAGACATCATTAAGCTGGCTATTCGTTTTGCCGACGAAGACCTGACGAAAGCCGGCATCGATGGCAAAGCCAATCTTATTCTCCAAATTCATGACGAACTTGTTTATGAAGTTGATGAAAGCCTGGCTGAGCAAGCCGAAAAAATAATTCGCGCTGCCATGGAAAATGTTTTTGAGCGCTCGTACATAAACTACAAACCTGTCGTGCCGATTTTAGTTGCAAGCGGGAAAGGGGAGACTTTATATGATATTAAGTAGGGCTATTAAATAATATATTTATGAGTAGACAGAAAAGGTCGCTCTGCTAGACTAAAGATATGGATATGAAAAACCCACAATTTTCTCCCGAGCAACGGATTAATTACCTCAGCAGCTATCCGCCGATCATTCAATTTATAGGCGTAATTCTTGGTGTATGTTTCGACTTCTTTTTTCCGACAAAAGCACCCGCAACTCACTGGGGTCAAATCGGAGGCATTTTTCTTATATTAATTGCTACGATAGTTATTTTCTGGTCACAAAAAGCCTCAGCTGCATTTCGTACGCGCGAGAAAAGAGGAGACCCCCGACATTTTTTGGGTGGGCCTTATAAATGGAGCAGCAACCCAACATCGCTTGCACTTTTCCTACTCATTATTGGTTTTGGTTTTCTCATCAACTCTCTCATGATTATTCTCATGTCCGCAATCGGTTACTGGATTTCATTTATTGTCTACGAAGAAAAAAAGCAAAAAATAATGACTGAGAAATATAAAAACGAATATACTGATTATCAGAAGAAAATAAAATCGCTATAACATGCTTACGGTAATCGTCGGAGAAAATCCCGAGCGGGGGAATGCTGCCAGAAAAATAATCGATGCTGAAATAAAAAAAGGTAAACAAGCTATTTCATTTAACGATGCATCATGGCAAAAAGAAACTGTACTTTCATATTCCGGCGGCGCCGATATGTTTGGGACTTCATACGTTGTTCATTTATCAAGACTGAGTAATAGTCCGCCAGGTTTTGAATTTTTTCTGAATGATACAAAAACGTTGGCTGAAAGCGAGACAAGTTATATTGTTGAAGAAAATGAAATTTCAAAGGAATTGAAAAATGTTTTTGACGAGGCAGGTGCGACTGTAACTGAACTCAAAACCGCCAAAGCTAATTTTTTTGGCGGACTGACGCCATTTCAACTTGTCGATGCATATAACATGCGTGATAAAAAAAACGCCTGGATGCTTTTTACAAAATTGATTGAAGCCGGAACATCAGCTGAAGAAATTGCCGGCGCCATGATTTGGAACTTTAAAAACCTGGCGCTTTATTTTTCAGCATCAAAATCTGCGGGCACACAATCAGCAAGTTCGCGACCCAGCGCTGAAGCACTTGGTATGAAGCCTTTTGTTTTTGGTAAAGTGGCATCGGCCGCCAAACATTTTTCTGCAAATGAAGTCGGCACGAAAGCATATGAACTTTCATCTGCACTTCATCGTTCACACCGCGGCCTTGGTGACGGCGCAACTCTACTTGAACTTTTTATTTTAAAATCGCTTTAAGTTCACTTTAAAAAGTTTTCATAAAAAATTAATCCTGTTTTTACGGGATTCTATATTTTGGGCAAAAACAAACCCCTTCAAAAAAATGGGGTTGAAGGGGTTATATATGTGAAGTCTCGATGGAGGGGGAGACTTGTTATTCAATTTTGATAAAAGAACTGTGTTAGTAAATTCTTCGGCGAAGGATTTACTTAAAAGGAACGGGTAGTCGTGTGAGCTTTCTAATTATTTGATGGCCCTTAAAATAGGGGGAACATTTAGAAGCAACGTGACTTTGA
>JAYSVN010000014.1:0-2225 GCA_043718505.1 Minisyncoccota bacterium | reverse complement strand
AAAATAATTCCTCAACCTCGCCACCTTATCATTCTGCCTAAGCTTCTCATGCACCTTTGCTTCAATCTGACGGATACGCTCACGAGTGACGCCAAATTCGGCACCGACTTCTTCAAGGGTATGCTGAACACCGTCGAGCAAACCGTAGCGCATTTCAAGAATGCGGCGTTCCTTTGGAGAGAGATCATTGAGCGCCTCACGGATTTGATCTTGCAAAATAGAGCGAGATGTTTCCTGGTCTGGGCGCAGAATTTTATCATCAGGAATAAATTCACCGAGTGTTGACTTTTCATCGTCATCACCTACTGGTGCTTCGAGTGAGCGAGTATCTTGGTTGATATTTTCGATAACGTGAACTTTTTCAACTTCGATACCCATTTCGGTTGCGATTTCTTCTGGTAACGGATCACGGCCTAGGTCTTGAGCCAAGCGGCGTGAGACTTGTTTATACTTAGAAATAGTTTCAACCATGTGAACTGGAATACGAATCGTGCGGGACTGGTCAGCAAGCGCTCGGGTAATAGACTGACGAATCCACCACGTTGCATATGTCGAAAACTTAAAACCTTTATGGTAATCGAATTTTTCCACCGCTTTAAAGAGTCCGAGGTTACCTTCTTGAATCAAATCGAGAAGTGTAAGGTCAGGAGAGCGACCAACGTACTTTTTGGCAAGCGAAACAACGAGACGAAGGTTGGCACGTGCAAGAAGGTTCTTGGCTTCCTTATCACCAGCTTCAATACGGCGAGCGAGCTCACGTTCTTCCGCCGCTACGAGCAGTGGATATTGCCCAATTTCTTTCAAGTATATTTGGATAGAGTCATAGGCAGTCGCATCACGGCCGGTTTTGCCTGGCACGAGGTCAACACCGTCGACATCGAGCAAGTTACCTCCTTCAAGCACGTCGATACCAGCAACTGAAAACTTCTCGTACAGCTTATCGAGAAACATAATGTTGTTCTCAATGTCTGGAAAAACTTTCAAGATTTCGTCATAGGTAATGAAACCACGCTTCTTACCCTTGGCAATAATTTCATCAGCTTTCAAATCAAGCGACTTAGTTTTCTTATCGGCAGCATTCAATTTTGTACTTGTTGAAACTTTTTTGACAACGGTCTTTTTTGTAACACTTTTCTTAGCAGTTTTTTTAACCGGCTTTTTAGGAGCTGTTGTCTTTTTCTTAACAATTTTCTTGGCCGCTTTTTTTACCTTCTTGGCTGGCTTTTTCTTTATTGTCTTTTTCTTAGTTTTTTTCATTATAGCTCCGTCGTAAGACGATTATTTTTAATCTGGTAAATCTTTTCTCCTACTGTTTTTGATTCTGTATGTAGTCGCAGGGCCTCGCTTCCCTCTCCTTTTTGTTCTGCTTCTCGCATCTGTCTTAAAATATTAGCCAATTGTTCTTCATAGTTGGCAAGGAGCAGGGTTGAGAGCAGTTCAGATGCAATGAGATCAAGCTTATCGCTGCCAGTATAATAGAGTTCGGCTTCAAGCGTAAGGGATGGTATTCTCTCGAGTGGCAGAGCGGCGGCAAAGGACTCAAGCGGGACTTTCATAGCTTCGATAAACCCGGCCCGCACCTTCTCAAGATCCACTTTATCACGAAAAACCTTTTCAAAACCCACAACTCTCTCAGCTGCTTCTTCCCGGGCCGTGCGGACCATCGGCGGCGATGTTTCCTTTCTCCTCAGTAATTGTCCGTCAGGCGAAGGTACTGGTGCCAATTTTTTGAGATCATCACGTACTGCTGACTCAGGAATATCAAATAATTCGCTTACCTTTTTCATGTAATGAGATTGTTCCATGTTTCCTGAAAGTGCAGCGATAAGTGGCAAGACATCTGCTTTCACTTTTCTAATCTGCTCACGATCGGCTTCCCCACCTTTGCGAATTGAGAGCATGAGGTAATCAATAACTGGTTCAGTTTTGGCTACGGCATTTTTCCAGGCTTCAATATCTTCCAAAATTATATCAGCAGGGTCTTTACCTTTTACATCTGTTGATAGCGTAATTGCTTTGGCCTCAAGACCGAGCGGAAAAGAAAGGAGTGCGGCTTTCCGCAAGGCTGCCTGCCCAGCAGTGTCATTATCAAAGCAAAAGACAATATGGTCGGTAAATCGTTTGAGCAGTCTCAAGTGTTCTTCGGTAAGGGCAGTACCCGACACTGCCACGACGTTTTCGTTGCCAGCCTGGTGAACCATTATCGTGTCCATTTGACCTTCAAC
>JAYSVN010000013.1:0-6798 GCA_043718505.1 Minisyncoccota bacterium | reverse complement strand
CTGAAACACAGCCGATGGAAGTGGAAACATTTGCGGGAGGGGCAATCACAATCGGAGTAGTGAGCGAAGCAGAGACAGTGCCGTCAACATACAATTTTAATGTTGTTCCATCATAAACGAGAACAACAATATGATCTCCAACGCTAATGTTTGCATTCGCGGACGAACCTGCAGACAAATCTGATCGGGTCTCCGGATAAGAAAGTGTCGTTGTTTGCAAGTCAGTGCCAGTTACGTTTATGACTAGCCCATTATCCGCTCCTTCGGAGACAGATAGTATTCCGGGAATCGAATAAAGAGTGCGCCCCGGAGTACCTGTGGTTTGTGTGACAATGTGCACTGAAAAAGCAATTGGAGCGACAACACCCGCCTGTACCAAAACTTCGGCGGGCAAGCCTGTATCTACTGTAGTATCCGTAGTAAGTGAAGTATCTATGCCGGCCCCGACATTTGCAGTCGGGGAGCCGACTGAAAGCGTCGACTCTAAAATGGAGTCAAGAACAGCGACGACGGTAGGGTTTGCCTCAGAAGTGACGACTGTAGTCGATGTGGCTGTGGAAGTTTCCGAACTTGTAAAACTGGCGATAAACGAGGGCTCGTCTTGGTAATCAGCAGTCAAGGAGAGGAGCGAGACATCCTGTGTACAGTCACTCACAAACGTTGCCTTGAACATGAGGGTTCCTGCACCTCCGCCAGTTGGCGGATTTGTGAGAGTGACGGGAAAATCAGAGATATAACCGCTCAACTCTGTCGCGGTGTTTCCCTTGTTAGTGCCCGCGTCTACCCAATTACTTCCGTTCCAATACAGCCATGAGACTCCTCCATCGCCGGAAAGAGTGTAGTAAATTTCTCCACCATTTTTATTTGCAGTTTCAGAAAATCCAGTCCATTTTACAAACGGCGTTACTATGAGAGGAGTGATTGTTTGAAGTACTGCACTGCATGTGTTTGCCGGTGGATTTGACTGGGCGTATGCGACTTGTGGCCTAACAAAATTTCGTAGATTATCAAAAATGAGTGGACCCGGATTTGGTGCGGGCGCCGGCTCTACTACAGGCGCCGGTGTCGGTTCAACTACCGGTGCGGGAGTAGGCTCTACCACTGGCTGGGTTACTGTTTCGGTGGTCGGAGTCGGTGCTGTGGCGGGAAGCGCTGTATTATTAGTAGTATCTACAGGAGGAATTTCTGTTGTAGTAGGAAGCGGCAACTCTGTGCCGGTATTACTATCCACAACGGACGCTGACGCCTTGAATATGGCGTTGCCATCAATGATTTGGATCTTGGCCGTATCATAATTGTAGGCAAGTGGCGTATTAAAATCCCAGCTTGCGACGGACGCATGAGATTTGGAGGGGAAAAGTATCACCCCGAAGAAGCTTACGGAAATCCATAGCAGGACTGATAGCGCCATACCGACAAGCACGGAAAGAGAAACAATGCGGCGAAGCCGGTACACTTGTATGGCGGAAGCATCATTTCCCGCAAATTCCTTTGAGGAAATAAAGGCATAGGCGGGGAGTGCCAAGGCAAGATTTGCTATCTCTAGAAACAAAACAGAGAAACCGTGAAGGATGATTTTCGGTCCCGTGGTTTCAATCACCTTCAATTTGTGTCTATTTATTACTCCGGAAAAATGGAGCATCCAATTAAGCCATCGTTGTTTTAGACCCACTCCATTTTTTATGTTTATGTTCATATTTATAAATTGGCGGTTGGGAGAAAAGCAGTGCAGTTGCTTTTATCGTACACCTAAATGTTGTATAATAAAAGTTAATAACTAACTTTATACATCTATGAAAAAAATTATCGTTTTGGAAGACGAACAAATTTTGCAAAAAGCCCTCTCCATCGAACTTTTAGGGGCAGGCTTTGAAGTGCTCTCCGCTCTTGATGGAGAAACCGGACTCGCGCTGGTAAAAAAAGAACTTCCTGATCTCGTACTGCTTGATCTCACCATGCCCAAGATGAACGGTTTTGATGTGCTCAAGCATTTACAAGAAGACACAAAGACAAAATCAATTCCGGTCATTATTCTTTCAAATTTAGGACAAGACGAAGATAAAGAAAAGGGACTCGCACTTGGAGCAAAAGATTACTATGTAAAATCTTCAACTGATCTTTCTCTCCTCACGGAAAAGATCAAGAAGGTTATCGGCTAACAAATATTAAAACAGTATGAGTACCTCACTCCGTGATCGCTGGTCAACATCTATTCTGCATGTATCGGCATTTATTGCCCGAAAGAAAAATGAACTTTTGACTGTGCACGGAATGAGATCATTAGTGAGTGTACTCATCATTATCGGCGCTGAATTATTACTTCTCATTATTTCTCTCCCCTCATATGTTGCGGCACGACCAGTCGGTGACAGTACGGGAACAAAAGAATATCATTTGCGCCGCAGGCTCACACTGGGCGTCATTGGCACGATCTGTATCATCTGGATTTTGAAACTTGCCCTTATTCTGACGCTTGCCGGATTTGCCAATAATAATCAACTGACAAACAACACGACCATAACCGAAACCGCAAATCCTCGTGGCAACACCGAAACTCTTGCCGATGATATGCTTATCGCCAAAGATAGTGCGGAGCTTGCCTCACCGACAGTCACAAAAATTCAAAATATTCGCGGCAAGATAGCTTTTTGGGGCACAGCTCCGGTACATAGCGTTGTTGTTTTTGCATTCACGGAAGATAAAAATAACGAAACAGGCGGTGCGGCGGTACCAAAAATATACACGACGCAAGTCGACGGAAGTGGCCGCTTTGAGCTATGGGAAGATGCGTCTATTTTCCACCTTCCAAAAGGTGATTACACAGGCAGTGCCAGTGCCTACGATCCGGTACGAGAGATAAAGAGCGCCCAGAGCCACACCTTTTCATTCACCGTGAACGAATCTTTCTCTAACTCGCTTCTCTATTCAGCCGATACTATTCTCAATATTCTCGCCCTTCTCGCCATCATCATCGGTCTCTTAATGACTGTTTTGGTTGTGTAGTTTTTTTGTGCCCCCGGCAGGAATCGAACCTGCAATAACGGCTTAGAAGTCCGCAGTTATATCCATTTAACTACAGGGGCGTATGGCCAGGCTGCTCTTGGACCGATGTGCGCGATGCAGGACTCGAACCTGCGACCTTCCCAGTGTAAATGGGTTGCTCTACCAACTGAGCTAATCGCGCAACTGTGCACTTAATACGCTAAATCATATAGTATTTAGTCTTTTTTACAAGTTTCTTTATAAACAAAACTTTCCCTTTTACTCATAAATAGTATATAAATAGGCATGTATGAAAGAAGGATTTAACGGAGACATAAAGGTTAAACATGTGCTTGAAGAAGGCGAACACACTGAAAAAATAATCGCTTCACTGGAGAAGATTATAGATGAGTCAGTAGTTATTGGTTTTGGTGGAAACGCCGAAGTCTTTTCTCCTGTAGAAGGAGAATTTTCTGATATTTGTCTCAAAAAGATTCGTGAGCAACCGCTGTTTCGTGGCAATGATATTTTTAAAGAACATGAAATCCAGAGAAAAGTTCTTAATGCGGGAGTTGTAACTCCACTTTCATTGCTGGTAGTCCAGGAGGGCCAGCAAGAGGTCTTCGTTATGGAGAAAATCAAAGGGGTATCTCTTGAAGACGTTCTACTCAATCGAAAAAATATGCCGGAAGCATTTAATTTTGAAAAATTTTTCTCAGCACTAACTGTAGCAATTACCAAGATGCACAATGAAGCAAAAATTGTTCATCGCGATCTCAAGCCAGGTAATGTGATGGTTACAGATGAAGGGGATCCGGTCATTATTGATTTTGGTGTTGCTGCTGACAAAATAGGCTCAGGAACATATGATGATGAGCTTTCATATGAAGATGGGGTGATGATGAAGCAGCCAGATGGCAGCTATAAATGGACGACAGGATACTTTGAAAATGACTATAAAAAACTGGATTTATTGAAAAAAACGATCAAAAGTTACCTTGCTCAGCATGCTTGACTTAATGATTGATTTAATATATAATACCAACAAATAAACTGTATGGGAAAAATAAAGATAGATAGGGAATTTGAAACACATATCGAAAAAAGAGCTATTGAATTAGCAAAAACCGGGGAAAAAACCGGCACTATTACTTACGGCAAAGTTGCAAAACTGAAATTATTTCTCGGCGAAGAACCGAAGAAATATATTGCAGTTATAACTTCTGAAGCTCCGGAATTACTTGGCATGAAGATTTATGTTGGTTCAAATTCGTAAACAAGACTGGCCTTTTTTTAGGCCAGTTTTTTTTGTATTTTAATGATTAATATTATCTACGAAGACAACGAAATACTCGTCATAAACAAGCCCTCCGGGATGCTTGTCCATGGTGACGGACATAGCTGCGAGGAAACCCTCGCGGATTTTTTAATTGATACTGGAAAAGTGACCAAAAACATCGGGGAACCGCTGGTTATTAAACTTGGCAAAGGCGTGGCGATGGGCTGCTTGCTGCCGTCGCATGAATACATGCTGGCGGAGGGGGATGGTGAGATCGGCGAGCTCAAAATCTATCGTCCCGGTATCGTTCACCGCCTCGACAAAGACACATCGGGCGTTATGATTATTGCCAAAAATAATGAAACTTTTTTCGCACTCAAAAAAGAATTTCAGAATCGCACGATGAAAAAAGAATACCTCGCCGTTGTGCGCGGCAGTTTTAAAGAAAATATCGGATCGATTTCTGTGCCGATCGGACGCTCAAAAAATGACTTTCGCAAATGGCTCTCAGGCAAAGGCACAAGAGGGGAATTGCGCGATGCTGTTACTGATTATCGTGTACTTGGCAAAACTCGTGATGCAGTTGGTACTGAATGGAGTCTTATTTCCATTCGCCCGCGCACCGGCCGGACTCACCAAATCCGTGTGCACATGAAGCATGTTAATCATCCTGTCGGTGGCGACAAGCTCTACGGCGACGATAAGACTATTGCGGCCTTCCCTCGCCTTATGCTCCATGCAGCTAAGCTTAGTTTTGCCGGAAAAGACGGCAAAGACAGGGTTTTTGAGGTGCCAACGCCGGAAGAATTCAAAATTTCACAGTAGAGCTTGCCAATTAAGGCGGGGCCGGCGAAGCTTCTTGCAAGAGTCTAAATTACATGCTAAAGTAACGAGCATTATGGCACTGAAAGTTATGACCCCAATAAGCGCCGACGACAGAGCAAAGCTTGAATTTTCTTCAGGTGATACTGTTCGCGTTTGGTCAAAAATCGAAGATAAGGGCAAGGTCCGTCTCCAGGCTTTCGAAGGCCTTGTTTTGGCGCGCAAACATGGCGCTGAAGCCGGTGCCACTTTCACTATTCGCAAAGTTGCCAGCGGTGTAGGCGTAGAACGTATTTTCCCACTGTACTCTCCAAACATCGACAAAATTGAAGTAGTCAAACGCTCTCGTGTACGTCGCTCAAAGCTCTACTATGTTCGCGCCAAAGCTGCCCGTGAAGTTGCCCGCAAGATGAAGATGTATACAATGAAAGGTAAGCACGAAGAGGAAGTAGCGGAAACTAAGGAGGAAGCTGAGGTTGCGGAGTAAGAGGATAAGACGCCCAGGTGATGAAATTGGTATACATGCATCCTTGAGGTGGATGTGCCGCAAGGCGTGGAGGTTCAAGTCCTCTCCTGGGCACCAATAAACAAAAGCCGCAATGTATGCGGTTTTTGTTTTGCCCAATTATTTTTCCGGATACCTTGGATTCTCGCTATAATAGACGCATGCAAAGAAGTGTTCTTGTACCGCTTGCTATCTTGATCATCGCAGGGGTTGGCGCGTTTTTCTTGGTAGGGAATAAGCTGACAAATTATTCTCAGCCAACATCTCAGTCAAATGACAATGATATTCTCGATATTTCAACTGGTACTATTTGGAATGCTTACACGCTGAATGGCACAACTTTTATCTATCCTTCAGACTGGACCTTTGAAGAGCTACGTGATCCGGTCGGTGGTTTCAAGGTAACATACCCAGTGAGCTCGAATTCTTTTGATACTATTGAAGCTGGAGGCACTTGTCCGGAAGTCACTATCCCTGAAATTCATAATGCCTGCATAAATGGCATTTGGCTCCATACACAAAGCGAAAGTCCTTTTGTGCATAGAGTTTTTGAAGATATGAAAAAGTTCGGCGAGAGTCAGGCAAAATATTGAACAGAAATCAGTGGGTGTGAGTAAAAGTAAAGCAGAAAAATTATGATCACAAACGACATTATCTTGTACATCGAAAATGAAGCGAAGCGTGGCATCTCACATGAGGCTATTCAGGCTGCTCTATTGGCTGCTGGCTGGAAACTGCTTGAAGTAGCAGAAGCCTTGCGTATTGTTACTGAACGAGCGCACAATGGTACGACCGGCACTCCGTATGTAGCTGCGATCGGACCAACGACACCGGTTACAAACATTACGCCGGTTACAAATATTCCCACAGTAAATCCTCCTGTAGATGTGCTAGATAACACAATTCCCGTGCAAATAATAACTGAGAAAAAAGTTGAACATCATAAGCTTATACCAGTGTTCATCATATTTGGCCTGGCTGTTATTTTAGGCGGTGGTTATTTTTTCCTCAAACCCCTGCTCAATGACCCAACTAAAAAGACTCGGGTAATTGCAGCCACGATTGAAAGTGCGAAATCTATTCAATATTCCGGTGACTATGAAATTACTGCTCCGGCCGGGCTCATTTTCCCTGACAAAGTGCTTGTCAGTTCTTTTGGCGGTGTATCATCCCGACAAACAAGCTCTACTATTAAGGGTAGCTACCTTGG
>JAYSVN010000012.1:0-6867 GCA_043718505.1 Minisyncoccota bacterium | reverse complement strand
AGAGATGCCTGTGCAGATGGAAGCAGTAGAGACGACAGTTGAAAAAGAAGATCCGTTTTCAAAAGGAAGAGAACGCATTGAAGCTATCGGTAATTTTTTTAGCCGAGTAAAAGAAAAAGCTCAATCTATCGGCAGTCGTGCCGGAGCGACACTTTCAAGAATTTGGAATAAAACAAAATCGGTCGGCGGCGAAGCTGTTGCTGCTACCCTCTCAGCCGATGTCCTTGCGAAAAAAGGCGCCGAATATGTGGGACAAAAAGCAGATCAGGTTGATACATATGTATCTGAGAAAGTTTATGAAGGAGGAAAATTTGTTGCAGATAAAGTAGTTGAAGGCGGACAGTACGTCGGAGACAAGGTCGCTGAAGGCGCCGAATATGTGGGACAAAAAGCAACAGAAGGTGCCGAATATGTAGGACAAAAAGCAACAGAAGCCAAAGAATGGGCCGGCGAAAAAGTTGATCAGTTCAGTAATTTTGCTGAAGCTAACTACGAAAAAGCTTCACAATTTGTCAGTACAAAAGCTGAACAGTTAAAAGATTTTGGCCAGGAGAAAGTAGAGCTGGCAAAAGATTTGGCTTTTTATGCCAAGGAAAAAACTTCTGAAGGATTGTCAAAAGCCAAAGTCGGAATTGAAAACAGGTACAATAAGGTAAAAGCTTTCGGTGAAAATGCCATGATGGCAGCGAAGCTTGAAGTTGCCAGAAGAAAAGAAGCGTACAGAACAAAAATGAATGAACTCCGCCAACGCAGACTTCAGGCAGCTTATGAAGCCGTCTCTCATGAAGAATCAGAAACGTCTGCCCGCGCAATACAATTACAACAGCAGAAAGCAAAATTAGCAGAAATGCTTGGTTTACAAAATGACTTAGGAAATGTCGAAAATCAAGTAGCCTAAATTATATACATATATGAACAAACAAGACTACATTACAAAAATTAAAGCTAGCGCACTTAGTGAAGACAAGAAAAATATGATTTTGGCATTACTTGAAAAGAACGACTTGGACTTTACTACCAAAGAATTGATAAAAGATATTTTACAGGATGAGGTTGATGGTGTTTTTAGTGCTGCCGGCATTTCTATAGCCGATGATCCTGATGCACATGCCGCAGCAAGTACTTTTTCAGACGACCTTAATAAGATACAAGCAGATCTGGAAAATGACATGGCCTTTGTCGAAGCAGAAATGGGTGACCTGGAAACTATGGCTATCGATCTCGACAAGTCATTTGATCAGTCTAAAATTGATTCTATTAAAGCAGAACTGGCTTAGTCAAAATATTCATTACAAGTTGGAAAACAGCTCATAATTTTGGGCTGTTTTTACCTATTTGACAACTATCATAATATATGATACAATATAGAGGAATACTGCGGATGCCGAAAAGCAGAATCAAAGAGAGTAGGCTCATTAAAAACAAATTAGAAATATGAAAAAAGTTAAATTAGCTACTGTCCTTACGATACTCGTAAGTGTAGTCTATGTAATCTACTTGAGTGTCTTATCATATCTTGATAAGTTGCCAGTTCAAAAAACACTCACGATATGGGAACCGAGCTGGCAAATACCTTTACCTTTCGAAGTTTCATACTGGTGGTATATTTTGTTAGCTCCGATTACATTACTCTGGTATACATACTGTATAAACCAGAATGAATTTACTGGTCAAGAACCTCATGGTGGAAGCTTGAAGATTTCATGTAAACACGAAGCAAAAACTGTTGTATTCTGCATGAATGCAGTTTCAATGTTTTTCTTCGTTGGCCCATGTGTATTGAGTGCTTTCATTGATCCCATTGCTTCCGGTTTTAATGGTCCTCTCTCGGTGGGAATAACAGCGATGATGATGGCATTAGGAATGTACATTCTTATAGGAATGGGTGCAGAGTTCTTGAAAACTATATTAGATTTCGAAACGAGCTACTCGTGGGAGTCAAATACAACTGAAAAGTATATGGTGCTTTCCGCACAGTATATTAAATTGGGATTCATAAAAACGCTTCCAATGGTAATTGGTTTAACTCTGGGATTTATCTGCAGGCTTACTGTTGAAAGTATTTCAAAGTTTTTTAAAATCTTTCTTATGACTATCAACAGTGAAAATAGATTAACTGAAAATAAATATTGATTAGGTGAAAACGACTCGGATTATTGAGTCGTTTTTTTATTTCTCCACTCCCACAAACCTAAGCTCAAAAATATTTACCGGCGAACGAAATAAAATTCGCTGAAACGGATCGCGAGAATCAGCCAGGGTCTCCTCCATAATTGCAATCGTACTACCATCATCAATAGTTGCGACAGCAGTTCCCTTTTCAATCACAACATCACGCGGCAAAGTTGTTTGGAAAGTCCCTCCGCCCTGCCCTTCTAAATCAATAAAAATATCTTTGCCGACAATAACCGCTTTGGTTTTTTCACCGGAAGTTGAAAATAATTTTACTTTGGACGCATGGGTATCGGATTCCGCAATCGTACCAATTGGAATATCACCGCGGGCAAAAACTTTGGCACCATAGCGCATACCTTCAGCGCTACCGGCATCAATCACCAGCGTATCGTACGGAGACTGATTCGGCTTGGCGAGAATACGAGCCATGATTAACTGTGTCGTTTCTTTTTTGCGAGCCAGCATTTCAGTAAGTTTGGCGTTTTCATCCTGGATCGTCGTAAGTGTTGCAATAGAAGCTTCCTGCTCTTTCAGTGTATTTAAAAGTTCATTTTTCTGATTAATTAATGTATTTTTTGATTCAGAAAGTTGTGCACCTTCAGTTAGTCCCTCAGCAACGGAGCGCTTAAGTCTGAAAATGGAATTACCGATATTGGCGACGGCAGAAGCAGTTTTTTTGGGACCAATGGCAATAAAAAATATACCAATAACAATAGCCAAAATAGTAAGCACGGAAAAAAACCGGACGCGATACATCCTGGCATTGCGATCCTTGTACGATTTAAATTTATTTTGACCTTTCCGTGTCATAGTCTGGCAATAAAACGTCCTGGTAATAATCAATATCTTCAAGAACAATACCGGCCCCGCGAGCAACAGCAGTAAGCGGATCTTCAGTAATAGTTACAGGAATTTTTAGAATATTTTGAAGGAGTACATCAAGTCCATGGAGAAGCGCACCGCCGCCCGAAAGCACAATACCGCGATGCATAATGTCTCCAAGAATTTCCGGTGGTGTGGTTTCAAGTACTTCCTTAATACCATCGATCAGGCAGACAATAGACTGGCCCATAGCTTCGCGAACATCAGCATCAGTAATGACAACTTCACGAGGCAAACCGGTAACAAGATCGCGTCCGCGCACTTCAGCTTCCATCGGCTCCCCGGGAGCGACTGAACCTATAGCAATTTTAACACTTTCCGCAGTTTTCTCGCCGATCAAAAGTTTAAATTCATCACGAAGGTAAGCAATAATATCAGTATTAAATTTATCGCCGGCAATTTTGAGGTTAACCGAACGTACGATTCCAGAAAGTGAAATCACCGCAATGTCAGTTGTTCCTCCGCCAATATCTACAATCATGCTACCGACCGGTTCTTTGACCGGCAAACGAATGCCGATTGCCGCAGCCATTGGTTCTTCAACAAGGTGCACTTCGCGTGCGCCAGCAGAGCGAGCTGCATCATATACGGCTCGGCCTTCGACATTTGTGATGCCGGAAGGCACACCAATAACTACGCGCGGACGGAAAAATTTACGCGACATTTTTTCGGCTTTATTAATGAGATAAGCCAGCATTTCTTCGGTCACTTCGAAATCGGAAATAACACCGTCAACAATTGGTCTGACAGCGCGGATGTGCGGCGGTGTTCGGCCAAGCATTTGTTTTGCCTCCATACCGACTGCGACAATTTGCCCGGTCTTGTGATTGACTGCAACCACTGACGGCTCGTTAATTACGATGCCATGGCCGCGCAAATAAACCAGGGTATTTGCCGTACCCAGGTCTATGCCGATGTCATTTGAAAATGAGTTATAGAGTTTATTAAACATATAAATGCGCGTGGTGAAATGTGCTTTTCGAGGCATTTTCGGACCGCGTCGGCGGGAGAAGAAGGCGCTTTTTCAGCAGAAAAAGACGCCGGTGACTCGAAAAGCACATTTTATTACGTGCGTATATTTATCTTTACAAAGATTTACTAATTTCTTTAAGAACTTCGTCGCTACTTACTATTTTACCTTTTTCCTCTGTTCGGCGCTTGATTTCGTAGCCGCCTTCTTTCAAACTGCGTTCTGATACTACCACGCGATATGGCAGGCCGAGTAAATCTGAATCGGCGAATTTTTCTCCGGCTGAAAGACCTTCACGATCATCAAACAAAACTTCAACGTCATTTTTCTCAAGCATGTCATAAAGCTCAGTAGCTTTGCTCATAACACTACTGCCCGAGTCCTTTGCTGCGTCGCCCGTAACTCCAAGCGTCAAAATATGTACTTTAAATGGTGCAACTTCCTCAGGCCAAATAATACCTTTATCATCAGCTAAAACTTCAACGATCGTGCCCATAAGGCGGCCAGGGCCAATGCCATAAGAACCCATAAAAACAGATTTACTGTCGCCGGCTTCAGTTTGGAATGTCAGACCAAGCGCATCAGAAAAACGAGTACCGAGCGTAAAAATATTACCAACTTCCACGGCTTTTTTCTCTACAAGTGAATCTTTGGAAAGACCAAGTTTGGAGAGAACTTCATCGTTATTTACTTCTTTGTTTACTGCAATACCTTTTTCTTCATCAACAAATATTGTATCCTCGCCGGTGCTGGTTACTGTTTGAAATTCATGAGAAAAAGGCGCGAACATACCGCCGGATGCATAGGTAAGATATGTGACATGTCCGATACCTGCACGTTGAAAAATTTTCTTGTAGGCAGCTTTGGCTTTTTCATAAAATTCCAAATGAGATTTTTCATCAACATCAAAAGAATAGAGGTCTTTCATAATAAACTCTCGGGTACGCATAATACCGCTCTTAGCACGAGCTTCATTTCTAAACTTTGTCTGGAACTGATAAATCAGTTGCGGTAAATCGCGATACGACTGTACGAAGCCTTTGAGCATTTTTGTCATTGCAGCTTCATGAGTAACAGCCAGGCCGAGCTCGGTTTCATTTTTGAGCTTAGTCTTAAACCAAATATCAACCTCAGCATCATCCCATTGATTCGTCGGCTCCCAGGTAGCCTTCTCCTGGAGAGCAGTCAGTGTAACTTCCTGACCACCAATAGCATTCATTTCCTCTCGAATAATTTGAATAATTTTCGACATAACACGCAAGCCAAGTGGCAAATATGCATAGACACCTGCCATTTCTTTATATATATAGCCCCCACGGATTAAGAGTTCAGCATTTTTGGCCACTTCGTCGGCCGGTGCTTCCTTTTTGGTCTTAGTGAATAGTTTACTTTGCAGCATAAGGGCATAATACCGTAAAAAGCAAGAATTTACAAAGGAAAATACTAAATTTGATGAGCTGAGCCAGATCGAAAATGTCATTTTAAATTACACAGTCCGATCCGATTTTTGGCAAAAAGACTATTGACATATTCCTAGATATAGTTTACTTTAAAAAAAATTCCGGATTTGAGCCTTCTGGTATAAGAAGTTATGAAAATAGTCGGTTGCGCGTTAGTCACCAAGCTTGCTATAAAGACATAGTGAAAAAGAAAATTTTATTGTCGCTCGCCGGTTTTGTAGTCCTATGTATTGCAATTGGCGCCTTCTCAGTTATAAAAAAACCTATTTCAAGCGCAGATTCAATCGATACCATAAGTGATTTTGGTACGGAGATAATCCGCATGGAACAAGCAGTCATTTGTACTGACGGCCTGGTCGCTATTCCTATTTCCTGGACCCCATACGAGACTGCATATTCCCCTGCTACTAAATATAGTGTTGAAAAAGAGGATTCATTAACTAGTCTTTGGATTGCAGTCGCCAATACGTCTGATCTATCTGTTTACGATTCGGCTGTAATTTCAAAAGATGAAACTACTATTATGTATCGTATAACAGCAATGTCCGAAAGTGGTGAATCATTGGCTTCGAATGTGACTTCAATGGTAATTCCAGGTTGTATTGAAGAATTAGCAGAAAATTCTGATAGCGACAGTACCAATAGTAACGTTAGTCCAAAAACTACTACCGGCAGTATTGTTCAAAAAATTATTCCAAAGAAAACAACACCTACAAATAAAGTTACTCAGCCGAAGCCAATAACTACTTATAATAATCCTAATACGAACAGTTCCACTTCGAACAGCGTAAATGTTCCTGCGCCATCAACAACACAGCCTCCGTTGCCAAACAATATTGTTATTCCTGCTGAAACAAACGGCGTAATTGCCGGTACTCAATCTGCAACTACGACTCCGAAAGTTACGCAATGGAAACCAACTTCAACATGGGGACAGACGACAAAGCCTCCTGCAACTACAACACCTCCCCCAGTAACGACTACGCCGCCAGCTACCACAACTACTCCACCCAAGGTTACTCCTCCAGTCACAACAACGACCCCGCCAGTTGTGACTCCACCAGTCATTACTCCGCCTGTAGTGGTTACCCCACCTGTAGTCGTTACTCCACCGGTTGTTGCGCCAACACCGACTCCTGCCCCTACAAATGGCGGTAAAATCGCCTGGGGAGCTTATGTACCCACTGGCAGTCCGGCAGGTATGACAGCCTTTGAAAGTCTAGCCGGTAAGGCAACCACAATCCGTGCAGTCTTCATTGGCTGGGGTCAAAACGGTGAATTCCCTAGCTGGCTTTCTGCGTCTCTTAAAGCAGCCAATAAAACGTTGCTCATGTATTGGGAACCATCAAGCGGCGACAGCGGTAATACAAATCAGCCTTC
>JAYSVN010000011.1:0-2392 GCA_043718505.1 Minisyncoccota bacterium | reverse complement strand
TTTGCCAATTCCCAAAACTTCTGCTACTATGGCGCCATGCTAAAGATCAGATTACAGCGCATCGGCCGCAAGAATCAGGCGCACTTCCGCGTCATTTTGACCGACCACAAAAACGCCGCCAAGACTGGTAAATTCATCAAAGTCCTCGGCTCATACAATCCTCATTCAAGCGTTTTCATCGTTGATGCTGAAGAGGTAAAGCGCCGCATGGCTCAGGGTGTTAAACTATCAGACACCGTTCATAACTTCCTCGTCAAACAGGGAACCATTGAAGGTAAGAAGAAGAATGTTTTGCCAAAGAAAACTACAACAAAACCTCGCAAGGAACTTAAAGCCGCTAAATAAAGCGGTTTTTTGTTTGCATACGAATATATTACGCGCAAAAATAAATAATCATTTGCTACTAAATAAGCATTTGCTATACTTTATGTGAGCAGTCAATCGAAACTGCCGCTTACCAGTCATTCGAAAAAGATTTATGTCAGACCAAGAATTTCTGCAATACGTCGTCAGCTCACTTGTCGACAATCCAGCTGATGTCAAAATTAGTCGCAATGTAGATGAAATGGGGGTTCTCCTTACGCTCACCGTTAACCGTGATGATATGGGCAAAATTATCGGCCGGGATGGTCATACTGCCAAAGCTATCCGAACATTGCTCCGTGTTATCGGTATGAAAAATAATGCTCGTGTTAATCTCAAGATTAATGAACCAGAAGGCGGTTCAAATGAGCGCCCAGTTAAACAGCAGCCAACAGAAGCTTCATCAGTTGATGCAGCAATGGAAGATCTCAAGGGAATCTAAATTTTCTCTCAAAGAGTTTTCAAAAAATGTGTTTACAAAAACTGTCCAGAAGGACGGTTTTTGTTTGACCAGTCATCCTTGACTATATATCAAATATAGTGTAGAAAGAGTTAAACCACCTTAAAACTTAAACTATGAATACAGATACTCCACCTGGAAACGACCACGCCCAAGAAAATAAGCGGCTCATTAGATTACATAAACCAACCGTTGAAAAATTCGCCTTGCGATTTGGCGCTACTGTTGAGATTAAAGGCAAAGATAGCGAAATGGCAATTTTGGTAACTGCCAAAAATCCCATCGATGCCGTTAAAATTAATGACGATTTAATTCGCCATGGAAAGATTCCCGGCGCACGTTACTCGATGCCAACTATAAAAACAATTGTGTTGGCGATCTCCAGAAAGCACATACAGCGTTCGCTGGAACAGTACAAGCAAGATTTTGCAGAAGAAGAAAACGAAGGCTCAAAATCACTAAAGAAAAAACTGTCTACCGACAAAGCTTTGGTAGAAGTCAAAAATTTTCTTTTCGATTGCGGCAAGAAATTTTCAGTTCACTACCGGAATATATTTCCGAATCCGCCTGACGATGAAGGCAATGAGTATGTGACGATTATTGCCTCCACTGACGGAGACAAGTTTGAGATTGAGAAAATGTTCAAGAAACATCGTTTTAACAATAGGTTAAAAGATGGAGCCGGCAGTAACTTTCTCAAGGTGTTGACCAACGGTCCGGAAATCGAAAGCTTCGTAAACCCTATTGTTAATCCCGAAAAAGAAAAAAGTAAAAACACTAGGCTGTTTATGAATCACCTGAGCAATAAGATCAAACATAAACCCGGGAGACGTCGTTCCGCTGCCTCAGTCTTAGCTCAAGCTAAAAAAGATGAGGCAATTCGCGATTCAAGAGTGCGGGGACCAGATAGAAATCCTGCGCCACCTATTCAAGAGGTGAGTAATTCTGAAAAAGTTCATACAAATGAGGATGAACTTCAAAATCAAATAGTTAAACCTGAAAAACAAAATAATATGAATCTCTCAAAATTAGAAACTCTCCGAAAATCACTTTGGAAAGTGGCCAGTAAACTTGGTCTTACGTGCAGAAGCGTTACTTACAGTGAAAGTAAAGGATTACTTTCGGTAAATCTCACGACTCCGGAAGAAGCACAAAAAATGGCAGAATTTCTTGGTCGTGATGGCCAAGAAAAATTTATCATTGCACTGCCCGGACTTCAGTCCATACGAGTAAGCGAAAAAATTAAGCTTTCTTCAAATGGTAATGATACGGAGACAGAAACCCCGACAACAACAGCAACTAAAAAAGCTGCCAAAAAGTCGAAAAGAAAGGCTAAAAAAGCCAAGAAAAAAGTAGCTGTCTCAAGAAGACCGAGACGTCTCAAACATGCAATCCTGGTCAGTAAGCTAGAAGCAATTAGTGAAGATGCTAAAAAAATGGCAGCTGCACTGAAGCATACAGAGAAGGAAAAAGGAGGACAAGATTTAACACCTGAAAAAATTTGGCAAATCTTATCCAGAAAATTCCCTTACCAAAAAGCCACCCTTGTATTTATGACTTTGGATGATA
>JAYSVN010000002.1:0-28582 GCA_043718505.1 Minisyncoccota bacterium | reverse complement strand
TGCTCCGCCAAACATGTAGCGATTAAAACTGCGATTATCAGCGGTGAGAAGCGAGGCTTCTGAAAGCTTTCCGGCAATTTTTTTCCACTCTTGCTCGGCAAATAAAAAGAGACAGCCATCGAGGCCCGGGGTAACGACAACCGTTTTCCCCATAACCTTCCGAAACTTGGAAGGCAGTGAGATTCGGTTCTTATCATCGAGTGTATGTGTGTATTCGCCGATCAGCATAAAAAATTATTTCTCGATACCTCGAAACCTCGAAACCTGGCTGATGAACCATCTGATCATCAGCCCACTCTATCCCACTTAGATATATTTTACTCCACTTTGTACCACCTCACCTATTTATTTCTGTGGATAAAGGTACTGGACATGAGGCCAAAATAGTGTTATTTTACAAGCAATATTCTTTAAACCGAAAAATATGGACCAACTCTCTACTCAATCAGAAATCAGTACAAATACCTCTCAAAATACCTCTGTCACAAAAGGACTTGAGAGATTTATTAACCCGAATTGCATCGATGAAAATGGCGCTCTCATCATGTATGTTCCCCCATACGCCCAAAACCTTGATCCGGGAGCCCGCAGTAAAGGCCCCGCAGAAAGTGGTCTATTGGACACATGAGATAGACACATGAGATAGACGGTAGAAAATCAAAAGCGACCACTGCGGTCGCTTTTTTATTTTGCAATTATTTTGCAATTATTATATTTCCTTTTTTCTTTTACATTTCAATTTTACAAAAGAAATTTAAACAATCGAAATAATCTTATACTCTGTTTTCCCTCCCGGTGTTTCAAATGAGATAGTTTCGCCGACTTTGGCGCCCATGAGCGCTGTACCCATTGGAGATTTATGTGAGAGTTTGCCATTTGCCATATCAACTTCTTCAGCACCAACCAGAGTAAAAACTCGTTCTGATGTATCAGAAACTTTTTGCACTGTTACTGTTGCGCCAATATCCACCAAATTGCTGTCATGTTTCTCTACAATAGTAGAATTTTTTAATACTGTTTCAATTTCTTCAATACGCTGGATAAGTTTACGCTGATTGTCTCTGGCTTCATGATATTCGGCATTCTCAGACAAATCGCCAAGTGATTTTGCATATTCAAGAGCGTCGAGCACTTCTTTGCGTCGTACGGTTTGCAGCTGTTTGAGTTCGTCTTCAAGCGATACCTTTTTTTCTTTGCTTATATAATCTGCCATAAATGTGTTTAATAAAGTATGAGTTTAATCTGCACCCTCCTATTTGTCAAAGTTACTTGTCAAAATAGTGCGGCGTATTGATGTGCATCCAGTCAATTGTATCACGCAGTGCATAGACTGCTCCCGGTGTCTGATTATTAGGCGCTGATTCAGCCAAAATAGCAAAGGCATACTTGGGTTTTTCATACGGGTAGAAGCCAATTGCCCAGGAATTAACTCTGTCCTTGGCTACACCGAGCTGAGCAGTACCTGACTTGGCGGCGATGGAGACGTATGGAAAATTGACCAGTGTCATTGTACCGGAAGTAACAGCTTCTCTCATACCTTCACGAACTATTTGAAGTGTATCATGAGAAATACCGGTTGAAGTCTTTTCTGATTTTTTTGGATCGTCAATCAGAAGATGCGGCGTAACGAGTAAGCCGTCATTGGCAATAGCTGCAGCGGCTCGCGCCATTTGCATAGGTGTCACCTGAAAACCATACTGGCCAATAGCAGTATAGTATGTGTCGCCGACTCGCCATGGATCACCTTTAAAATATTTTGCCTTCCATTCTGGTGTTGGAATAGTGCCGTCAATTTCTCCCGGGATATCTACACCGGTTTTCAAGCCAACGCCAAAAAGTTTATTATATTTATCGATTCCGGCAATACCAATACCGCGCTGGTCACCAAAACCGCCGCCAACTTCATAAAAGTAAACATCAGAAGAAACAGCCAGAGCCGTTCGCATATCTACCCAACCATGAGCTTTCCAATCTTTAAAAATGCTCGGTAATTTGGGATTGTATTTATTTGGCAATGAAATTGAGCCAGTTGAAAGAATTTGCTTGTCTGGTGAGATGACACCTTCGGTTAGTGCTCCGACAGCCACAAACGGTTTTACGATTGAACCTGGAGTCGAAAGGCTTGCAACTGCACGATTGAGAAAGACATGCCGTGAGTCAGTCATATAACTTTTAATTGTGGTCGCATCGCTACCGTCCGAGATTATTGCTGAATCGTATTCAGGCGCGTTGGTGAGAGCCAGTATTTCACCATTATCAACATCAAGGATAACGCCTGATCCACCGGTATAGCCACCTGTATCAATCAGGCTTAAGAGAGACCGATTGAGTGCGGCCTGTAAATCAGCGTCAATAGATGTATATAAATTGTCACCCGGAGTTGGTTGTGTAGAAATATTTTTTGATTGAACCTCTCCCTTTACATCGATTTCAATTAATTCTGTACCATTTACACCTTTTAGTCTGTCATTGTACTGTTTTTCCAAACCATCTTTGCCCACGAATTCGGTTGACCAAAAAATACCGGACGAATCTTTTGACGGGTAACTGACATAGCCAAGTAAGTGAGAAAATCCGGGATCTTTTGTGTACGCCCGATGAGAAAATGTTTCATTTTCAGGTGACGGCACATTCCAGATCATTTCTTTGCCGTTTCGATCGAAGACTACTCCCCGATCGGCAAAAACCGGTGTGGTGTTAAAACTAATATTTTCACTTCGTTCTTTATAGTATGCACCTTGAACAATTTGGAGCGACCATAATTTTGAAACAACAATAACAGCAACTGCCAGACCGGCCAGACAAAGAAAAACGATTGAGCGCTTGGCAATTGGTTTTTCTAATCGGCCTTCAAATTGCTGGGCATTAAAATTTGGTGAATTATGAGCATCGAGAAGAACTTCATCAGGATTGATTTCATGGATAAAACCTTTTTTTCTTTTGCGATTAAGTATCATACGTTGATGAGTTTTCGCTTAATTACATATAAAATGCAAATCAAAAAAATAGCCGTTACAGTATAGACAAACTGAAAATTGTGGAGATATGCCCGTTCAACCCCAAATACCAGGTCAAAAAGGAGCCCGATGACTATGCCTTCAAACCAGGGCGCGTACAGGTAACAGCCTAAGGCCAAAAAAGGCAAGCTGACCCACCAGGGCACAAAAAAACCCAATACTATGAGGCAAATGCCGTATATGATTCTACCCTGCACTCAGTAATTATACAGGTATGATTACAAAAAGGCGATCAGCGCTGAGCCCGGACAATATGCCGGATAATCATGAAAAAGATAAGAATAATGAGTCCGTAAAAAGCTGCCTTGTGATCAAAAATATAATGAGCCAGTTTGTAGAAATACAGTTTGATATAAGAAAATGGCGTGTCTACTAAAGATTTTTTGGAAATAACTTTTGGCGCATTGACGTTTTGATCATTAGTCTCATCCTGCAATTGATCATCGTTAATATTAATAGGTTTACTGACGGGGAGCGGCTCAATAACCTTAACTTCTTCTTCAGCCGCTTTTACTTTCTTTTCCAAAGTTTCAGCGGTTTTTTCGCGGAATGTATCAACTGACTCAAAAGCAGTTTGAGCTGTATCTTTTACAGTTCCGACAGCGCCACCTTCTTTTGTGGTACTTGTTGAAGTTTTTGAAGCCGCAGTAGCATTTTCTGTCGTAGTATCTTTGGTTTCTGTTTTAACGACAGTAGCCGGCAGCGGATCAACAGTGAAGCGATAGGCATCAGTCGTACTATTTTCTACTTCGGCTTTTGGGCCGCTTTCATTTGTTTGCTTAACATTTTCAAATTTTGCACTAATAGCATGGTCACCGACAGTAATTTTCCAGGTAATAGAGGCTACTTTTGAGCTGCGGGCCTCTACAGTGATAGTTTTCTTGCCAAGAAGCTTGTCATTATCATAGAACCCCACTGCTCCGTAGAGGGCTTTTTCTCCTTGATTATAGACAAGGGTCGAGATAGTAGTTGTTTGTTCGGCTATAAGTGTTTGATTGCCGAACCAAATCGGCGCCGGAATAAAACCGGCATTGACCTGAGCTGAAACAAAAGACGGAGACACCAAAAAAAATGTCGCCAAAAATAAAAAAGGAGAAAGAGCTAAGTGGCGCAATTGCATGTCTATAGTATATCTCTGCATGAGAAATATAAAAAGATAATTTGGGGAAACACAATGAGTAAGTAAAGTAAAAGAAAAATCTCTCACATGAGAGATTTTTCTTTACAATTTCTGAAGCAATGTTTAATTATTGCCAGACATTGGTGTACTTTGCATTGGCATAGATTTATTAGTCGACATGCCGGCAATTAGTAGAACGACACCGAGGACAACATGGAGCCAGTTGTCGGCACCATTCATTGTCACAATACCGAGAAGTTTGCCTGATTCAGGAACAAGAATGAAGCCGAGTACAGCAAGGACCAGGTAAATAATACCTACAGTCTTCATTGCCATAGGTGCAGCCTTTGGGCTCATATTGCGAGCAGCTGCCACGAGCCAGATACCAAGCAAGATATGAACAACATTATGGATTGCATCAACTTCAAACATGCCGAGAATAGGATTATTGATGAAACCTAAAGCACCAACCAGAATGAAAACTATACCGAAGATCATTGCAAGTGTTTTTGCCATATATAGTGAATTAAAAAAATGATTAATAAACGACCTTTAATTAACTTATAAATACCGCTTTTAATTGTACGCCGTAGCTGCACTCTTGCAAGGCTTTTCTGTGTAAATATGAAGTTCAACAAAGTTGACAATAATTGAAAATTGTATATAATATAATTATGAAAAAGTTATATTTTCATGAATGCAATATGGTCGCCCTCGGTTCAGAGATCAATCTCTGGGGCGGTCTTTTTGTGCATGGAAATAAAATGTAAAACTATTTTAAATCAATTCACTAAAAAACCGCCCGAGAGAAGGCGGTTTTTAATTTATACCTAATATTTGTACTTTAAAAATTAAACAAAAAATGACAGAACAAAAACTTATGTTTCGCAAAGGTAACAAGGTTATCTTGCGACCAATTCTTGAGGAAGATCTTCCCCTCTTTCAAATCTGGGTTAATGATCCGGAAGTTACTCAATACCTGGCCAGAATTCTGCCAGCTTCGATGCAGGATGAAAAAACCTGGCTCGAGAGGATTTCAAAGTCGGCCGGGAGTGATGTAACTCTGGCTATTGTGGACGCTGAAAATAACAAACTCATCGGCTCGATGGGTATACACCACATTAACTTAAGTGACGGAACAGCTACAAGTGGCGCGCTCATTGGTGACAAAGACTATTGGGGTAAAGGCTACGGCAGTGAAGCTAAAATGCTGCTTCTCGAATTTGCCTTTCATCAGCTTAACCTGCGTAAAATTTACTCCGAAGTTATTGCTTACAATAAGAGAAGTCTGGAATATTCTAGAAAATGCGGATATATAGAAGAAGCTAGATTGCCCTCTCACTATTATCGTAAAGGCAAGTATTGGGACAAAGTGATTTTGGCAGTTTATCGGAAGCAATGGGAAAAATTGTGGAAAAAGTCTAAAATTAAAAAGTAAAAGTAAAGCCCCGGAATATCGGGGCTTTTTTTAATTTAACTTTACATATATTTTAATCACCACCACCGCCGCAACCGGAGCTACAGCTTGAACCACTGCTACAACTTGAACTACCTGCATCACTGCCAGCATCTGCCCCGTGTCCTACATCACTGTGTCCAGATTCAGAAGCATGTCCGTGTTCCACACTTTCAGGAGCAGCATATGATCCTCCTGCACCACCTGCCCCGGAATGACCTCCATTAAAACCTCCGAATTCAGGATATAAATGGGGCTGACTTGACGAAGAATCAAACATTAAGAATAGTGGCGTCGAATTATCACTGTATATGGGCGAATCATCATTTCTTTTTTTCTTTTTTGATTCAAATCCATTGACGATGACATTTTCGGGATTAAATTTAGTCTGGCCCCAAATATTTTTGGGAGGATCTATTTTAAATTCGGCTTTATACGCAGATAACGTATCGATGTATTGCGCATTAAATACCCCGGTTTGTTCATCGGCCGGAACCAATTCAGGATTGTGATCCAGTGTGTAGTTAATAACCTCTTTGCAAAATTCTCTGTAAGCTCTACTAAAGAGAATATGCTCATGCCATACCTGATCAATGATCTTAGACGGAGTGACATTAAAATCACTTGTAACAGCAAGGTAAATGAATTTTTTATATTCTGCCAAAGCAGTCATAGCAAAGTCATTTGTCCAGTCTAATTTTCGGGCCAGTTTGCTTGCAAAAGCTTTGGTTGAAGCATCGACTCCTCCAAAGGCTTCTTTTACCTGATCCCATAGATGAGTGGGTACGATATGATCAAAATGATAGGCTTTTAGCCTTAGCCATAGGTGTTTTTTGGTTAGTTTCATTTTTTAGGTTTAATTGTTTGAGAACACTTTAATTAAAGCTATAGTAGCATTTATAGTGAGTTTGTCAAGCTAAATATTGACAAAAGGTGCTTATTATATTAATATATAAATAAATAAAACCCACTTAAAAACTAAAGACATGCGACAATTCATTAGCAAACTGTTATTAGGGAAACCAATAGAAAGCGAACGGCCGTATGAAAGGGCTATACATAAGCGATTAAAGAACATTAAGGCTATATGGAATAATGAGCAGCACGATGATATGGGAATTGAGAAAATATTAAGGCTAATTTTAGCCCTTTCTCAATTTATATTTATCGGAACATACATTAAACAAGTTTTTGGTAAAAAGGGCATTGCCCACCAAGACTTGTCTGTCGATGTGCTGGTCATAGCCAAAACAGTGTTCCCTCTTGCGATTCTCTACTTTAATTTGCAAAGTAATGCAATTATCTTCTGGATTATGATCTGGTTTATGACAGAAACCCTGCTGTATGTGCCGACTCTGATTTTCGCTTCAGATATATTCTCGAGACCACGGTCATATCGACGCTCCATGCTCCTCTTATTTTTCAATTACTTAGAAATAATAATGGGCTTTGCTGTTATATATGCGGCAGGAAATTACTTCAATAAACCATTCGGGAATTGGTTTGATCCGTGCTATTTCAGCTTCATCACTTCAGCCACAATCGGTTATGGTGATTACTACCCAATAATACAAACTGGGAAAGTCCTGGTAAGCTGCCAGTCCGTTCTTGTATTTATGTTCGTTGTACTATTTCTTAACTTCTTTACGAATAAAGCGGAAAGTAAAGGATACTTTAGTAGCGCTGAGAAATAATTATAAAACCACTTCAATCGAAGTGGTTTTTTATATTAAAAATTAATTTTTTGGCTTCAGTAAGGGAAACAGCTGCGCTTCCCTGATACTTTTATTTTCCAAAAAACTAAACAACCTTTCCGAAACTCCAAAACCAAAAGCCGGAGGCATGCCGTATTCAAGTGCGTGAACATAGTCGAGGTCCATACGCTGAGCTTCCTGATCACCGGCATCGCGCATGGCTTGCTGATCCTTGAAACGTTCTTCCTGATCGAGCGGCTCATTGAGCTCGCTAAAACCTTTGCCCATTTCTGAACCTGCAAGAATAACCTGAAATCTTTCGACAACTTCCCTATTCTCTGCATTACGTTTTGCCAACGGCTCAAGATATGCCGGCACACCAATGAGAAATGCCGGGCCCGAGAGAGACTTACGAATTGTTTTCCAAAGAGTATCGATAATACGAGCTTTGTTTGGTGCGCCTTTATCTACTTCAACGCCGGCTTTTTTGGCGGCTTCGGCCGCTTGTTCATCAGTGGCAGTAATTGGATTAATACCATATGTTTTCTCAATTGTTTGGCAGTAATCAATTATTTCCCAGGTATTGTTAAAATCTATTTCAAAATCCCGAATGGTGAATTTGGTAGTCCCGTAAACGTCAGTTGCGATTTTTTTATACAACTCTTCAATCATTTTCATACCCTGATTGTAATCAGAATAGGCCTGATAGAATTCAAATGCCGTATAATCCTGAGCATGTTCATTGGACATGCCTTCATTGCGGAAAATTCTGCCGATTTCGAAAACTCCAGGGAAACCAGCCACGAGCAGGCGCTTTTGCCAAAGTTCCCCAACTGAAATGCGAAGGTAAATATCCATATCAAGCGCATTGTGATGAGTCATAAACGGCCGTGCATCAGCGCCACCCGGCTCGGTTTCGAGGACGGGGGTTTCAACTTCAATAAAATGTTTGTCGAGCAAAAATGTGCGGATTGTATTCCAAAACTTCGAACGACGGACAAACATTTCGCGCAGGCCTGGGTTTAAAATAATATCAACGTAGCGTTCACGGTACCGGGCTTCTTCGTCTTTGAGACCAAACCATTCGGACGGCAAGGCCATGAGCGACTTTGAAACCATTGCCCAGCTCGCCGCTTGCAGAGAATGTTCTCCGCGATTAGTTGTAAAAGCAGTACCTTTAACTGAAATAAAATCACCTTGGTCAACTGCAGCCACAAAAAGCTCAAAAGACTTGTCTTCGATACTTCCTTTTTGAATAACAGCCTGCACGCGGCCAGTACCGTCAAAAATATCACAAAACATAATTGCGCCGTGGCCGCGAATAGACATAATGCGGCCGGCCAGCGACATACTTTCTTTTTCCCCTTCGTATTTTTTAAAATTTTCGAGATAGGCACCGACAGTTGTGTCACGTTCAATTCGCGCCGGATACGGATCCACGCCTGCCTGTTTTAGTATTTCCAATTTCCTCAGTCTGTCTGCGCGGACGCTCTCGCTGGTGCTCATATATAGAAGCATAGTAGCAAATGCTGCCTTAAATTAAAAGCCTTTTGCAAAAAATGCAAAAGGCTTACTCTTAATCTCACTGCTACTTTTCTTTAGCGAAGACCACAACTCCTTCCCACCAGTCAGTTGAGGGAAAAGCATGGAGGCACCACATGTTAAATCGAGTATTCCAGAAACCAGCGAAGCTTACTACTTCACTTATATTAGATGAATCAAATTCGACCTGGAATACATTAACATTGGAATCTACTGACAATAGTCCCGGCTCACCGTGTAATTGCTGTGAGTAAATAAATTTGAACGCTCGTGTAAATTCTGTGCCCGAAAGCGGCCTGGAGTTTGTCAGTCGGCGTATATCTTTATCAGACATTGGTCTCGTTAACTTGAAGGCTGATACCCTGAAAGCCGGATATGGTTCGTTCACCATTGGATCAGCATAACGGAACTCCTTAAAATTTGGGATAAAGAAGTTTTTTACATCCGGCGTTTTCGGATCATAGATAAAGTCTTTGAGATTGTACCCTGCTTCAGTTGCCGGAATCTCTACTTCGCCAAGAAAATGTATAAACCGCATAATTGTGTCCTGGGCTTGGGTAGTTCGTGGTACAGAAAATATGGCAATCAATAGTGCCAAGATTATTATTTTTTTCATATGTGAAGGTTTACAATATTTCCTTCACTATAGCATACATTAAGAAAAAATCAAGGGTATTAATTATTCCGTAGTTTTACCATCAAAGTGCTCTTCAATTTCATCAGCTTTCGTTCTGTGCATTATGCCGTCCTTGTGATTAGCCGGGGAATAAATCGTATAGAGCTTAAGCGGATCAGGACCAATATTTAACACATTATGTTTGGCGCCCGCTGGCACGATAACCGAGTCGCCATCCTCAACAGTGTATTCAGTTTGATCGACAAAAACTTTCGCATTTCCCTTTTCAAAACGGAAAAATTGATCAACATCATGTATTTCCTCACCGATTTCTTCACCCGGCAAAAGACTCATGAGTACAAGCTGACTGTACTTGCCTGTATAAAGCACGCGACGGTAATGATCGTTTTCTTCTGTATCCTTTTCTATGTGGCCAAAGTATCCTTTTTTCATATATTTATTAAAGCACATTTTTACAATTTAAAGGAGAAATAAAAAAAACTCCCCACATTTCTGTAGGGAGCAATATTATGTATTATTCAATTTTACCAACTTCCGCCACCGCCACCGCCACCTGATGAACCACCACTAAAGCCTCCGAATCCGCCACCGCCTCCTCCGCCACCACTACCCCAAGATGAACCTGAAGAGTATGACGAACTTGATGATCTTCTGCTTGATTCTTCCTCCTCTTCTTGCCGGCGCTTTCTAGCTCGTTCTGCTGCTGCAGCTTCTTCTGCTGCTCTGCGACGCCTGGCTTCCGCTTCATTATTATCATGCTGAGCACTAGCTGTTGCACTTTCAGCATCAGTTTTGCATTCCACGAATAACAAATAGAGAAAATACCAGTCGAGAATACTGCCGCCGGAACTGATTTTGGCTTGACTCAACTTTTGCTGAGCCTTCTTAGCCATTTCTTTACTTCCTGATTTAACATCCGGATCTTTGATTGCTTCAAAAGATTCCGCTACAGCTTTTTCAGCTGCTTTAATTGCACCAGGAAGTTCTTTTTTGGCTCTTTCCTGAGCAGTTTTTGTATCCTGTATCTTCTTATAGAAATCTCGTACAGAATTAACTTCTTTTTCGAGATTATCATACATCGATGAGGCGGTACGCAGATCCTGTTTTTCAATGCTATTCGCATCCTTAATGACCTTTATTGATTTATCAATTCTTTCATTCGCTATGAGAGGAATGAAAGTTGCAAAACCTGCAGCAAGATCGGACCAGACACTTCGACTGTAATTCTCCTTTAACTCATTAATAACGTTTTCATGAGTATCGGACTTTTGTCGAAGTTCTTTAGCTTGTTGTTCAATTTTTTCAACATTTGAATCAACCTGCTTCTTCCGGTCAACTTGCTCTTTGGCAGTACTGAGTAAATTTTTCGTAAACTCTATGTATTGCAAAGACAATTCACAAATTTCTTTATGATTTTCCTTATCTGCAAGCTTAGGTTTTAGATCTGAAAACTCTTTACTGGTCCGCTCCATTTCTGAATTGATACGATTAAATCGATATCCATCATTGCTGAAATTTACGAGAGCTCTTTTGGAGTGGAATAAGAAATCTGAAGCTTGTTTATAATCACCTTCAACTTTATCGGAAAACGATTTTACTTTAGCCCTCAACGCACCGTCAGCTTTATTAAAGCTCTCTTTCGCTTTTTCAATAAGCTGCGCTGCTTCATGGCTGCGTCTAGATGCTTCTTCAACAGTGTCTCTTTTCTTTAATTTCTGCGCAGACTCTTTGATAAGAGCCTTGGCATCGTCTATCGATTTATTGCTTGACTTCAAATGAAGCTTGAGTTCTTCTCTGGCCCAACTGGGTTCAGATTTGTAACCTTCAGCAATAAGTTCAATCATATGTTCACCGGTTTTAATATCGGCAACGAGACTTTTGTTAAACTTATTAACGATCCGTCTACGCTTCGCAATTTTTATCAGCCAAGCGATCCAGGCGATACATAGCCCGATTGCAGCAAATAATCCGATGTTCATAAAGAGAGTCTGCGTTTCTTCTTTCGATTTTGCAGCTTCCATAGCTTCGGCTTCCTCTTTTTCTTTTATGGTACGCTCTCGGTCTTCCCAGGACATGGTCCCGAGGTGAGCAATAACAGCATCAACACCAGCTCTGATACCGCCCGAAAAGTCATCTTTTTTAAAATAACTTTTCATCGTATTCTCAAATATTGAGAAGCACTTAGCGTCGGTTAAGAAGAATTCTATGCCATAACCAGTTTGTAACTGACATTTATGCTCTTTGGGGGCGACCATTACAAGAACTCCACGATTAGATTTATTTCCTACGCCCCACGTATTGTAGAGCGAAAGTGCGAAGTCAGTGTATTCATAACCATTAAGAGTGTCTACAGTTACCACTACTACCGCAATCGAAGTGGAGTTGTAATAATTTATTAGATCAGTTTCCAGTTTTGATTCTACGTCATCTTTTATGACATTCGCAAAATCAGTAACCGCAGGATGGTGGGCAGGCTGTGCGGGCAACATTTCTTTTGGTACCGGAGTCGATACTGCAAAGATGTTACCGCCAGACAGCACAAAGACCAGCGCAATGAAGGTAATCGCGATTGTTTTCTTCATATTTTTCAGTTTTTAATGGTTTAGAATTTTCTGAAGTATAGCATAATTTTGCATAAATGTCAATAGAAAAACCCTTTATAAATCAAGGGTTTTTCACTAAATTGCGAAATATATGTTATGTAATCTTTCGGTAGCGATTAACTGCAAGCGGCACAAAAACAATAAGGATACCGGCAATCCAGGCCAATGCATACCAAAGATTATGCCCTACCGGTGTTCCCAAAATAAGTGCACGAACAGTGTCGACGGTGTAGCTGATCGGATTGTGTTCAGCAAACCATTTGATGCCGCCTTTCATACTTTCAACAGGAACGAAAATTGAGCTGGCGAAAGCTAAGGGAAAGACCCAAATAAAACCGGCTGTTTGTGCAGTCTCAACACTTTTGACTGCGAGACCAATAGTCGCTGAAACCCAGGAGAAAGCAAAACCGAAAGCCGTTATGAGAAGAACAGCCAGCAGGTAATTGCCAATGCCATATTCGATATCAAAGCCGATAAGCAAACCGACAAGCGTCATGATGGCCACAACAATAACGTTGTGGACGGCTTCAGTAATAGTGCGGCCACCGAGCACAGCAGAGCGAGCCATAGGGAGTGATCGGAAACGATCGATCATACCTTTTGACAAGTCCTCAGCAAGCGAAACTCCGGTCATCATTGAACCGAAAAGAACAGTTTGTACCAAAATACCCGGGAGCAAGTAGTTGATGTAATCAGCCCCGGGTGTCGAAATTGCCCCGCCGAAAACATAGGCAAAGAGCAGCACGAACATGATCGGTTGTATGAAAGAGAAAATAATGAACTGCGGCATACGCGCATAGCGAAGCATGTTGCGCTTTGTCATTATCCAGGTGTCTGAGAATGTGTATGATTTTTGCATATATTTTTATTTCTGATTTATTTCTTCTTTATCATTACTTCACCGTTTCTTCAGCCACATGTCCGGTTAATTTCATAAAGACATCATCAAGTGACGGTCGGCGAAGCATAATATCTGAAATAATAATTCCGGCAGCATCAAGGTCGCGGAGAGCAGTAATAAGAATTGAAGCACCACCTGAAACTGGCAACGTCACAATACCAGTATCAACATCAGTTTTTAATTCACCTGCGCCTGCTTCGCCATTGCCTTCTCCGTCACCTAATTTGGCAATCACCTCCCCGACACGCTCGACATCAGCATGATTTGTTACTCGAATTTCCAAAATATCACCACCGACTTGGCGCTTAAGTTCATCAGGCGTACCGCGGGCAATAATCTGACCGTGATTGATGACAAAAATAGTATCAGCGAGCTGATCAGCCTCTTCAAGATACTGAGTTGTCAAAAGTACAGTTGTGCCGCTGCGAACTAAGTCACGAATAACATTCCACATGGTAAAACGACTACGCGGATCAAGGCCAGTCGTCGGTTCATCTAGAAAGAGAACTTTTGGCTTGAGGACGATACTGGCCGCAAGGTCAAGTCTGCGGCGCATGCCGCCAGAATACGTTTTGAGAGTTCGGTCAGCAGCGTCTTCGAGATCGAATTCTTTGAGAAGTTCTATCGCCCGGGCTTTGGCATCTTTTTTTGATAGATGGTACAAGCGTCCAACCATTTCCAAATTTTCACGACCAGTGAGAATTTCGTCCACTGCAGCGCTCTGGCCGGCAAGACCGATAATTGAGCGAAGTTTTTGCGCATCACGAACCACATCGTGGCCGGCAATAGTAATTGTTCCTTTGTCAGGTTTAAGAAGCGTCGTCATCGAACGCACTAGTGTTGTTTTGCCGGCACCATTCGGTCCAAGTAAAGCAGTCACAGAACCTTTTCTAACATCGAGACTGACATCTTGAAGCGCATGAACTTTACCGTAAAATTTCGAAACATTGCGCACGGAAATGATGTGGGAATTCGGAACTGGCATCGGTAAAGAGGCCGAAACGTGCGGCATGCGGTCAAGAACAATATCAACGACTTCATGAACCTGCCAGCCGACGCCGATCAGGTTTTGCATGATTTCTTCATTTGAAAGTCCTTGTTTTCTGGCTATTTCTATATATTCGCGGAGTTCGGAGTTTGGCATAGATGCGATGGCTTTTACGCCTCTATATTACGGATTTTTGAGAAAAGCACAATCAGAACGCTAGCGAAAGAGATTTACAGTTGCGGTGTAATTTCTGACAAAGTATCGCTCCACTTTTTTACTGGTATACCCGCAGTTGAAAGCCATTGCATTTGGGCATTGAAATCGGATTGAATAGTGTCGAACTGTGTGGTCGGAGCCGGGGCAACGACATGGTAAACGAGAATGAGCCAGGTTTTATCATTTTTGGCTTTTGTTACCCATGATTGAAATTCGGAAAGTGTCGTTGTCTGCAGCATGTTCTGGACTTTCAAACGGTATTTATTGAAACCGTCTTTGGAATTGTAACCTTCATCTGTTGTGCGGT
The DNA here is from genome assembly GCA_043718505.1 of Minisyncoccota bacterium. Taxonomy (GTDB): domain Bacteria; phylum Patescibacteriota; class Minisyncoccia; order Phycocordibacterales; family UBA9973; genus JAGOSA01. Next base: position 14,101 of record JAYSVN010000002.1, on the reverse strand, counting down.
GAGAATTGTGGTATTGGGCAATTTTGGTATTGACGGCAGCATTATAGTCACCATAAGGACTTGCGAAATTGGCCACAGGTTGACCTGTAATTGACTGTAGAAATGTCTGGGCGTGTGTGAGCTCAAAATCAACCTGACTGAGCGGGATACTAGTGAGTGCAGGATGTGTAACTGTGTGTGAGCAAATTTCATGACCAGCACTTGCCATTGATTGGATTTTGGCTATTTGCGCCGGATCACCTTCTATAAATTGAGTAGCCACACATTGAGTAGATTTCCAATTGTACTGGTTAAGTACCGGAATAACTGTATTTACATTTTCTTCATAGCCATCATCAAAAACAAGCGTCACCAGGCCGCGATTAAATGGTACGTACTGATACGGAGTAATACTGTAATTATCAGTTTGTAGCCAGCCATTCTTTGAAATAAACATATAGGCTGAAACCCTTACTGCATCATTTGGTACATGGAAAATACCTTCGTAAAGCTGCCAGCCAGTACCAACAGGTTCAGGATCCTGCATGCCATAGAAATATTCAGAGCCGTCTGCGCGTTCATAACGAGCAACGACACGCGGCAGAGTGTCTGTTTTGTACCAGACTTTAAACTTATAGTCTGCGCCGTGGGCTAGAACTTGCGGTTCGAAAGCCCACGAAGCATCGCCATCAACATAGTTAGATACAGTTACTTTTACACTTTTTGTACCGTTTTGGGCACCAGTGGAAAGATATTCATATACTCTATTATTTGTTCCCCAACCAGCATTGAACCAATTAGCCGGAAGTGCATTGTTGCTAGTATGTACTGTTTCAACTGAAGGATTTGGCACGATAGTTGCAGCAGGAGCAAGTACTTCCAAGCTCGCATTATCAATTTGAAGCCAACCATTGCGATCGATGAACATGTATGCTGATGTTTTAACAGCATCAGATGGCACGGTAAATGTGCCGGTATACTCTTGCCAATTTGAATTGGCTGACGAAGTACGATGCATACCGAAAAAGAATTCGGATCCGTCAGCGCGCTCGTGGCGAGCGACTACCTGCGGCGTAATATTTCCTTTATACCAAACTCGGTAGCGGTAGCTATGACCACTGATGAGTTGTTGAGGGGCAAAATTCCAAGACGCATCGCCGCTTGAATAATTATTCATAGTAATTTTGAGACTTTTACTTCCATGTTGCGCACCAGATGAAAGGTATTCGTAAGTCGGGCTATTTGTTCCCCAACCTGCCTGGTGCCAATACTGAGGAAGCGTACTGTTTGTTGGTGAGACAGTTTCCATAGAATTATTCGGTACGATAAGCAGTAATTGTACTGGCGGTTGATATTCAAGCTTGGCATTATCAATTTGAAGGAAGCCATTACGGTCTATGAGGTGAAAAACCGTAAGTGACTGAGTATTTGGAAGTGTCCGAATTGTAGTTGTGACTTGGGTCCAGCCAGAAGTAGCGACAACACTGGAAGCAGTTTCTATATATGTAGGATTGCCACTAGCATCGAGGCTCATGACCACAATACGGGTCGGGACATTTGACTGATAAAAATCAGTAAAAATATAGTCACTATTTGGCAGCACAGTCACAGGATTGAAAAACCACTTTGCGTCACCACTCTGATGATTCGCCATATTAACCTGCACGCTCCTAGAGCCGTTTTGCCCACCACTTGAGAGATAAAAAAAAGTGGCAGCTGAATTACCCCAAACATTCGAGCTCCAATTGAGCGGAATAGTATTTGGTGTACCAGCTGTTTCGACTGAATTATTACTTATTAAATTCGGCGGCGGCGCTGCCTGTACCCTGTTTGGCGAGTCATAGAAGCAAAAGCCAAAAAGAAAAACAGCCAGCGTTATTTTTGAAAATATACGCTTGGTCATGTATTAACTGATTAAATGTATAAAGATTGTCCTATGTGGCTCCCGCCACATATGGAATAAATTTGTTATAGCATTCTTTCTTTTACATGTAAAGAGCATGATATTCTGGTTTTCCACATAGTACCTTGTAGTGCAAGGTACTATGTGCTATGTTAGTTGTATGAAGGAAAATGCAAGAGAATCCGCTCCGTCAGCTGGCGGATGGCGGAAAGAAAATCTTAAAGAGAGTGAGAATCAAAAGTCTCAAATGCGAAAAGGCATATTAGAATTCTGTATCCTGCTTATTATTTCCAAAGAGAAAAAATATGCCAGTGACATTATTAGTGAATTAAAAACTGCTGACCTCATTGTCGTCGAAGGTACACTCTATCCCCTACTGTCCCGTTTACGACAGGCTGATCTCCTCACTCACTCGTGGGAAGAATCGCAATCTGGTCCGCCTCGGAAATATTATGAGCTCACAAAGAAAGGCCGCGAAACACTTAAATCACTTAGTCACACATGGTCGGAACTATTAAAATCAATAGATCATTTAATGAAGTAAAACCAGTGAGACAATAAAAGTTAATATAAAAAAAATTATGAAAAAAACAATTCCAACAAGCATAGCTAATACTCTCTTCTACATTGAAGAAGATACATACGGGGAACTAGATGCATACCTGGCTTCGATTCGGCTCCATTTTGCAACCTACGATGACCATATCGAAATTATCAAAGATATTGAAAGTCGTATCGCAGAGCAATTTATTGAATACACAAGTATAAACAGTAGTCCTGACAGTAAGCGTGAAAGAATTATTACCAAAGAGCATGTTGATCGGCTCAAAAAAAGTATGGGTATGCCCGAAGATTTTGGTGATGCAAATACTGCCGAGCAAGCAAGTACTGAGAAACATGGAAATTCCGACAGTACATCTCAGTCTAGTACGGCGCGTAAATTCTATCGCGACACTGAGCACGGAATAGTCGGTGGCATTTGTTCCGGTATTGCAGCCTACTTTGGCATTGATCCTGTACTAGTGCGCGTTATCTTTTTCATTATTCTGATTGCCGGTGGCGCCGGATTTTTGATTTACATTTTCCTCTGGATTGCTATTCCTGAAGCCAAAACTGCCAGTCAAAAATTGGAAATGCAGGGCGATCCTGTAACGCTCCAGTCAGTTGGTGAAATGGCAAAAGAAAAAATTAAAGAGAAAGCTGAAGAAATAAAAGGTGTCGGTGTGAAAGGAAAAATGAAAACAATAGCCGAAGGACTGCGAAATTTTTTCGCGGCCGTCGCGAATAGCATCGGACCTATTCTCGGCGGCATCATCGGTGTAGCGCTCAAAATTATTGCTATTACAGCAATTATCGGTATTACTGCTGCATTTATTATCGGTGCCATGAATCCCGGAGCAGCTCTGGTTGATCTGCCGATTCACACATTTATTCCTCTCCCGGTTTATTATCTCTCGCTGGGAACACTCTTTTTTATCAGTATCATTCCGTTCTTTTTTGTCAGCGCTCTTGGCAGTATTTTCCTGCGCAAGAAGACATTGCTTCGCGGTTTAGCTGGTACCATCATGCTCACTATCTGGATGGTAGCTATTATTGTCGGTATTGTTACAGCTGCTTCCGTCAGCAGAACTGTTGAAAGTTATGTTGCCACTAATCCAAGCTACCAGAAAACATCACAGATCATTCAGCTTGCCGCGTATAACAGATTAATTGCTCAAAATGCTCAGCATATTACGATTGTTTCCGGTCCGGAATACAAAGCTACAATTAGTGGACGCAGTGTAGACATTGGTCGTATAAATTTTGATGTTGAAAATGATACGTTGCGTATTCGCACCAAAGATAATTTGCACCTCTGTTTTTTCTGCTGGACAAGAACGCCGAATATCGAACTCACTGTACCCTCGCCACTAACTTCTCTGGTTTCTGCTAATGCCTCAAAAATTCATTACGAGGGAACGTTTACAAATCTAAGTCTCGAACTTGAAAATGCCTCGATGATGTATCTCAAGGGCACTGCCGAAAGCCTGACGGCTAGTTTGGAAAATGCTTCCCGTCTTGATGCCAAAGATTTAGTCACACGTGAGGCTGACCTTACTCTCCAAAATGCTTCAAAAGCTGAAGTGAATGTGCAAACCGATCTCAAAATCAAATCTAAAAATGCCAGCAAGACTATTCAGTATGGTCAGGCCAGCATTGATGACGCCGAAACAGACAATGCTTCGTCAGTTGTAAAGCAATAGAAGGAAACGGGTGAATAAAAAAAAATTATTTAGCAAATTTAGAAAGCAGTACCGGAATGTTTACCTCATGGATAGAAGCATCCAGTATCTCAATTCCTAAAATATCTCCGTTCTGATCGCAATCAAGAAGGAGCCAATCATGCTCTTCTTTTGTTTGCGCGATTTTACCCTTTTTGATCCGCACATATTTAATATCGTATTTTTTATCGTATGTTGTTTCCATAATATACAGTGAGAATTATAATTCTTGCCCCAGATCTCTTAATGACAACCGTTATCATTCTGCCGGCATGACCTATTCCTACTTTCTTGATTATACCGCCAACCTCAACTCTCGCAACTTTTCCATATACGGCTATTTGCTTCGCATCGCGTACACTTATCCCACGTTCAAATAATCGAAATATGGCGTGTTTTGTCAATACTACTCTTTGCATTACCAACAAACAGTAGCAATCGACTATTAAGTTCTGATCAAGAAAAGTTAAACTGAGGAATTAAGATTTACTTAGTAAATCTTCAACAAGTTTTTTTGTTTGTTCTGGTCCTTCAACTTCAAAACAATCTATATCAGTAGTTTTCGCGGCCCAATCATTGCCGCCAGGGAAAAGTGCGTCGCCGACGTAGAGCATATTTTCGATCAGCGTATTATGGTACAGAGCTAGTTGGCGAATGCCGTAGGCTTTGTCTATACCTTTTTTTGTGACGTCGATCGAATTTGAACCGCCAATATTAAAGGAAAATTCAGGGGCCAGAACTTCGAGTTTTTTAACTATAGATTTTCGTCTCTCCTGATCAGGATCCCATTTTTCCTTAAATTCAAGCGGCGCCTCCTGCCCAAGTGCTGAAAATGTAACTTGTTCTTCCCTGTCTTCAATTTGCTGGCCAAAAATATCAGGCGGCTTGGCTTCAGGATTTTCGGCAAAGAATTCAGTCAGAACTACTTTGAATGTTTCATTTATTTTCTCTCGATCATTTTCACTCAGCATCTCTTTATATATTTCCTTCCACTTCCCGTCCTGCCATTCATACAAAGCCGCGCCGGATGTTGGCTGAAGAAATAAATTGTGAAGATAGGCATCTGTCGAAAAACCGCTCAGAAATTGCGTTTTCATCTGATCTAATTTGCCGCCGGAAATAACAGAAACTTTTTTGACGATAAGGAGACGGGTCAAAAGATCGGCCATATCAGGCTCAATTGGCATTTTGCTTTTTGCCAATGTACCGTCGAGATCAAAAATAATTATTTTTTTATTAGCGTATTGTTTGCTCACAGCAGATTATTTATCGTGACTGAATATACACAACTTTACACAACTTTGAGATAGCCAAGTAAAGTTGTCAAATTAATTGTTGCTACACCGACAGCTTTGTCAGCCGAACCGTAGTACATATACACTTTACCTTTTCTGACTACAACACCGCAAGGAAAAACTACATTGGAGATAATGCCATTAATTTCATATGATTCTTGCGGCTCAAAAATTGGAATAGCAGTACGCGCTTTAACAATTGTCGGATCTTTAAGATCAAGAAGGAGCGCACCGACACGATAAATAGCACTCCAGGAAATACCGTGATACAGAACTAGCCAGCCTTGCTTTGTTTTGATGGCCGGAGCGGCAATACCGACTTTGACACCATCCCACATACCAGGACGAGGTGAAATCATGCTTATGCAAACATCAATTTTTTCTTTTTCGAAATTAAGCGATTCTATCATGTCAGCGCAAATACTATCGCCTGCGCGGTGAATAATCATATACTTGCCATTAACTTTTTCCGGCAAAAGAATTGTATCTTTTTCAGCAATACCTGGTGGTGTAATGACTGACGGCATTGTCCATTTATCAAAATGACGAGCCAGGAAATCAGCAACTGAAATCGAGGAAATAGCCACGCGCGGCACATCACCATTGTATGCCGTATAAGTCATATAGAGACGGTTACCGATTCGCATGACACGTGGATCTTCACAACCGAAATTTTCATCACTGTCGCCGCGCTTCTCAAAATCAGCGCGCGCACTATATATAGGCTTTGGTAGCCATTCATCTATAGAGAAGCCGTTTTTGGTAATGGCATAGCCAACAGAAGAAACATTACGATCTGAAACTGCACGATAGAGTAAATGAATATTGCCTTTGAGTTCAAAAGCGGCCGGATTGAGGGTTCCCCTTGCCTCCCATCCAAAGTTTGGCCTTGGTGAAAGAATAGGATTGTCAGGATGGCGGAAGAATTTTTCAGCTTCACCTGTCATGCTAGCAAGCAAGTTATCGAGCGGAATACGGGCAATGGCACAGTGGGTGTCAGCCGCGCCGTAGTAAACAGTAAGCTTATTGCCTTCAATGAGTGCACCTGACGGGAAAATAACATGGGAAACAAGACCAGTTTGTTCATAGTAACGATCGGGTGTCATGAATGGTCCGGCAGTACGGCCGATGATTTTGCGTGGATTATCTTTGTCGAGCAATATTGCTTCTATACCAAAAACCTGGCGGTCATGTCCGTAGTGTTGAATGTGGGAATAAACCAAAAGCCAGCCTTTGTCAGTTAATACAGGTGGCGCACCAAGTTCAACGTGGTCATCTTCACGGCGCTTAATATTGAGTACATCAGGCTGATAGTTGGCATGCCATTCATTCCAAAAATCAGGTGACCACATATCTTCCGGTTTATTAAATTCAATGTAACAAATTTCGGACGGTGGACGATCAGTGTGAATTGTCACAAGTGCGCCAATTTTGCCGTTGATCTTTTTTGGAAACATAGCCATGGCTTTGGCATTAAACGGAGTGACAAGATGTTTCTCTGTAACTTTTTTAAGATCTTTGCTAACAGCAACTGCCACTTTAATATTGTCAGCATTGTATGGAAAACCACCGAGGGCAGTATAGAAAATGTAATAGTTAGTTCCTAACTTTGTCACACGTGGATCCTCACAGCCAAATTGATCATAGTCCTCATCCGGTACAATAAAGGGTTTTCTATTTATGTATTGTGCTCCGTCTTTTGAAGTTGCCCGGGCAATAACTGACATGCTAATGTGTGGATCCTTAAGCCTGTCAGGTTCTGACATTGCACGATAAAGAAGAACAATTTCTTTTGGAGTTTTAATCGGACAACCGTTAAATGTTGCAACAGCTTCCCAGGCGTGAGATTTAAGTGGTGACAGTATTGGATTGTGGTGTGAACGTTTGACTGTAAACATGATTTTAATTTTATTTTTTATTTAACGTAACTTAATACAGTGTACCTTCAATTTAATTCTGCGCAATCACTTTTCTGTGCAAGACTTTTTTGAAAATATCTTTGAGCGCCATTTCCGCGACACAAACATATTTATCTCCGCCTCCGTAGTACACAATTAATTTTTCATCTTTGATTACGCAGCCGCAGGCATACACAATTCCCGGCTTGCTGTCATTTTCGTACCATTCTTCTGATGCCAGAAAATCATCGCCTGAACGTCCGATTATTTTTTCCGGATTTTTGAGATCAAGCAAAAGCACACCAACACGATATATGTGCGGATTGTCTTTGTTTGTAGCGTGATAGAGAAGCAACCAGCCTTTTTTAGTCTTAATTGGCGGTGCGCCTGCCCCGCGTACCCAAGTATCCCAGCCGCTATTTGGTGCAGGCCTTGGTGCCCACGGACGGGGCTTAACGAGTCCGTTTTCGAGTTCCTGGAAATTATCAGCATAAATAATTTCTATATCAGGATTAATGCTGCAGATAATGGCGTACTTGCCATTAATTTTCTCAGGAAAAAGTACCCAGTTCTTATGAATTTGACCTTCGGGTGAAATTAATTTTGGCTTAGTCCAATTCCACTTCTGAGCCAAAAGATCTGCTACGCTAATAGACGATATGCCCATGCGCACATAATCCCAACCGCCGAAAACTGAAAATGTAAGGTAGAGACGATCATCTATTTCAACAGCACGTGGATCTTCAACACCGAACCAGCTTCCGCCGGACGGATATAGTTTTGGATCGTAGAGTTCACCTGGGCGTCCGATTGGTCTTGGATTTTGCATAGCAAAAACCGGATATGAAAGTTGATTTTCAAAATGAACTCCGTCACGACTTGAAGCATAGCCGACACGCGAAACACCATCGCTGCCGATGGCTCTATACAATAAGTGTACGACACCGGCTCTGTCTTTGTAGACCGCCGGATTAAATGTGCCGTGTGTTTCCCAATGCTGACCCATTCTTGGTAAGAGAATCGGATTATCACAATGGCGCATGAACTTTCCCTTCTCGTCTTTAACTTTTTGATTGGCCAGTAAGTAATACTTAACAAAGAGCCAGACAATCCAAAGAAAAAAGGCGGGAATGGCGATAAGAACAGCGTAATAAAAAATATCCCAGGCCATTAAACTCATAGGTTCATTTGTGGTTCACTTCTGCCATAGTTATCTTCAATTCTGACTATTTCATTTTCATCGGCATGACCGAGAGCAATTTCTAAAATAACCAGTCTTTCGCTGCCGGCTTCAATGCGATGTAAAACTTCTTTTTTTATATGATATTCGTGGTGCGGTATAGTTTCGAGTCTTTCTTCGCCGATAGTAATTGTGCCGTTACCGGAAATGACCAGCCAAAATTCCTCACGCTCTTTGTGTTTTTGAAGACTAATTGCCTGCCCCGGATCAACATTTAAAATTTTGACAGTCGAAGGAGTGTTTCTGGTGAATTCGATATAATTACCCCAAGGTTTTGGGACGGTAATTGATGTGAGAATTGTATCTTTATTTTCCGGCATGATCATGGATTTTTAATCAATGTCTAAAATAGTCTTGGAAAGACTTAGTTTCATTACGTCTATAATATCATAGGCATGTCAACAAGTATGCAGGAAAACAGTGGAATACGCAGTAAAATATGGCTTTTTTAGATATTACTTTCCGTCGCGGCCTTCTTGGATCATTCTTTGGAGCTCAACTTCACCAAGTTCATGATCCCCTTTTGGGCGCCTGAAGCTTTCCTTCATATCCTTCCAGAAATCTCTTTTGTATGACATGTTAATGAGAAAAACAATTAATGCCGCTATGGCAGCGCCGAGCAGTGCCAGTACCATATCTTTTTGAGCATCCCAAATGTCACCCTGACTACCCAAAAATGCCAGACCGGCGGCAGGATCAACATTCTTGGCAGCTTGCCATTCAATAATTTCATAAATTGCCGAAAACGAACCGAGGAGATCTATGGGCAAAAGGTATGACCAGAAACCTTTGACTTTGGCCAGACGCATGAACATTTCGCGAATAGGATAGAAAAGCAGAAAGCCCGAAGCGAAATGGACAATGCGATCATACATATTACGCTCGCCTCCAAACCATTCCTGCAACTTGAAGCCAAAAGGCACTTCTGAATATGTATAGTGTGAGCCTATGACATGAAGGATCAAAAAGAGCGTGAGGAGTGTGTAGGAAACTTTTGAAAGCTTAAAGTAATGACCAATGAGAAGAATAATCGGCACAAAGAGGAAAACTAAATAATTTTCCAAAAGCCAGTCATGGGGAAATACCGGCTTAATCGCTGCCCAAATCCAAACTGCCACAAAAGCGACGATGAGAAAGACATGATATTTTTTCATGAGAGTATTATAACAATATGTTTAGGGGTGTAATCCACAACAGCAAATTGTAACTAATTCGCTGGCGCAGGCGTTTGAGCTGATGTGGCTGTTGGTGTTGGAGACATTGGAGGCGTTGGTGGTGGAAGTGAGTCTAAGGTTCCTTTGTAAGGTGGTGGTGTAGATGGTGTCGGAGGTGCTGGTGGTGGCGCTGGTTTCGTTCCGATAAAACATGTACCTTCGACAGGATAATAAATAGTTTTGAAAATTTTTTCGCGTATTGTGCTGTCAGCAAGGGTAACAGTATAGGTAACACGCGTCGTCATACCACCTTCCGGCTCTTCGGTGCAAATAGTCTTTCCTTCTATATATAATGGAGAAGGCTCATATTTCGGCTCAGGTGCAGGTACGCGTTTACTTATATCGACTTTTGAAAGAGTTGAAGTTCGTCCGTCGCTGACACCATAGAGTTCAAATGTAACAGTATCTTCAACTATCTTGCTACGCACTTCAATTTCATATCCAGTATCGTTCATGAATACCAGATCAACATAAGGACTGGCAACTGTGGCATCGAGACCGGGACCATAGTAGCCGACGACGCGACTATGTCCGATACGTTTTGTAATAGGCAAACCGGCATTGAGTGCGGCTCGGAAAATTGTTGTTGAAACCTGACAGGTACCGCCGCCTATGCCGTCAACTTTTTTGCCGTCTACAAGCACTCCTGCAACAACATAGCCATCTTCTTCTGTTTCTTCACCGAGTGTATCGTTAAAAGAAAACTCCTGGCCTGGCAGAATAATTGAGCCGTTTAATTCTCCGGAAGATAAAACAATATTGTGCTTGCGGCCGGCTGAGCTACCTTTGAAGCTTGTTGTTGCTTTGCCTATAAGCACAGGATCAGGCGGTGGAGGGGGTGGCGGAAGCGGCGCAGGTGGTGGAGTAGCAACAATAACTGCCGGCGGCAATGTTGCCTCAGTTCGGGTAAGAAAAAAAACCGCCACCAAAGCAACGGTTAAAATACAAATAAATACGATAAAAATGTTTTTATTATTTTTATTCATTCAACAGTCAAAATTACATCGCCCTTATTAAGACGTAAAAGAAAAGCTCTGAGCCATATCTTCAAGCGTTTTGGTAATCACTTCGATATTGAATCCTTTTATACCCTGATCAGGAGTGTAATTGCCTATATTGGTCGAATGAATTGTATATTCAATTGCATAGCACTGCTTATTATTTCCTGTAGTTTTGAGAGTACGGTAACTTGTCGTATCGTATAAGTTCCCGGCAGCTCCACTGGTAATGTTAAATTTCTTATACAACACTCCTCCGATAGTCATTTGTCCTCTCGCCACTTCCCCGTTCACCGGAGTGGAGCAAGTTTGAATTGCTTTGGCGTCTGTGCTCATACCGACGGTAAATGTAGCTTCGGAAAGATTAGTTAAAGGCTGAGTTGTCCCGGGAATTATTACGGAAGCCAATTGTTTACCGGAAACTTGAGAATTTGATCTCCAGGGTTTTTTTGCATCGCCATCTGCAGCAGTCAAAGTTGTCGGATAGCTAAAGGAAAAAGTTTTGGCAACATCAGTATATGTCTTTGTTTGCACAACCGGCGGCTTTGGGGGTTCGGTCGGCGTTTGATTCTGACTGACTGGCGGCACTGGATTTGGCTTAACCTTTGGTGACTTACTTGAAACGACAAAGAAAACACCCATGCCGACGACGACAGCGATGATGAGAATAGTTATAAATGTTGAGGTTTTGGAATTCATAGTGCAGAAAATCTTAATTACTAATACAAATACAATATACCATAGTAGTTTTTGGCTTACATTCTTTCTTCAATAATTGTGGTTTCTTCTTTAATAATTGTCGGCTTTTCGGCGAGTTTGATTTCTGTTTCAACCAGTTTTTGCTTATGAGCATCAAGTTCATCAGACAATCGCCTGTTGTGCTTGGCAAGTTTTGACAGTCTGAAATTCTTACTAATAATTTCCGGAATCGACATAAGCGCGCTCACCAGCATTCCTCCGACGATTGCCAAGAGTAGAAACAGGGCCAGACTGGCTTCAAATTGCCAGCCCAAGAAGGCCACAGTTACTGGTTCAAAATTCTGCAGAAGGAAAACAACCATAACGCCACCTAGTAGTAGTCCAATGATAAATACCATATATATTATGTAGTGTGTTAGCGGATAAGCGTACGACTCTATTCTTTATGCTCGTCTTTTTACTCGTCTCTATCTATTATACGCCTCTTCGAGTTTTGCCACATCTATTTTTTTCATTTGCATCATGGCCTGCAGAACACGATCTGCTTTGGCTTTGTCAGGATCACTCATGAGTCTTGGTAGAGCTTCCGGAATAATTTGCCAGGAAAAACCAAACTTGTCCTGAACCCAGCCGCATTGCTGCATGGCAGGATCTCCTCCCTCAATTAATTTATTCCAATATTCATCTACTTCCGCCTGGTCAGTACATTCAACAAGCAAAGATGTAGCTGCAGTTGGTTTAAAAACCGGACCACCATCAAGTGCCATAAATCTTTGGCCAAAAAGTTCAAACACGGCAGTCAGCACTTTGCCCCCCATGCCAGCCATCGGACCTTCGGTAATACCTTCCGGATAGCGCTTGATACTGATGATTTTCCCAGCGCCGCGTTCGCCGAAAACAGAGATATAAAAATTCATGGCCTCTTCGGCATTTTTATCAAACCAGAGAAATGGAGTGACTTTTTGTTTTTGCATATGTTTATTTTTTATTTAATAATTTACCTATTTTATATATGACTAATGATTCTGACTTCATCCATATTATATAGCAATATATTAAAACCAAAAAATACTATATTCTCTATCTTTTGGATATGCTGAATCACCTAGTATTTTTATAAAATGGCGTTTCCATTTTGGAACTTCCTTTATTGGCACTGTGACGTACATATTATGGTAATGCTTGCGCAATTCTTCGAAAGAATTAAAATGTTCAATCTTGGTAATTTGTTTCTCAAAAGCCGGCACGGGAACATCTTCGAGATGTACTCCGGAGCGTTTAAATATTGCAGTATGACCAACTTTAACTTCACTAAAATTATCATACTTGGTTTTTGTCATTCTGGCTTCGTAATTTTTTTTACCTTTCGAAAGAGCACTGAAACTTTTCATATCATATTTTCTTAATCTGAAAGTATGAAAAGTACCGTCAAATATAGGATAATTCTTCATAAGTGTGGTGTAGTCATCGTGTTTAAAAACAAGTTTGCTTTTATATTCCGGATGTTTCAATAACCAAGCTGAAATATCTGTATAGTTGATACCATGGAATCCAAATTGCCCATTCCAAAAGACTCCTCTTTCATTTCCTTCAAAACTAAATTGTGAGGCCACGCTTTCAGGTGCAAATACCATGCCGGCTTGCTCAAGATATAACCTGGCAAATTTTGATATGAAAACATCTTCCGGATTAATCTTGACTCTAATTTTTTTGTAATTAACAGCTAGCCAGTCAATAAGCTTCTTGCTTCTCAGGCTAAAACCACCATTACCGACCCGGAGATCACCCAGGTGATACCATGGCGCACCAATGTAGTCATACGCTAGAAAAGAATCAGACCAAGCTGATGGATTGAGGATAAAGCCATCAGCCTGAAAAACGAGAGCAAATTCCGTATCGATATACTTATGAAGATCTTTGATAATAAAATCTGAATAGAATTCCACTGAACTAATATGCGGAATTTTAATTACTCTCGGATCATTACTCTCTTGCGAAGTCAGCAATTTAACTGAGCCAAAAGAAATCTCTTCAGTCGAAATATCGGCTGCCATCATTAACCGGTCAATATGAGTACAGTCGATACCGATTAAAGTAACATTTGGCAAATGTTTTTTCATGAATTAATTATATTAAAATTTGATTCAAGTCGTCCGTACATACACTCTGTCCGCCTTGTATACGCCGCCCACATTCTGTCTCCATATGAATAATGCCACCACTCAAGAGGATAGTTTGCAAAACCAGCTTTTGTCATCGTGTCATAGAGCATGGTGCGATTTTTCTTTTGTTCTGTAGTGGCAAGGTCAGAATGAGTATTAACGACTGCACCAAAATCAGTAAAAGAAGTTCCCATATCCAGTCTCTTGCCCTCTGAATCAAGAATGGTTAGGTCAACAGCTGCACCGCATTGATGCGATGAGCCGCCAGGTGGTGACGTATACTGCGACGCTAGTTTTTTCCATTGTCTATGGTGAAAAATCATTTTGAAAGGAAATTTTTTAGCCATTTGAATTAGCCGATTTCTCCAAAGTATTTTTTGCATCCAAATCGGGCGATAGGCTGTGACGATGAGGAATTTGTAACCGGGCGGCAAAGTTTCTGATGTTTTAAC
>JAYSVN010000001.1:0-2911 GCA_043718505.1 Minisyncoccota bacterium | reverse complement strand
TTCTCAAGTTAAGTAAGCCTTCAATGTTTGGAGTATCTTTCATACGATTTTTGAGCAAGTCATACAAAATCGGATATTCTAGACCTTTTTCTCTGCATTCCGGCATACGATAATAAGTCAAAATTTCCGTGTCATTTGAAGCGACGTATTCATTGTAATTGGCAACTTCGCAAAAATATTCAAAAGATATATCAGCAAGATTGAGTGGATTATCAAAAACCATGTGGACAAAGTCATGCGCAAAGAACATATCTTCGACAAAACGGCTTTTATAACCGCCGCGGATAAGCACGAAGTTAAAATATTGCGTAAAGTGAGAATATTCATGTGCTTCGCTTGCTGAGAAAAAAATCGGTGTTCGATGGTCAATAATAAAATCAACAAGGCCTCGGTAAAATGGGTTCTCGCGGAAAACCGAAGAAACGACGATGTCGCTTTCGATAAACTGTCTGTATTCTTTTAAGGTATTGAACCAGCGAATATTTGTCATTTATTTTTAATTTAATTTTTCTTATTGATTAATTTATTTGATTAATTATGCTGAATTTTTCTCAAATGCCAGAAAATAGGGTGTCAGGCAAAAACGATAGTAATTGTCTCGCTTAAATTTTTGAATTGCTTCCTTTTTATCGTCCGGCACATTGGTAGCGCTTATCTGAGCAAGGAGAACAACTTCACTAGCTTCGATCGGCAGATCATATTTCTCACGCAGCATTTCAACTGCCTTTACTTGAAGCGGTCTGTATTTTTCAGCTAGTTCAGATGAATGGAATTGCTTGAGTAGTTTTTCGGCAAGAATATGGGTGAATATATTTTTAAACCATTTATTTACTTTAAGAGTTAGCCTTTCACGGCGTGTAAAACAAAAACCAATTCGATAGTAGTAAAGACCAAAAGGCTTGCTGAGAGAGACAATGACCGTACTAATGGCCGTATGACTGAGATCAAAATTGTGCGGCTTGGTCAGGCCTAGATAAGTTAAATCATAGATAATTTCATGCCCAGCATCGCCGATACTTTTAATTAAGTCGTCCGGCAAAATATTACCATTAATAGCAGAAGGGTTGGAAATAAAAAAGATACCTTTTGCAAGTTCAGAAAAATCTTGCTCTATAGAAACAATAGTGAATTTCAAACCGAGATTTTCTCCGTAACCGGCATACCCTTCATATTCGCCTTGCAAAACATAGAGCGGTGTATTTTTTCTATATGAAGCAATGTCAGCCAGAATATGAAAAATACTTTCGCTTGCACCAGCCGATGTATAGCGAAACGGAAATGTATCCAAACCCGGAGCCTGATTTCTCATGTGGCTGATGTACTGGCTAATAGCAGCCTCATGAAAATCATCAAGGCCCGGTTTAATGGAACCTAGATAAACATTGTGCGGATACGGATTAGTAAGTGAGCTAATTAGCTTGCGTACTTCAGGATAGTAGTAACAATAGACAGTTCGAGTCGGTTCGATATTTTCGAGCATACAATTATTCTAGCTTGTTTTGACATTTATACAAATAAAGAATCATGCAAATAAAAAACCCCTGCTATACAGCAAGGGCTTTAGAGAGAACAATTTTATCCTGGGCTCTTGGGCCACAAGAAACGATTGTGATTTTGGTATTTAATTTTTCTTCAAGAACATCGACGTATTCATCGACGAAATTCATGCTTCCGTCTTTTTTCCAAAAGAAACGATTCATGACTTTATCATAAATTGGCCGGCAATCATTGAGTAGTCTCGTTAATTGCATTTGCCTTTCCGGATTTGGATCAGTTGGCAGTTTAATGTCTGTGATAATGATTCGCTTGGCTCTGGTATGGAATTCAAAGAACATTTCCAATTTTTCTTTTTCCTTACCAACATATTCATATCTATCACAAACTTTTACTTCTTCGATTTGATATAGCCTGTCAATATTTGTCAGGGCTATACTATCGACTGGACCAACCATCTTCAGCGCGTACCGTGTGGCGACTAAATCAAGCCAACCGATACGAAAATCTCCCTGCCAATTGTTTGTCGTATTATGCATATCGGGAATTCTTTGTGATAATTCCTGATCGTATGTAACAAACGGACCGGCACCATGGCGAGTAGTATATGCCCTTAGAATGGCAATTTTCCTTACTTCGCCAGGAACATCATACTTTCTGAGAATCTCATCTGCATTTTCTAAAGTCGTATTGGATTTTGTGACATGCGGTAGAAAACCGTATTGTCTGTCCAGAAGCGCACCCTGCGCACCTTCGAAAATGAGAGATGGAGCATTGTGAAGTAATTTTTTGGCTTCCGTATTGGAAACAACTTTTGCCCTACATACTTCAAGAAAATCTGCGTAGATGTCGATGAGGTTGAGCAAACGATTTTCGTTTGCAATGTCTGACAAATGCTTTCGTAAAACTTCGTCATTTTGGTCAGTGTTTCCGTTTTTACCACAATGTTCGGCACAAATTTCTTCAGCTTGTTTTAACTTCAGATCTCTTAGCCAAAGTACTTTTTTCTCCAGAATATTTCTGGATTTTAAGTCTTTGGCTCGCAGAACATTTTTGCCGAATAAAGTGCTGTCCTTGATAGTTTCCCCTACTCCCTTACCACAACTGCCGTGCCTTTTATTACCCCGGCAGATTTCCAGCATTTGATTGATGGACTTGTGATACGGCGTAATAATTAAGCTGTCTTCGTGGATGAAAAGTTTTACGCCTGGATGACGCTGTGTCTTTTCAAACAATTTCTCCGCTTCATCTTTAATTGATATCGGATTGAAGAGCATAAACTCAGAAATGTACGTTGTCGTATCTTTTGCCAGAAATCCGGAACCGAAGTGTTGAAACTCATGGTTCAGACCTTCCGGCGAAACAACATTGTGAGCCGCCTGCGAACCTCCGTTGTATCGAACGATCACAGGTGTCT